>JAJUIT010000071.1 GCA_029267465.1 Synergistaceae bacterium
CCCGCCGCCTCCGCCGAAGCCCGAGCTGCTGCCGGGGGGCACCGAGGCCGAAGAAATCGCCCCGGAGAAGCTCGAGCCGAAATTCGAAGTGAACGCCCCGACGTTGAAACCGCGGATGGCATCCCCCATGTACCAGGACGGACGGTATCCCCCCTGCCAGGATTCCGGGGCCCTGCCCTCCGCGGCCATTCGGGCAAAGACGTCAGCGAACTGCTCCGACCATTCCTGCTCGACTCCAAGAGCAAGGGCATAGGGCAGGAAGCGCTCGAAAAGCTCGGGAGTCCGGTCGGGCGGGTTCAGCCGGTTGAGTCGGTCGGCTTCCGCGACCGAAAGATAGAGGCGGAATCCCTCGATTTCGTCCATGATCTTCCTCCCCGTTGGGGTTCTTGCCTTCAGCAGCCACGCAAAGAGGACGTTCGAAAGGACAAGCAGGACGACGGCGGAGAGAAGGGGCCAGGATACGGCTCTAGCCAGGCCGGGTCCCATGACCCCCAGAACGGACGTCAGCGGAAGGACGAAGAGGGAGAGAAAGAGCAGGCGGATCAGGGCAGAAAGCCGGCGGGGTCCGTTCTTCAGGGCTTTCAGCTGTTTGATCATGCCCGCTCCGAAGGCCAGGACCATCAGCGTCAGGATCGGGAAAACGAAAGCAAAGGCGACGTTCTTGGGAAGGTTTTCGAGGCTCGGATCCAGGATCACTCCGGAAACCAGGGAGAGTACGGTCAGAAGGACTCCGAGGACAAAGAAACGCGTGTTGCGGACGAAGGCCTTGCCGTAGTAGTGATTTTTCAGCAGATCCTTGAGGGCCGTCACGGCGCCGCTGAAAGCGGTGTGGTTGGCTGCGTCCACCGCCAAGGTTTCGTGAGAGCCGACAAGAGGGTAGACGGCAAAACGCTCCTCTTCGTCAAGGGAATTGAAATCGAGTTTCGGACCCCGCCGGAGGAAGTAGTTCTTCCCGTCCTGTTCGATGGTCACAAGTCCCTTTACGGCGGCCTTGATCAAGGTGGCCGTAAAACAGCGGTCGTCGAATCCCATCCGGTAAAGATAGCGGGCTGCAGCGGGCGAAACCCCCTCCGGCGGGGCAAATCGGGGAATGATCGTCCCGGGGCGGGGATCCAGTCCGTAACGGAACCATACGAAGAAATAGTAAAGCAGGACGATCCCCAGGCCGGTGAAAAGGGCGAACCGTCCTGCGTTGTCCCGGAGTTTCCACTTGAGCCGTTCGGCACGGGAGGGTTCGCGTACGATCCCCTTCGGCCACCCTGCCACGATGGAAAAACCCTCCCCCGGAGAAAGGGTACGGGTTGTCACAAAACGGGGAGTCCCCCCGTTCTCGTTCAGAATGCGGAAGTCCCTTCCCCGTTCCCCCATTTCCCCGGTGTAGGCTTCCGTCATCGTTACGGGAGACTTGCCGGGCAGGGTGACGACGCACCAGGCCACATCGATCGGGAAGCGCCAACCGTTGCCTGTCACGTTCCAGTACAGTTCGTCATGATCCGGGAAAAAGCCGATTTGCATGGCTGTCTGGTAAACCAGGGTATAGGTGTAGATCCCCGGCAAAAGAAAACGATCGGGGTCCCCGATGAAAACCCGCACACCATTGGACTGCGGCTGGACTTTGAAGGGCTCTGGACGGCCGTCACGCATCACGGCCAGGACCTCGAACGGAACGATCACGGTTTCTCCGCCCGGTGAGTGGTAGGTCGTCGGGAAGTCGCGGTAAATACCCCGCCTGATGGCCACTCCTTCGGCCCGCACGCGCAGCGTTTCTGTGACCTGCAGCGAAGCATCCGTCCCAACGGAGATCTCGCTGCCGTACTCGAGAATCCTCTCCTCGGCCTGTGAACGCCCGGGGGGAAAAACCCCCAGGAGCGTGCACAAAAGGGCCAGGCAGGGGATCAGAAACCGGGACCGGGGTCTCATCTGCCGTTCCGCCTAGAAACGGACCTGGGGGGCCTTCCGCTCCGCACTGTCTTCCAGTTCGAAGAAATCGGCCTTCGTAAAGCCGGCCATACGGGCGACGAGGTTGCTGGGGAAACTGTCGACAAGGACGTTGTTTTCCCGCACCGTTCCGTTGTAGTACCGGCGCGCCATCTGGATCTGGTCCTCGATCTCCGCCAGGCTTTTCTGGAGTTCGAGGAAGTTTGTGTTGGCCTTCAGTTCGGGATAGGCTTCCGCCACGGCAAAAAGCGTTCGGAGGGAGGCTGTCAGGGCGCTTTCAGCGGCAGCCTGTTCCCGGACCGAACCCGCGCTGACGGATTGGGCCCGGCTTGCGGCGATTTTTTCGAAAAGTTCCTTTTCGTGGCCGGCGTACCCCTTGACGGTTTCCACGAGATTGGGGATCAGATCCACTCGCCGCTTGAGCTGGACGTCGATCCCGCTCCAGGCCTCGGCAATGAGGTTCCGTAGCCGGACGAAACGGTTGTAGACAGAAACGGACCATGCGAACACAAGGGCGACAACGGCGGCAAAAATTCCGATCATGATCATGACGATTCCTCCAATCGGCAGTGGGATCGACTCCATTGTAGCCGAAGGGTGCGGGGCAGCGATCCAGATGGTAGAATTGCAACCGGTTGAATGAAAGGGGCGTGCAGCATGCGGGTCACAATGGTCCAGGTGGCCAGGGAGGCCGGGGTTGATAAGGCAACAGTCAGCCGGGCGCTAAAGGGCGACCCGAGGATTTCCCTCGCCACGAGGGAGAAGGTCTGGGAAGCGGTTAAACGGCTGGGCTACGAACCGGATGCGGTGGCGAAAGGGCTCTCCAGCAGCAAAAGCGGCATGGTGGCGGTTGTTTTTCGGTCACTGGCGAGCGGGTGGACCGGCATGTTCCTTTCCGGTGTTGAGCGGGTGCTGGCAAAGGGGCGGACGGACTTCATGGTTCGCTCGACGGGAGGGGTGCAGGGAACCCGGGAAAGTCTGCGGAGAACCCTCTCGGCCCGTCGAGTCGACGGCCTTCTTAGCTTGGATCCGCAACTTGGGAACATTCCTGGCGTTCCGGCGGTGACGGTGGGATTCCGCCAGGAGGGGGCTCACTCTGTTCTCATCGACGCGGAAGAGGGTCTCCGGCAGCTGAGGAACCTTTCCGGCGGGGCTCCGATCGCTTACCGGCCGGGTCCTGAAGCCCTCTTCCCCGAGATGGGGGAGGCATTAAGGGAGCAGGCGGGCCAGGAAGGGGCGCAAACCGGATGGGTGTTCTGCGACGGCCAGCTCCCGCCCCCCGGAAGGCAAGCCGTGGTGTCCTGCGGAAGGGCGACGGATTGCTGCTGTTTTGGATTCCCACGCCTCATCTGGCCTGCCTTTGAAACCGGAGTTCTTTCTGCGCGCATCCTCCTCAACGCTCTAAAGGGGCAGGGAGCGCTTCCGGATGTAGTCCTGGTGCAGCCTCGACTGCAGGTTAAAGATGCGGGCAGCGAGGGGTGCGAGGAAATTGTCTGACAATACGAGTTTAGTTATACAATATAAATAAACTGCTGTTGACATGTTTTGTGACTTCTGGTATAAAAGCCGCAAGAATTTGGAACGGAGGGTAAAGGATGAAATTCACCACGGTCCCGACCAGCCGAATAAGACGAGCGAGACGAAGCTTCGAGGGCGTTGATCTCAGGGACGCCGCAAGTTTTGTCGTGCGGCCTGTCGAGTTCGGAAAGGGAGGTTTTGACATGTGGTTGAAAGACAGCAGGGGTAACTGGTACATGGCCGGGCAGGAACCGATCGGGGGCATTTGCGAGGCCGCTGGCAGCTGGGAGAAGGATTCTGAAGGCGGTTGGGTTTACATCACGACGACCGTCAACGGCCTTGCGGGGAGTGCCTACACCCCGGTTCACACCTCGATCGCCCTGTAAACAGATCCCTCCGGGAAGCGGACGATTTAGGGGCGGGCGCGCGGGATGCGCGTACCGCCCATTTTCTTTTATACTGGCCAGGATCCTCTTGACAGGAGAGTGGGTTTCTTGGCAACCTCCCGCGACCATTTCCGAACGGTTCTTGTTTTTCTGGTTCTTGCCTTGGCCCTGGCCGGGGCCTTCGGCTATTCCCTTCTGTCCGGGGATGTCCGGATCCCCTTGCGGGAAGTGCTGAGGATCCTCGCAAGCGGCGCCCGCGAGGCTGCCGGTTCCCCGGAGGACCTCGCCGGCGCCGTCATCTGGCAGGTGCGGCTGCCCAGGGCACTGACGGCCCTGGCGACGGGTGCCGGGCTTGCCGGCTGCGGGGTCCTTTTCCAGGCCCTACTGCTGAATCCACTGGCCGAACCGTATACGCTTGGGGTGGCATCGGGGGCGGCCTTCGGGGCCGCGGCGGCAATCTCCTTTCAATGGCCCTTCCTAACTTTCTGGGCTTTCGCAGGCAGTGTCGGGGCTCTCGGGGTGGTTTTCATGCTGGGAGGTCGCGGGGCCCTTCGGGAACCCACCCGGATGATCCTTGCCGGCGTGGTTGTGGGAAGCATCCTGAGTGCCGCCATCGCCCTGCTGAAAGCCCTATCGGGGCAGATGATGGCGGCGATCGTCCTGTGGATCATGGGCAGCTTCGCCGGGTCCAGCTGGGGCAGCGTGGGCTGGTGCCTTCCCGCGGCAATCCTGGTGGGCGGGCTGGGGTTCGGCCTTCACCGGGACCTGGATATCGTGGCATCCGGCAGCCCGGCAATGGCCCTGGGAGTCAACGAACCTCGCCTGAGGCTTGGACTATTGTTGATCTCCTCCCTGGCAACGGCCGTTTTCGTGTCCTTTTCGGGGGTTGTCGGTTTCGTGGGACTGGTCGTGCCTCACCTGGTCCGGATCCTTGCGGGTCCGAACCATGTCCGGCTGGTGCCCCTTTCCCTGCTTGGCGGAGGCCTGCTGATGCTGGTCGCGGACCAGGCGGCCCGCAGCCTTTCAGAATTGCCGGTCGGCGTGATCACGGCGCTTGTCGGGGGACCGGTTTTCTGCCTGCTCCTCTGGAGGCGGGCCTGATGCTGTCGGCAACCAGGATCTCCGCCGGCTACGGGAGCCTGCCCGTGCTCCGGGAGATCTCCCTCGAGATCCGACCCGGGGAAGTGCTGGCTCTTCTGGGCCCCAATGGCAGCGGCAAAAGCACGCTGCTCTCGGCACTGTGCGGCGTCGTCCGTGTGATCGAAGGGGAGGTGCGCCTTGGAGACCGGCCGATTTCCGGGATGGACCGGAGAAGCGTTTCAAGGCAGGTCGCCTACGTCCCCCAGCAGTTCGCCTTCACGCAGGGATTCCGGGTGGCGGAGATCGTGCTCATGGGAAGATCCTGCTGGCTCGGGCCCTTCGAGCGCCCAGGGGAAATGGACAGGCGAAAGGTGGAAGAGGCTCTGAAGGCCATGGACCTGGAAAAGGTCCGGGAGAAGCCGGTGACAGAAATTTCCGGCGGGGAAGCCCAGAGGGCCTGCCTTGCCCGGGCTCTCGCCCAGGACACTCGGTTCTGCCTGTTCGACGAGCCCACCGCGTCCCTGGATCCCCGTCATGCCCTCCTGGTGATGGAGCGGCTGGCCGACCTGGCGCGGGAAGGCAAGGGCCTCGCGGTGGCCCTGCATGACGTGAACCTGGCGTTTCGCTACGCGTCGAAGATGGCTTTCCTGAAGGAGGGGCGGCTGCTCGGGGTTTTCGCTCCCCGCGAAGTGAACGAGACCGTTCTGGAATCCGTCTTTGAAGTGGGATGGCGCTTTGCCCCAGGGCCCGGCCTTTCGCGGCTGGCCTTCCCCGTCTAGGAGAAGAATGAGAAAGCCGCGTTCAGGATCCCTCCCGCGGCCAAAGCCGTGATCAGCATGATTCCCAGGCTTTTCAGGGTGTCCGTTGCTCCCAGCTCTTTCCACAGGACCACGAAGGTGGCGATGCAGGGGAAGGTCATGGCTAGTGTTACCGTCGCGACGACCAGCTGGCTGGCCGAGAGTCCCAGGGGCACCAGCATCCCAACGGCCACGTCTTTCCGCAGGATTCCCAGGAGGATGGCCCCGGCGGCCGATGCGGGAAGGCCGAGGACGACGTTGAAAAGCGGAGCGAAAAGCCGGGAAAGAAACCCGATGGTACCCGTCGTGGTCAGGAGGTTGGCTACCAGAATCCCCCCAAGCACAAGCGGGGTCGCCTCGAGGAGAAAACCGCGGATCCGAAACCAGAGTTTCATGGCGAAGGCCTCAGCCGAAGGCAGCCGGTAGGGAGGGATCTCGACGATCAGTTCCGGGCTGAATCCTGGAAGCATCTTGTGCAGGGCCCTTCCCAGGATCAGCCAGGAAAGGAAAAGCGATCCGTAGACGAGAAAGACATAGCGGAGGCCGAGGTTTCCAAGAACGCCCACAACCATGGCCTGGAGGGCGGCACAAGGGATCGCCACGGAGATGAGCGTGGCGGCAATGAAGCGTTCGCGCCGCGATTCCAGCACCCGGGTCGCCAGGATCCCCGGCACGTTGCACCCCAGCCCCAGGAGGGTCGGGATGACGGCGTAGCCGTGTATTCCCAGCCGATGTAGCAAGGCATCGAAAAGAACGGCCAGGCGGGGGAGATAGCCGGAATCCTCGAGGAAGCTGAGGACCGCGTAAAAAGCCACGATATACGGGAGCACCATGACGAACTCGACGTAGAGCCCGGTGGAAATCATCCCGAAGCTCAGCTCGAAATCGATCCTTCCGTCAAACAGGGTCCCGATCAGGAGGGTGTGGAGCAAAGACCCCGGCCCCAAAAGGTCTGAGATCTTCATGAGAACCGGCCTGACGGCGCTTTCGAAAAACGGGTCCAGGACCAGGTTGATGAGTCCTTCCCCGATTTGCCGGACCACCCGGTAGCTGACTCCCAGTACCGCGATGCCGATGAGGGCTCCCCAGAACCGGTGGACGCTGGCGTCCTCCAGCCGGTCCCTCCACGTGTGGTGACGGTGGACGACCTTCTGGACCCGGCCGACGATCTCTCCGATTCGCTGCCAGCGCTCCTCCCTGGGGACGCCGGCAAGGGGGGAAACTGTGGCCTCGTCCAGCTTCGCTACGAGTTCGCGGATGCCTTGCCCCGTCACCGCGACCGTCGGGACGACCGGAACTCCCAGCTCTATCTGCAGGGCCGCCGGATCGACCAGGACGCCCCGGTGCCTCGCCTCGTCCACCATGTTCAGCGCGACGATCGACGGGATCCCCCTTTCGAGCACCTGGAGCGCCAGGACGAGGTTCCTTTCCAGTGCGGTGGCGTCCAGCACGATGATGACCTTGTCGCCACCCTCCTCGATCATTTTGCGGGCGATTTCCTCCGCCTCGTTGGTCGGTTCCAGCGTATAGGCGCCCGGGACGTCCACCAGCCGGTAACACGTTTTACCGGCCCGAAGGGTCCCTTCCATGAAACCGACCGTCGTTCCGGGATAGTTTGAGGAAATGGCGTGAACGCCGGTCAGCCTGGAAAAAAAGGCGCTCTTCCCGACATTCGGGTTTCCCGTCAGGAGGATTCGCTTCGGGCAATCCTCCCTGCCGTCGGGCAAGGAAGGCAAACGAGAAAGGCAGCCCTCGCAGGACGTGCAGCGGCCGTCACAGGAAGGCATCAGGCACGGTCCCCCTCCCGAGGTTCCCCTTCTTCCACTTCCACGATGAGTCTCGAGGCAATCCCGTGACCGATCGCGATCTGTCTTTGGTCCAGCAGGATGGTCACCGGACCCTTGAAGGGCATGCCGGAGATCTTCCGGATCGTCTTCCCGGGGTAAAGGCCCAAAGCCTCCAGTCGTTGGGCGCACTCGCCGGGCGGCATCTCGGCGATGACCGCCCGGGTTCCGTCTTCAAGAGCGTTTAGTGTCATTTTCATCGAAATCTCCATCCGTTATTAGGCCTGCCTAACATATAGCCGACCCTCCATTCGCTGTCAAGATGGGGGGTCAGTTTCCTCCCGACACGGCTTTCAGGAACATGGTCGCGTAGGAGCTTTTTGGCAGGAAAAATCCGAGGGTGGCCCGCCATTTCCCGGGGTAAAGCTCATCCGGCTCGAAGCCTGAAAAGAATAGGTTTTCCGGCTTTGAAACGGCTTTCCTGAGGAAGGACTTGAAGAAGGTGCGCCGGAACTCTCTCATGTTGAATTGGGGGCGGCGGATGCCGCGGGCCTGGAGAATTTCGTCCATGATTTTCCGGACCGGCGGTTCCGCGGGGAGGATTTTCGAGGCCTCCGTGGGGATTTCAAGGTTCGTCAGCGGGTTGGCCCCTTCCGGTTCGAGGCTGTTGAAGTGCACCGTGGGCCCCGCTTTTCCTGGGACCTCGAAGGGGTCTTTCCCGAAAAGAAGGACCAGGCGGGAAAGGGCCAAGTTCCACAGGAAGGATTGGAAGGCCGCAAACGCCATGGAAAGCTCCTCCCGCGGGATTGCGTTTAGGGCTCGGATCAGCCCGCCGCGGGAGGCGTCGCGGGAAAGCAGGCGGGCGATTTCCCGTTCCTCCCTCGTTCGGGACATGAGGACCAGCGAGTTCCAGTCGCCCCAGGCCCGGCGGCGCATCGTCTTCAGGGCTTTCAAGGGTGCCGGGTCCTCCGGATGGATCGCGCAGAAGAAAAGCTGCAGGGCTCCCGAGTACTCCCCGCGGATCAGCCTTTCGGCCAGGAAGGCTCCTTCGGAGACTCCGCCGAACCGCTGGTCGTCGAAGTAGTTGGCGAACCCCCATCGGGACACCCGCTCCAGCCCGTTTTCGAACGAGCGGGCCTCGGGTTGGGAGAGGTCCCGGACCGTGATCCGGAAATCGTTTCCCAGAAGGTGGAAGGGGGAGAGGTAGTCGTCGATAAACCCCTCCTGGACGACGGAGACGTTCTTAGCATCGAAATCCAGGCGGTAGCGGGAGGGGACCGAAAGGAACTGTTCCGTCAGGGCATGCCGATCCTTTTTGCCGCCGTACCCGACGGCCGAGAGCGGGACGTTGTTGGCCCTGGCGGCGGCCGCGATGGCGTCCATCGTGTTCCAGCCTTTCTTTGAAAGCCGGTAGAGGCGATAGGCTCCTGGAGCGGAGGAAGCCTCCAGGTCCAATCTTTCCCTGACTTGGAAATCCTCGGGAAGGACCTTGATTTTCATGCTCCCGGCTCCTTTCTCATTCCAGCCTGAACACAACCGGGACCAGCAGGAAACCCGGGGCTTCCGGCCGGAATTTCCAGGCTCGGACCGCTCGCAGGGCGGACTGGTCCAGGGCGGGGTATCCCGATGAGGAACGGACGGAGATCTCCTGGACATGCCCTTGGCCGTCCAGCCTGACGAGCAGGACCACGGTTCCCGATTCGCCCTTTTTCCGCGAGCTCAGCGGGTAAAGCGGGTTGGTCCGGGCGAGGATGTCCGGTTCCCGGGCCTCCGGAACCGATGCGTGAGGCTCTGCAGAAGGGGAGGCTGCAGGTTCGCCCGATTCTGTCGAGAACCCATCCGTGGCCGTTTCCCGGATGCCGTGCCCGAAAGGCTGTGGGTTTGCCGCGGGGGTCGCGGGAAGTTTCTTTCCCGGCCGCTGCGGGGAAGTCGAAAGAGGTTGAAGGGGGCGGGCCGGGGCCTGGTTCGACGGCATTTCGCGGGGTCTTTCCTCCGCCTTGGGCCGCTCATGGGCGGCCTGGGGGAGAAGGAGCAGCCGCGCTCTCATCACGGGCGGAGGCGGGGCCGCCGTGCTGAGGTCATCCAAAAGCAGGAAGGCGGCTGCGGCATGAAAGGCAAGGCTGAGGAGCAGGGGAATTCCCCATCGTTTCAAGGGGCTTTTCCCCCCTCGAGACCAAGCCCCACGTCCTGGATCCCGGATCTGCGCAGGGTTTCCAGCAGAGAGGCGACGTTGCCGTACGGCACTTTCCGGTCGGCGGCGAGGACGAGTTCCCTTCCCGCCTTGTCGGCTTTCACGGCCAGGGCGATGGTTTCTTCCCGGGAAACCCAGGCCCCGTCAAACCGGATCCGGCCGTCGGGAAGGATTTCGATGACGGCCGGCTTTCCCCCGATCGGGGTCCCCTGGCCCTGCGGCAGCCGGACCGAGATCTGGCCCTGGAGGAGGGAGGCCGTCAAGACGAAAAAGAGAATCAGCATGAACAGCACGTCGATCAGGGGGGTCAGGTCTAGGTCGGGTTGCAGGCGTTTACGGGACACGGGGTTTCCCCTCCTTGTCCAGTGCCTCTGCCAAAAGCCGCGCGGCCTCCAGGACCCTGGGGCCCGGGTGGAAAAGGGCGTCAGAGCGGACTTCGACGACGTGGCCGGAGGCGGCTGCCCGGAGGGGCAGTCCCCTGAAGAGGGCCAGGAAGGATTCGGGGGTGATGGCCATTCCTTTTTCCGCCTGGGCTAGGATGATGACGTC
>JAJUIT010000177.1 GCA_029267465.1 Synergistaceae bacterium
CAAGGCCCGGGTTCTGGCAAAACTCCACGCCGTTTTGTCTCCTGAACAGCGCTCGATCCTGCTGGTGAAACTGGACCGGCTCGGCACGGCCAAGAACGAGTGGAGGAACCGTCCGGAATTCCCCCTGGGACGCCTCGCCGAGCGGCTGAACCTGACCGAGGCGCAGAAAACCCGGGTCGAGGTCCTGTTCAAGGCCTGGGGAAAACCCATGGAAGCCCGCCGGGAGCAGATGCGGAGACTCGAAACAGAATTGTCGAAGCGCGCTTTTTCTCCGAACCCGGATTTGCGACGCCTTGAAGCTGACGCCAGAAGGCTTTCTGAACTGGCGGTGGAGGGAATCTTCGAGCGTTCGCGCCACATGGAGCAGTTCCGGTCCATGCTGACGGAAGAGCAGAAAAGGATGCTGGACGAAGGCCCCGCGGGCCGGTGTCCCCGCAAGCGCCCCTGGTGAACGCTTTCTGAAGCGGAGGGGCCCCGGCCCTGGCCGGGGCCCCTCTTTTGCGACCGTTTCAGCCCCCGCTCTTCGGAAGAAGCTTCCGGAACGTGACCTCGAGCGTTTCGTGCTGCACCGTCCTGGCGTCAAACCCCAGCGAACGGAACACCACCTGGATGCAGAAGCCGATGCCGAAGGCCGACAGCACCGTTCCAAGCCCGACCGGACCGCCCAGCAGCCATCCCAGGAGGACGGCGCTTCCCTCGACGATCCCCCTGCACAGGCCCACGGCCAGCCCGGTTTTCCTTTCGAGCGCCACCATCAGGCTGTCCCGGGGTCCCGCCCCGAAACCCGACCCCATGTAGAAGTACGAGGCAAGGGAGATGATGAAGAGGCCGGCAAACATCATGAGAAGCCCCGGGAGGAATCCCGTCATCCGGGGAATGATCCCCAGGGCCAGGATGCGGTCCATGAAAAAACCGATCAGCACCATGTTCAGGAGCGTGCCGAGTCCCAGTTTCTCCCCGGCCAGAAAAACCAGCACGCAGATTAGAAGGCCGGCCAGGATCGAGACGTTGCCGATGCTCAGGCCCACCTTGAGGCTGATCCCCTGGTGAAAGACCTCCCACGGGCCGAAACCGAGGTTGGCCTTCATCGTCACGACGATGCCCAGGGCAAAAAGGAACAGGCCAAGCAGGAGCTTCCCCATCCGCCTGGCAAACTCGATGCGGTTCATTCTCAAAACCTCCCGGTTCAAAACCCGGCTCCACGGAGGAGCGCCACGGTGCCTACCCCGAGGAGCAGGACCAAAAGAACGCTGCCGGTTTTCCTCGTGGCGACGAAGATCACGCCGGCCCCCACGATGCCCGGGAAAACGAGGACCGCCCCCGCTGAAACCGCCCAGGGTAGGGTGTCGCTTTTCCTCCCTCGCTCGGGATGCCGGGTCGAAACGCCCAGGGCATGCCCCCGCGAGCGTGCCGAGCGGCCAGGGCCTAGGCGACCCGGGCCGTTTCTCCTTTCAAAACGGGCTAGCCCTCCAGCGCGAGGTCCACGGCCATGAGGGCGTGAAGCTCCGTCGAGTCGAAGACGGGAAGCGCGGTGTGCTGCTGCTGGATCAGGAGGGGGATCTCCGTGCAGGCCAGGAGGATGCCCTCGGCCCCCCTGTCAGCGAGCTTTCCCATGATCCTGAGGTATTCCTCCCGGGAGGAATCGACGATCTTCCCCGCGCAGAGTTCCTCGAAGATCACGCGGTTCACGGTGACGCGGTCCTCCTCGTCTGGAATGAGCACCGAAAGGCCCCACTTCCGCTCCAGGCGTCCCTTTACCGTGTCCGCCTCCATCAGCGAGCGGGTCCCCAAAAGCCCGACGGTCCGAAACCCCTTTTTGACCACGGCCGCGCCCATCGCGTCCGCGATGTGGATCACGGGAACCCCCAGCAGCTTTTCCACGTCCTCGGCAAATGCGTTCGTCGTGTTCGAACAGATGAGGACGAAATCCACGCCGGACCCTTTCAGCCGGGCCGCCGAACGGAGCACGAGCTGCCGGTAGGTCTCGTGGTCTCCCGCGTTGATGGCCTTCGCCACCGGGTCGAAATCCAGCGAGGTCATCACGCACTCGGCGGAGTGCAGCCCGCCCAGCCGCCTGGCGACTTCCTCGTTGATGATGCGGTAGTACTCCTTGCTCGATTCCCAGCTGACGCCTCCCACAAGCCCGATCGTCTTCATCGGCAGTCCTCCCTCCTGAATCTCAGAACCCCCTCCAACACCGTGACGGCCGATCCGCCCACCTTCACCCTGGAGATTTCCCCATCCCGCTTTTCCAGCGAGACGAAGACCCGTCCCGGCCTTTCGACTTCCATGCCAGCCTCGCTAGCCAGGTCCAACCGTTCC
>JAJUIT010000149.1 GCA_029267465.1 Synergistaceae bacterium
CCGGTAGCCCGCTGAAGGGCGGGAATTCCTGCCAATGTCCCCTTAAGGGTTGTTTCTTTCGAGCTGACCTGAACCGAGTCAATCCCGAGACGGTCTCCTTCAATCCGGAGCAGGGCCAGTCCGAAGATCCCTTCGACGGCGGGCGGAAGAGGGCCGAACCTGTCTCTTACTTCGGCTTTCAGGCTGAAAAGCTCGTTCCTATCTTGCTCTCGCAGGAGGCGCCTGTAAAGGGCGATTCGGACACCTGGCTGTGGAATGTACGAAGGGGGGATCTGCAGCGGTGCCAGGATTTCGATTCGTGTCCCGGCAAGGGGCTTTCCCCTCAAAATCGAAACCTGGTCTTCCAGCATGCGGCAGTAGAGGTGGTATCCGACCCGTTCGACATGCCCATGCTGGGCTGTCCCGACGACCTGGCCTCCGCCGCGGATTTCCAGGTCCCGCTGGGCGAGTTCGTACCCCGACCCAGGGTCGGCCAACTCGCCGATCGCTTCGAGGCGTTCCCGGGCTTCCCTGGAAAGGGGAAACTCCCTGGGGTAGAAAAAGAAAGCAAAAGCCTGTTCCTCACGCCGCCCTACCCTCCCTCGCAGCTGGTAAAGCTGCGCCAAGCCGAGTTCATGGGCGTCGTCCACGACCAGGGTGTTCGCCCTGGGGATATCCAGCCCGCTTTCGATGATGGTCGTGCAGACGAGGACGTCCGTTTCTCCCGAATAGAATCGGAGCATGGCCTCTTCGAGAGCCCCCTCTCCCATCTGCCCGTGCGCGATGTCGATCCTGAGCGAGGGGAAAAGGGTCCTGAGGGTTCCTGCACGGGCTTCGATGTCCGCGATCCGGTTGTGCACGAAGAAGGTCTGTCCTCCCCGTGCCTTTTCCCTCAGGACCCCCCGAAGGAGCAGATCCTCCCTCCAGGGACTCACGACGGTCAGGACCGGGTGTCGTTGGTGAGGGGGAGTCGAGATGACGGAGATGTCCCTTAGACCTCCAAGGGAAAGGAACAGAGTCCGGGGAATCGGCGTCGCACTCATCATGAGAACGTCGACATCTGGCTTCAGTTTTTTGGAATGCTCCTTGTGGAGGACCCCGAACCGGTGCTCCTCGTCAACGATAACCAGCCCAAGGTCCTTGAACCGCACGTCCTTCTGAACAAGGCGGTGGGTCCCGATCAGGATGTCCACCTTGCCTTCGGCGACCGAGCGGACGATCTCCTGTTGCTTTCTCTTCGGGACGAAGCGGCTGAGGGCTTCCACGCGGAGGGGAAGTTCTCCGATCCTGGAGAGAAAGGTTTCATAATGCTGCTGTGCAAGTAGCGTTGTAGGGACCAGTACCGCGACCTGCTTTCCTGATTCCGCGGCTTTGACGGCCGCCCGGAAGGCCACTTCGGTCTTTCCAAACCCAACATCTCCCACCAGGAGACGGTCCATGGGCTGGGGTTTCTCCATGTCCTTCTTGATCTCCTGGATTGCCCGCAACTGGTCAGCCGTTTCGGTGAAAGCGAACGACGCCTCGGCCTGGGCGGAAATAGGGCCGTCCTTGGGAAAGGCGAAGCCGGGAGAGACTTCCCGAAGGGCATAGGTCTGCAGCAGTTGGAGGGCTGCTTCGTGAACCTTGCGCCGGACACGAGCAAGGCTTTTTTTCCAATGACCTGATTTGAGAGAATCCGCGGAAGGCTCGGCCCCACGCGGCGCGAGGTAGGGGGTGACCTTCCAGAGCTGGAAGGGAGGAACCAAAAGCCGCTGTCCACCGGCGTACTCGATAACGACGTATTCCTGTTTTTCCGACTGGACACTCGGGACGCTTTCGATGCCGACGAACCGCCCGATTCCGTAGTCCTCGTGCACCACCCACTCGCCAATCGTCAGCCTTTCACTCCATTCGAGGGGCGGCAGGGAGACTCCTTCCGTCGGCTGAAGAGCCGTGATTCCGCTGATGTCCGAGTCGGAAACAAAAACGAGGTTTTCTGAGGGACTGATGAAACCGGAACTTAGTGGCGCTTCCTTCACCGCGATGCCCTTTTCGGTGAGCCTCAACGCCAGAGAGCGGTCGGCGGTGTGGACAGAAACCTTCAAGCCCAGGTTTTGCCATTCCGAGAGGGCAGCGTCAAGGGCCTGCAAACGGCCTTTGAAGGAAGGGACGGGTGCCAGGCCGATTTTCCCGGAAACACGCTCGGTCGATGCCTTGATCCGGAGAAGCGGAAAACGGGAGAGCCGGAGGTAGACGGAGTCCCATTCGGGCAGTCCTTCCACACCGGCTTCCTCCTTTAGCCCTTCCCAGACCCAACGGTAATGATCCGCCTGGGAAGACGTTTCGGCAGGTTCAAAGAGAAAGACGCGGGTGTTTTCCGGGAAAAATTCCTCGAGGGTAGGGCTTCTTCCCTCCCTGACCGCGGAGATTTCGACGGTATCGACGGGCCCTGTGCTTCGCTGGGTCTGCGGGTTGAAAAAACGCAGCGACTCGATGCGATCATCCAGGAACTCCACACGAAGGGGACTTCGGATCGAGGGGTCGAAAAGGTCCAGGATGCTACCCCGCACGACGAATTGTCCAGGGGACCAGACGGTATCGACTCGTTCATATCCCGAAGAGACCAGCCAGCCGAGGAGAGATGCGCGGGCGATTCGATCCCCGAGTCTCAGGGCAAGCTTTCCTTCGGCCAGTGCGCGAGGCCCCATGAGTGCACCCGGCGTGCAGACCAGGATCCCGAGCCTGGTTTTCCATCGGGCAAGTTCTTCGCCCCTTTGGATGCGGATCCCGATATTCGAAAGTCCGGAGGTTGTCAGGGGGATTTCAGGGAGGCAGGCGAGGGCTAGATTGTCCTCGGTCAGTGTTTTCAGGTCCGAAAAGAATTCCATTTGCCTGCGCGTGTCGGGAAGGATGACGAGGGCCGGAAAGGGGAAGTCCCTCAATAGCCAGGCCCTGGCGGCGCTGCCGGCAATCAGGGCCTGATCCCTGTTCTGCCAGGGCCCCCAATCGCCCTTTCGGATGAGATCCAAAGGCAAACCCGGAGAATCAGCCTGCATTGACGCGGTTCATGGCTCGGTCGATGCCGAGTCGAATCCAGAGCATTACGGCGTCCGCCGCTTTTTCGAGGAAACTGTCCAGTTGGCCCTGCTCTTCGCTGTCAAAGCGGTCCGTTACGTAGTCGGCGAGTCCTTTCGCCTGTACAGGCCGCCCGATCCCGCACCTCAGCCGCGGGACATGAAGGGTTTGAAGAGCCCCGAGGATCGAGGCGATTCCGTTGTGGCCCCCTGCAGAGCCGCTCGCTCGCAGGCGGAGCGTACCGAACGGCAGGGCCACGTCATCGACGACGATCAGGCATTCTTCGGGGGGAAGATTGAGCTCTCTGACCGCGGCAAGCACAGATTTGCCGCTGAGGTTCATGTAGGTCAGGGGTTTTAGAACGTAAAGGGAATCGCTTCCGACCCTGCAGGGACCCCACAGGAGCCCGTGGAACCGGTTAAGGGGGCCCTTGAGATGCAGGCGGCTGATGACCTGATCGGCCACCAGCCACCCGAGATTGTGCCGTGTCCAGGCATATTCGAGACCGGGGTTTCCCAGTCCCGCCACCAGCTTCAATGGACTTATGCCTCCTCCTGGTTTTTGGCCTTGCCCTTCGCTAGGACTTCGACTTCCTTCTGCTCGGATCCTTCCGCAGGAGCGGCTTCGGCAGCGCGTGGCTCAGC
>JAJUIT010000154.1 GCA_029267465.1 Synergistaceae bacterium
CTAGTTGTCGGAAGCGAAGGGAAAGGAATCACACGGCCCGTAGGAAACCGCTGCGACGAGCGGCGCAGCATTCCAATGGGCGGGGCTGCAGGTTCTCTCAACGCCGCGGTTGCAGCAGCGATTGCCATGTATGTCTGGAAAAGAATGATTGACAAGGCGGGAGACGCCCCTTAAAATGCATGATGCTCCGGGTGGTTAGTTCAGAGGAAGAACGCTTCCTTGACGCGGAAGAGGTCGCAGGTTCGAGTCCTGCACCACCCACCAAAAATGAAGGCATCCCTTTCGGGATGCCTTTTTCTTTCCCTCCAGCCCCAATTCCTTTATAATCGCCACGAAGCCGGTACTTCTAGGAGGCCCTCGTGATTATCGGAGTCGGCGTTGACCTATGCAGTGTTTCCAGGATTGCTGCCGCAATCGCCAACCGCAGGTTCGTCGAGAAAGTCTTTTCCCCGGAGGAACAACTCTACGCAGAGTCCGGAGGAAACCCCGCGCTTCATTATGCTTCGTCCTTTGCCGCAAAGGAGGCTTTCGCGAAGGCCGGCGGGTGGGGACTCGCAAAAACCGGCCTGGCTTCCGTGTGGGTCTCCAGGAAAAGCGGCCGACCGGAAATACGCCTGTCAGACCGGGCAAGAAGACTGTTTCCCGATCGGACGGGCCGAATCCATCTCAGCCTTTCTCACGAAGGCGATCTTGTAGTCGCCGTGGTGATCTTGGAGGGTATCAATGATCCCCTTCTTTGATGCGGACACGATACGGGAGGCAGACCGCCTGGCGGCTGAACAGTTCGGGTTTTCTCCAGCCCTTCTCATGGAAAACGCGGGAAGGGGAGCTGCCGAGGCTATCCTCGAACTGTACGGCAAACGAGACTGGACAATCCTTTGTGGACCCGGGAACAACGGTGGGGACGGGTTTGTGGCAGCCCGCCACCTGGCGCTTGCCGGCTGCGAGGTTACCGTCCTTCTCACGGGAAATCGCGCCAGGATCAAAAGTCTTCCCGCGGCCAATCTCAAACTTCTGGATCAGATGGGTTGTCCCATTCTCCAGGTTGCAGAACACAGCGATGACTTCCTAGCGGAACGGTTGCGAAAATCCGCAGGCATCATTGATGCTCTTTTGGGCACCGGCTCATGCGGCACTCTGCGCGGGGAACCGCTCAGGCTCCTTCGGCTAGTGCCGGAAAACGGCCCCGTGAAAGTCGCTCTAGATGTTCCCACAGGGGTGGACGCTTCAACGGGCATAGCGGATCCCGAAGCCTTCAGGGCGGACCTGACGCTCACCTTCCTCGCCCCCAAAATCGGTCTGAGGGTCATGCCCGGAGCCCTCTACGCCGGAAAGATCAGGGTCATCGATCTCGGGATCGAAAAGAAACTCCTTCTCCCGCCCCCTTCGGTCGAAGGCTACGGCATTGAGGACGCGGCTCGGGACTGGCCCTCCGTATCCTTCAGCGATCACAAGGGGAAGAAGGGAACCGTCCTGATCCTCGGAGGATCCTCCCTCTACCGCGGGGCACCGATCCTTGCCGCTCGCGCAGCCTTGCGAGCCGGAGCCGGCCTGGTCGTCCTGATCGTCCCGGAATGCGTTGCGAGATCGGCTTCCTCTGCGCTACCGGAAGCCCTCGTGTTGTCCGCCTCAAAAGAAGATGAGAGGCATGTCGATTTTGATTCGGCGGTCCGAATCCTTTCTGATTGGTCGGAAAAAGCCGGTTGCCTGATCTTCGGCCCCGGCTCAGGGCGTTTCACCACAACCGGGTTGGTTCTGGAATGGATTTCCACCTCATGGCAGAAGCCCCTTCTGCTAGACGCCGACTCCCTTTTCTTTCTCCCGGGGAGAGTCTCCGCTTCCTCTTGCCTCATTACGCCCCACGAGGGAGAAGCGGGCCGACTTCTCCGGAAACCGACCGCTGAAGTGGCCAACCGGCGCCTTGAAAGCGCATCCATCTTGGCCGCCCGTTTCGGGACCGTCCTTCTGAAAGGCCCCTACTCGATCTGTTGCGACCAGAAACGAATCGGAATCGTCCTCGAATCGACACCGGCTTTGGCCGTTCCCGGATCGGGGGATGTCCTGTCCGGAATCGCGGGAACCCTTCTGGCGAAAGGGCTTTCTCCGTGGAGAGCGGGCCTCGCGGCCGCCTGGGCTCACGCCAGGGCCGGGAAACTCCTGAGTGATTCCCGCGGGACCGAAACCGGGTTGCTCGCAGGCGAAATCGCGGATTCACTCCACCTGGTTTTTCGCGAACTCGCTGTCTTCTCCAAAAACGGGAGATCCTCGGTCAATGCCGAACTCTGCCAGCCCGGAATTTGAGCTTGTTTTTCCTTCCAGTGGCGAGAGAGAAACCTACCGCTTCGGGATCCTGCTTTCCCGGTTTGTCTTCCCGGGCCTTCTCATCCTTCTTCACGGAGACCTCGGGGCGGGAAAAACCGTCCTCGTCAGAGGCATAACCGAGGGTCTGTCGGCCGGAAACGTCAGGAGCCCTTCTTTCACTCTCGTCAACGAGTATCCCGCGGCCATCCCTGTGACCCACGCAGACCTTTACCGTAGGCAACCGGGCGGTCAGGAGGATCTCGCCCTGGAAGAAGCGTTGGAAGAGGGGCGCCTCGTCCTGGTGGAATGGGCGGAAAACTGGAAACACCCCCCAATTGAAGAAGCCTGGATCTGCCGGATCGAACTTCCCGAGCCTCCCGACTCTACAGAACGCCGCACAATCCGGATCTTTACCTTCGGTGAGAAGGCTACTTTTTCCCTCCGGGAGGCGGCTACTTCGATTCGGAAAAAAGGAGAAGAATTGGATTGACGCTTAATCTTGCAATCAACTGCTCCACCGCCTGGACATCGATTGGCCTTTCAGAAAACGGAACGGTTCTTGCGGAAATGAACCTGAATATCGGCAGGGGACAATCCTCCGAACTTCCGAAGGCGGTCGAGGAAATTCTCCGGCTTTCCGGCCGATCCCTTGCCCAGGTTAACTTGTTCGTCCTGACGATCGGCCCTGGCTCCTTTACCGGGGTTCGCGTCGGTTTGAGCTACGGACTCGCCATGGCAGCCGCAAGGCGATGCCAGGTGGTTCCCGTGAATACCCTCGAGCTGATGGCTTACCAGGCAGCCGCCGTTTTCCGCGGAAACGTCCTGATCCCAATCCTGAATGCAAAGCGCGGTTTTTTTTACGCCGCGGCCTACGGCTTTAATCAAGAAACGAAGCGCCTTTCTGGATTCTGGGAACCTGGATTCTATTCGTTTTCGCAATTGGACGAACGGCTTTCTTCCTGGGAAGGCAAGGCTCTTTTAATACTTGAAAAGACCAAGTCCTTTCCTCTTTTTTCAAACCCCGGTTTCGTTTATGAAGACTACATCCCTTCCGGAGGAAGGCTCGCTCTCCTTGGTGACCTTTTTTTCGAAAGAGCCGTTGCTCCCGAATCAGTCAAGGGAATCTATCTCCGCCCTCCGGATTTGGGATAAATCATCCCTTGCGATTCGCTCCTGAAAATGCTATATATGCTTGAGGCGTATTCTGTACACA
>JAJUIT010000030.1 GCA_029267465.1 Synergistaceae bacterium
GCAAAGGGGGGTCTATGCCGCCGGCGCCCTTCTGGGAAACCAGTGGTGCCCAGCGGCCCTGAACATCGGGTTCAATCCGACTTTCGCCGGTATCCGGGCTTTGCGGGTAGAAGCGCACCTGATCGGTTTCGAGGGCGATCTCTACGGGGCTCATCTGACGGTTCTTTTTCTGGAGCGCCTTCGGGGGGAACTCCAGTTCCCAGGCGTCCAAGATCTGGTCCGCAGGATGCACGAGGACATTTCGGAAGCGGTTGCCTCCTGGCATCATTACGCTTGCGGGCATGAAGCCGAGCTGCAGTGGCTCGCGGATTGCCTTTCGGGGCAAAGGCGGGATTGAAGCACCCAGCCGCCCGTGGTAAGATATCCGTCGTTCCGGTGGGCCCGTAGCTCAGGTGGATAGAGCGACGGCCTCCTAAGCCGTAGGTCGCCAGTTCGAGTCTGGCCGGGCCCGCCATCGCCCTGAAAAGGGCTTTTTTATTTTTCTACTGGTCTGAGGCGAAAGGGAGTAGGCGTTCTGAAACGGTCGCTTTTCGTTCTTTTTTCTCTCTTCCTTCTCTCGCTTGGAGCCGCCCTTTACGGGTGGCCCGCGACCGTAATGGAAATTCGGCTCGCAAACGGGGATATCCTCTTTCGTGAACCTGTTCCGGAAGGCTGGTCCTTCACCAGCCGAATCATCCATTCTCTGGAGCGCACCCCCGTGGAAGACGAATACCGGGTGGTATGCGGGCGAATCTGGCAGTGGCAGGAACGGTTTCGCTCCAACAACGCAGGACTTCCCACAGTTGCCCCCTCCAACGGGCGTTTCCTTTCTTCTTCTGCATGGTTTGTTCTCCAGGGGGGCAGAAACCGGTGGCAACACCTTGAGTACCGTGTCGGCACTTCCTCCCTCGGAAGGAATGTCGTGACACTGCAAGGATACGGCGCGGTTGCCCTTTTTGAGCGGCTCGCCGGGGAAAGGATTCGGTTCAAGCCCAGCTCCATGGCGCTCGGGGCGATCTCTCCGGTTTTAAACCTGCTCGATTTCCGTTAGACTGTTCCTGAACCAAGAACTATTTTTGGGAAGTGGGGGATCACGTTGATTGAAGAAGGGAAGGAAATTCTCGCCGCCGAGGTTTCTGAAAAAATCGACCTCGACGAAATCATGCGGAAATACGACGTGGAGGCTCGCTACAGGACGCTTGGGGGCAAACAGGCTCTCCTCGTGACGGTCATCGCGATCGCCATGTCCCTATTCCATCTCTACACGTCGGGGATGGGGCTCCTGCTGGCCATCAAGCAGGGTGCCGTTCACCTTGCTTTTGCCCTGGCTCTCATCTTCCTGCTCTATCCTGCGACGAACAAGGGCAGGAAAGACACGATCCCATGGTATGACATGGCCCTGGCAGCCGTTTCGGCCTTCTCCTCGCTCTACCTCGTCCTTTTCTTCGATCAGCTGATCACGAGGGCCGGACTGCCGACTACCATGGACCTGGCCATGGGTTTCGTCTTGATCGCCCTGCTCCTGGAGGCCACACGCCGGGTTTCGAACCCCATCCTGCCGGGAATCGCTATCTTCAGCCTCCTCTACTGCTATTTCGGCAGGTACATGCCGGACATGTTTGCCCACAGGGGCTTTGACATCCCCAGGATCATCAACCACATGTACCTAGGAACCGAGGGGGTTTTCGGTGTCCCGCTGGGAGTGTCTTCCACCTTCGTTTTCATGTTCATCCTGTTCGGGACCTTTCTGGAACAGACCGGGATGGGCAAGTTCATAATCGACCTTGCCATGGCCATCGCGGGGTGGTCGACGGGCGGACCGGCAAAAGTTGCCGTCGTCAGTTCGGGCCTGATGGGAACCATTTCCGGTTCCTCCGTTGCAAACGTCTGCACGACCGGCATGTTCACCATCCCCCTCATGAAGAGCGTCGGATACAGGCCCTATTTCGCCGGCGCCGTAGAAGCGGTGGCTTCCACGGGAGGGCAAATCATGCCCCCGGTCATGGGAGCCGCGGCCTTTATTATGGCAGAGTTCCTGGGCATCCCCTACATCAAGGTCGCCCTGGCAGCCGTCATCCCGGCTCTTCTGTACTACCTCGCCGTAATCGTCCAGGTCCACCTTGAGGCCTCCCGACTCGGACTCAAGGGACTGCCCCGGGACCAGCTGCCGCACATCTGGAGCCTGCTTAAGACGAAAGGCCAGCTCCTCATCCCCTTGATCGGGATCATTTACTTCCTCCTGGCAGGGTATACGCCAATCAAGGCCGCCTTCTACGGGATCCTGCTCAATATCGCCTGTTCCTACCTGAACAGGGAAACTGCCCTGACCCTGCCGAAGTTCAAGAACGCTCTTGAAAACGGCGCCAGGACGGCCCTAGGGGTGGCGGCGGCCTGCGCCACGGTCGGCATGGTCGTGGGCATGGCGACCCTCACGGGATTGGGACTCCGGATAGCCGGGGCCATCGTCGAAATCGCTCACGGGAGCCTCATCATCACCCTGATCATGACCATGATCACGAGCATACTGCTGGGCGCAGGGCTCCCGACCACGGCAAACTTCATCGTCACGAGCACCATGGCCGCACCCGCCCTTTTCGCTCTCGGCGTCCCGCCCATTGCGGCCTACATGTTTGTCCTGTACTTCGGAATCGCTGCCGACCTTAGCCCCCCTGTCGCGCTTGCAGCCTACGCCGGAGCCGGCATTGCCGGGGCCGACCCGATGAAAACCGGGTTCACAGCCATGAAGCTGGCACTGGCGGGCTTTCTGGTCCCCTACATCTACGTCTACAACCCCATGCTGGTTCTCGTGAATCCGGAACCGCTGGACCTTACGATCAGCGTGATCACTGCCATCATTGGAGTCTTCCTCCTGGGGATCGGAACGATCGGTTTCTACAAGGCGCCCGTCAACGGGCTGTTCCGCATCCTTGCGATCGTAGGAGCGATGGGACTGATGACCCCTGGAATCAGGTCCGACCTTGCCGGTCTTGCCATTCTGGTCGGCCTGCACCTTTTCCAGGTGATAAAGGCAAAGAAGCTCAAGGCCTCTGCGGAATCTACCAAACACCCGGACTCGAACGCCTAGCGCGGAAACGGAAATTCAAACAGGGACTTGCCGCCTCAGGTTTCAGCCCGGGGCGGCCAAACCCTTTTCAGGAGGTTCATCCATGCCCGAGGATTACAAGAACACGCTCAACCTGCCTCAGACGGAATTTCCGATGAGGGCCAACCTTGCCAAGAGGGAACCCGGCTTTCTGAAGATGTGGGCGGACATCAACCTCTACGGGCAACTCATGGCCCGGTCGGATGGCAAGCCCCTGTTCATCCTTCATGACGGCCCGCCTTACGCCAACGCAAACATACACATCGGAACCGCCTTCAACAAGATCCTGAAGGATTTCATCCCGAAATACAAATGGATGCAGGGTTATCGAGCCCCTTACATCCCGGGCTGGGATACGCACGGCCTCCCGATCGAGCTGCGCGTGCTGAAGGAGGAAGGCGCAACCAAAGAATCCATGGATCCCGTCGTGCTGAGATCGAAATGCACCGATTATGCCAGCCGCTTCATCGATATCCAGCGGGAGGAGTTCAAACGCCTGGGAGTTCTAGGCGATTGGGACCACCCTTATGTGACGTTCACGCCGGAATACGAGGCGGCCCAGCTGGGTGCGTTTGCCGACATGGTGGAGAAGGGGTTTGTTTACAAGGGGTTCAAGACCGTTTACTGGTGCACGGACTGTCAAACTGCCTTGGCGGCCGCCGAAATCGAATACGAGGATGATCCTTCCCCCTCCGTTTATGTCGCCTATCCCCTTCCTGGGGCTGGCGAACGATTCCCCGTCCTATCCGGAAAGGAAGTTTCCGTAGTCATCTGGACAACCACGCCCTGGACGCTTCCGGCCAGCATGGCCGTAGCCCTGCAGCCGGACTACGAATACGTGTTCGCCCCTGCCGGCGGCAGGGTTTTCCTCCTGGCTGCCGAGCTTTTGGACTCTGTTGAAAAGGAAACCGGTCTGGCGTTCTCCGAACCGCTCGACCGCTGCAGGGGGCGAGACCTGGAAGGGCTCATTGCGATCCATCCGTTTTACGATGAAAGAAAAATCCCCCTGGTCCTCGCGGACTACGTCACCCTCGACTCCGGCAGCGGTTGCGTGCACACAGCACCCGGACACGGTGTCGAAGACTTCGAGACAGGCATCCGCTACGGGCTTGAGATTTACAATCCCGTGGACCCGACAGGTCGGTTCCTCCCTGAAACACCGCTGGTGGGGGGATTGTCGCTGGAAGAGGGAAGCGAACGTGTCTTCAAGGTACTCCTCGAAAACGGGCGGCTTTTGGGCAAAGGAAAAATTACGCATTCCTATCCCCATTGCTGGAGATGCAAGCAGCCCATCATCTTCCGGGCGACAGAGCAGTGGTTCGTCGCGGTCTCGGAATTCCGCAATGAAGCTCTCAAGGCCATCGAGGGGGTGGAATGGATTCCGGACTGGGGCAAGGAGCGGATTTCAAACATGGTCCGAGACCGTTCTGACTGGTGCATCAGCCGCCAGAGGGTCTGGGGAGTGCCAATTCCTGCCTTTTACTGCGAGGACTGCGGGGAACTGATTCTGACACCTGAGAGAATCCGCCTTGTCCAGGAAAAGGTCCGTCGGAGCGGAAGCAGCATCTGGTGGAAAGCCGCTCCTGCAGAGCTGCTGGGGGACCGGGCACACTGCGACAAGTGCGGCTCGGCCAGATTGCGGGAAGAAACCGATATCATGGATGTCTGGTTTGATTCGGGTTCAAGTCATATTGCCGTTCTGGAAACCCGTCCAGAGCTCCGATGGCCCGCGGATCTCTACCTGGAGGGAAGCGACCAGCATCGCGGCTGGTTCCAGACATCCCTTCTGAACGCGGTCGCCACGCGTGGCCGCGCTCCCTTCCGTTCCGTGCTGACCCACGGTTTCATCGTTGACGGGGAGGGACGAAAGATGTCGAAATCCCTCGGCAATACCGTCAGCCCTCAGGAAGTGATCGAGAAATACGGCGCCGACATTCTCAGGCTTTGGGTGGCATCCACCGATTACCGGAACGATATCCGGATTTCCCAGACCATCATCGACAACCTCGTTGAGATGTACCGGCGCATCCGGAACACCTACCGGTACCTTCTCAGCAACGTGTTCGACTTCAACCCGGACAGCGACTCGGTTTCTCCCGCGGAAACGGACGAGATGGACCGGTGGATCCTCTCAAGGCTGCAGGCGGTCATCGACCGTGTGACCCAGGGTTTTGAAACCTACGAGTTCCATATCCCGACTTTTGTGGTCTATCAATTCTGCGTCAACGAACTATCCGCTTTCTACCTCGACGTTAGCAAGGACCGCCTTTACGCTTCTGCGCCCGGGGAACGGACCCGGCGAAGCTGCCAGACCGTTCTCTGGAAACTGCTCCATGTCCTTACCCGGGCCCTAGCCCCGGTCCTAAGCTTTACGGCAGAGGAAACATGGCAGGCCATGCGGGCCATCGACGGGAAGCTCCCCGAAAGTGTTTTCCTCGCCGAATGGCCAAAAGCCGACCCAACGTGGAGCAACCGGGAACTGGAAGCGAAGTGGGAAGGAATCCTCTCGCTCCGTGGAGTCTTCAGCCGGGCCCTGGAAGCCGCCAGGGGCAAGGGGCTGATTGGGAAAAGCCTCGAAGCCGAAATCACCGTGCTTGATGCCCCGGAAAAGGCCCGTGGCGTTCTGCGCTCCGCCACAGAAGAGGAGTGGGAAATGATTTGCATCGTTTCCGCCTTCAGAATGGATGGGGAGCATGCGGAAGGCTTCGATCACGTCTTCGAAGACGAGGAAACTGGTTTCCGCCTCGGCATCCGGAAGGCCCGGGGAGCAGCGTGTCCAAGATGCTGGAAGATCTCGCCGGCCACGGACGAAAAAGGCCTTTGCCCGCGCTGTTCGAAGGTGGTTGCAGATTGAAGGGTCAGGAATGGGGGAGCTCTCCGATTCGGGGGCTCCCTTCCCTTTCCCACGAAAAGACGGGGGAAAGGGACCTAGGGCTGGACGAAAGCGACCCCGGGCTTGAGCCGGAAGAAAGCCGGGAATCCTTCCAGGTGCTGCCCGAAGAAACGGGAACCCGCCTCGATGTGCTGGTTGGCCGGCGGCTCGGGTTGACTCGAAGCTACGCCAACAGGCTGGTCCGAAAAGGCAGAATCCGCCTTTCTTCGGGGCAGACTCCCAAGCCAGCGCTGAAGCTGAACGAGGGAGTCCGGGTGGAGGTATTTATCCAGGAGATCGAAAACCTGGATCTCGTTCCCGAGCCCGTGGATTTTGGAGTCGTCTATGAGGACGAGGACATCCTGGTGGTGGACAAACCCGCAGGGCTGGTCGTCCATCCGGCCCCCGGCCACTGGACGGGGACTCTTGTCCACGGCCTTCTTCACAGGGATCCTCGAATCGGCCTGATCAACCGCGTTCTCAGGCCGGGGATTGTTCATCGGCTCGATTCCACCACGTCCGGTCTCATGGTCGTCGCGCGGACGAGCGACGCACTGGACAAGCTGATCCTTTCTTTCAAAACGCGGGCCGTCGAGAAGACCTACCTGGCGCTTTGCTGGGGATCCCCTAAAGAACGTACAGGCAGGATTGACGCGCCAATCGCCCGGGATCCCTTCAATCGCCTAAGGATGGCGGTCGTTCCGGGGGGAAAGGGTTCCGTGACAGACTACCGCGTTCTGGCCCGCTACAGGGAGGGTTTCTCCCTGCTAGAGTGCGATCTTCTGACAGGCCGGACGCATCAGATCCGGGTTCACCTTCGCTACATCGGCCATCCGCTTGTAGGGGATGGCCTTTACGCCCCGAAAAAAATTTCTCCTTTCTCCACCGATCGGGTTTTTCTGCATTCGTGGCGGCTCACGATCCCCCATCCCCGAGACGGACGAAGGCTCTCTTTTCGAGCGCCTCTTCCCGCCGACCTCACCGAAGTTCTCAGGAAACTTCATCCGGAAGGCTAGGGGTGACGGTTAAAACCGTTGATCTAGAGACGGTCACTTCTCCAGGGTTGTTCCCGCTTATTGCCCTCACATGCCTCTTCTCCGACATTTCCACGAACGCAGCGCAACTTGTTCGGGCCTTGCTGAAGAAGGCCGCGATCGAGGCCGCCGCTTCGATGACCGGCTGTGGGACCTGCCTCCTTCCCGTTTTCAGGATCACATGAGCGCCTGGAACTCCCTTTGCATGGAACCAGAGGTCTTCGGGCGAGGCAATCCTGAAGGTGGCTTCCCGGTTCCCTTTTGCGCTAGTGCCCACGAAAACGGGAAAACCTCCGATCTCGAAACGCCGTACACCGGCAATCCTACCGGGCTTCCTGCCTTCCCCAGAATACGGTTTGCCGCCCCGGTTCTTCCTCAGGCTGATGGAAAGGGCTTCCGACAGGATTTCATCCTGTTCCAGGTTTAGGATTTCCTGTTCGAGTCTGCGGATTTCCAGCTCGACCTGCTCTTTCATAGCCTTTCCCTTGTGGTAATGTCGAAAACACGCCTGTGCGTTCTCGATTCGTGAAAGGCGAGGATTCACAGGGATCCGAAGCGTTTCCTCGCCCCTCTCTCCCCAGAAGCGGACCTCTACCTCAGGAACACCGGCGGGGATCTCGCCCTGCCAGGAGAGAAGCGCTTCACCCCTAAGTTTCCAGAGCTCGGCCTGTCCGCACTCCGCCAACTGGATCCTAAGCCCTTCTAGACGGTTTTTTAGCTGTCGTGACTTCCTGCCGCCAGGGCTCCCGGCTTTTCGTCCTTCCGGCCGAAAGGAGCGGTCCGCAAGGGCCTCAGCGATCCTCGCGCCGGCCGCAACAAGGGGAGTGCCTTCAAGCTTCTCCGCACCCGGAATCACCACTGGAAACACCAGGAAAGCCCCCCCCGAACGCTGCTGCGGCAGAAAAATCCCCGAAGAGAGCAGCGCATCGGCCGAATACAGACTCTTCAAGAGTTTCCCGGGGGCATCCAATTTATCCCAGTTCGATTGCAGAATTTCGATCAGTCCCTTTCCGATTCCCCTCAACATGGGAAGCCCTGCCGGAGTAATCTCTTCGGGCCATTCGCTCGGCTCAAGCCCCTCCACCTCTGGGGGAGGGAGATAGAGAAATCCCGGCCGATTCCGGCTGGCCCTGTCTCCCGAAAGCTTTTGAATTCTCGCGGTTTCCAGGACATTCCGGTTTTCATCCGTCAAAATCAGGTTGGAGAACCTCATCGATGCCTCCAAGATCAGGTTCCGCTCACGGGAAATACCGAGCCCGACGGGCCTGCTAAACCTAATCAGGAGGACGCGGTCCGAGTTTAGCTGCCGGGCCCCTACAAGGTGGGAACCCGACAAATGACTCCTCAGAGCAAGAAGGATGGGGGGCTGGCGGCATCCGGCTAGGCGAAGTCGATCGATCGTTTCCCGATCGACGCTACCGCAGCCGCAGCTTTCGGGATGCCACGAACAGATCAGCCAGCCTTTGGGGTGAAGCTCCAGCGCGATCCATGAATCCGCCCCCTCGATCCGGCGCACCCTCGTCCCAGCCCAAAATTCATTTATTTCCAACGACCATGCCCTGACCGTTTCGGGGCCAACCCGCAAGCTTGTCACCTTCCCTTCCGCCATATCATACCAGTGGAACTCCCGCTACCCTTGACAAGAACCCCAGCCCTCTCTAAAATGGTCGACGTCGCATTGAGCGGGGCTGTGGCGCAGTGGGAGCGCGATTCCTTCGCACGGAATAGGCCAGGGGTTCGAATCCCCTCAGCTCCACCAGGACTTTGATTCTGATCCTGTAACCATAGAGAATGTCGGGGCGTAGCGCAGCCTGGTCAGCGCACCTGCTTTGGGAGCAGGGTGTCGAAGGTTCAAATCCTTTCGCCCCGACCACCCTGAAGTTTAGCGGAAACTGCGGGAATAGCTCAGCTGGCTAGAGCGATGGCCTTCCAAGCCGTAGGTCGCGGGTTCGAATCCCGTTTCCCGCTCCAAAGAAATACAGGCGCCTGTAGCTCAACCGGATAGAGCAACGGACTTCTAATCCGTAGGTTGGAGGTTCAAGTCCTCTCAGGCGCGCCACTTGGGAACAATGAGGGATTGGAGCCGGTGAGCGTAGCTCAATTGGTCAGAGCACTGGACTGTGGCTCCAGTGGTTGGGGGTTCAAGTCCCCTCGCTCACCCCAAATTGAAGGCGGGACGTGCGCCCGTAGCTCAGTGGACAGAGCGGCGGACTTCGGATCCGTTGGTCGCGGGTTCAAATCCTGCCGGGCGCGCCAGCCAATACTACAAACAAATAGCGATTGCTGTGGACCGTTAGCTCAACTGGCAGAGCACCTGACTCTTAATCAGGGGGTTACAGGTTCGATTCCTGTACGGTCCACCATCTTTTTTCCGGCGAGAGTGGTGGAACCGGTAGACACGCTGGACTTAGGATCCAGTGGCGAAAGCCTTGCGGGTTCAAGTCCCGCCTCTCGCACCAGGGAAGTTCCATCCCGGGAACGCCTTGACCAAACTGCACGGGGTGTGCTGTGAAAGAGAACCCACCGACTTCCAAGGGGATCCGGGGGGTTCTTTTCTTCTGTGCTTCGGACCCCAAACCATGTGATATACTCTTCACGCCTGATCCCGACATTAAATGAATGGAACCTGAAAGGAGTTGTGGCGGTTGAAAACCGAGATTATTTCACAGGAGGGCAACAAACAGCGAATCCGGGCGACGATCGATGCCCAAGAATTCCAGAAGGCTCTGAACACGGTCATCGGCGAGCTGTCCCGCAAGGCCAACATCAAAGGTTTCAGAAAAGGGAAAGTTCCCCGTAATGTCCTGGAAATGTACTTTGGGCGCGAGGGCATTTATTCCGAAGCGCTGGAGAAAGTTCTGCCGGCAGCCATGGGCGAAATCGTCGAAGAATACGACCTCAGCCTGATCAGCGAACCCGAAGTCGACCTGGAAGGTGAAGTGGAGGAGGGCAAGCCGATCACCGCCGTGTTCACCTTCGAGGTCCGCCCCGAAGTGATCCTGCCGGACCTCGCTTCGATCGTTGTGGAAAAGCCGGTGGTTGAAGTTACAGAAGCCATGGTGGACGAGGCCATCGAGCAGATCCGCCTCCGGCACTCCGAGCTGAAGCCCGTGGAGAACCGGTCTTCAAGGGAAGGCGACTCCGTTTCTGTAGAATACACGACCCAGGTCCTGGAAGAGGGTAAGGAAAACGACGCCTCCACCCCGCAGACCACGACGATTCAGCTTGCCCCCGAAACCCTGCGGGAGGAGCTGAAAAACGCCCTGACCGGGAAGAACGTCGGGGACGAGGAGTCCGTGGAAATCACCATCGAAGCGGAACATCCCGATCCTTCCCTTGCCGGAAAAACGCTCCGGTACAATTTGAAAGTCAAGGAGATCCTCGAGCGAATCCTGCCCGAGCTTGACGAGGCTTTCATCCGGAAGACCTCGCAGGATCGCCTGGCAAACATCGAGGAATTCCGCAGGGAAGTGGCCGAAAAGATCGAAGAACAGATCCGTCGGGACGTGCAGAACGCCATGGAGGCGAATGCCCTTTCAAAGCTGCGCGAGGAAGCCCAGGTGACGGTTCCGGAAACGCTGATCGAACGGCAGGTCGCGTCCATGAAGGAGGAAGAAGCCGCACAGATCAAGAAGCAGTTCAATCTTTCCATGGAAGAATACCTCGACAAGAACGGAATCGCTCCGGAGACCTTTGAGAAGGGCATCCGGGAAAGAGCCGAGCGGATCGTACGGCAGACGCTGGTCCTTGAATCGCTGGCAGACGAACGTTCGATAGAGGTGCTCCCCCAGGATGTCGACAAGGAGATCCGAAACCTGGCAGATTCTCTCCACGCAGACCCGGAGCGGATACGCTCTCTGCTTTTCAAGGATCGTGAACGCATGACCGACTTTCTCCACCGAATCCGAATGAACAAGGCCATAAGCCAGCTCCTTTCGGAAGTTACGATCAAGGAAGTGCGCCCTCCCTCCGGGACGGAAGGAGACGGAACCTCTTCCGCCGCGGGTGGAGAAAATCCTGAATGACAGGAGGTCCCAAAATGTCCATTCTGGTCCCGATGGTCATCGAGCAAACCGGCAGAGGAGAGCGCTCCTACGACATCTACAGCCGCCTCCTGAAGGACAGGATCGTCTTCATCGGCCAGGAGATCGATGACCACGTAGCGAACATCGTCATCGCCCAGCTCCTTTTCCTTGAAAGCGAGGACCCGGACAAGGACATCTACCTGTACATCAACAGTCCGGGAGGAATCGTCACGGCGGGCCTAGCCATCTATGACACCATGCAGTACGTCAAGTGCCCCGTATCGACCATTTGCGTGGGGCAGGCGTCGAGCATGGCAGCCGTCCTGCTCGCCGCCGGAGAGAAAGACAAGCGGATCGCCCTTCCCAACGCCCGGATCATGATCCACCAGCCTCTCGGAGGCGCCCAGGGGCAGGCCACGGACATCGATATCCAGGCCAGGGAAATCCTCCGTGTAAAACAGACGGTCAACGGAATTCTGTCGAAACATACGGGGCAATCCATCGAAAAGATCACGCTCGACACCGATCGCGATTTCTTCATGTCGGCCGAGGAAGCGAAAACCTACGGGATCATCGACCGCATCATCGAGAAGCGCTAGGACGGCAAAACCAGAGCCGGACCCCAGGGAAGGGGAGAGGAGCGCCTCTCCCCTTCTGCTTTTTTCCGGCATGCGATAGACTATGAAGTTGTTCCCGGCTTCAGGAAAACTGAAGCTGACGAGGGGAGGACCATCATGTTCCAGCAGGATGACGGCAGCGGCCGAAAGCGGAAAAACCTTCGTTGCTCCTTCTGCGGCAAGCCGCAGGACGAAGTGAACCGGCTGATTTCAGGACCCGGGGTCACGATTTGCAACGAATGCGTCCATCTATGCAACATCATTCTGAAAGACGAAATGGAGGAGCCGCGTCAGGAGGATTCCGGCCTCCCGTTTTCCATTGGGAAACTCCCGAATCCCCGGGAAATCTTCCGTTTCCTGGACAACTATGTCGTGGGACAGACCCTGGCAAAAAAGATCCTCTCGGTCGCTGTCTACAACCATTACCGGCGGATTCAGAGCAACGCGGAGGGACAGGACGAGGTCGAGATGCAAAAAAGCAACGTCGTGCTGATCGGCCCCACCGGAAGCGGAAAAACCCTGCTGGCTCAGAGCATGGCCCGGTTCCTGAAGGTCCCCTTCGCCATGGCTGACGCCACGACGTTGACCGAAGCCGGGTACGTGGGAGAAGACGTGGAAAACATCCTGGTCCGCCTCCTCCAGGCCGCCGATTACGACCTGAAGGCCGCCGAGCGCGGCATCATCTACCTGGACGAGGTCGATAAGATCGGGAGAAAATCGGAGTCCGCCTCCATCACCCGCGACGTTTCCGGGGAAGGTGTTCAGCAGGCCCTTCTACGGATCCTCGAAGGAACCGTAGCCAATGTTCCGCCCAAGGGCGGCCGGAAACACCCCTACCAGGATTTCATCCAGATAGATACCCGGAACATCCTCTTCATCTGCGGGGGCTCCTTCGAAGGCCTGGAGGAAATCATCGCCAACCGGATCAACAAGAAAACGATCGGTTTTGGCGGAACAGTCCTGAGCAACGACAAGCGGGCCCGGTACGAACTCCTCTCCCATGTCCAGCCGGAAGATCTCGTCACCTTCGGGTTCATTCCGGAGTTTGTAGGCAGGCTGGCGATCTTCGCCCCGCTCGAGGGGCTTGACGAAGAATCCCTGGTTCGCATCCTGCGAGAACCCAAGAACGCCCTGATCCGGCAATACGAAAAGGCCTTCGAGCTCGAGGGCGTTCGGCTTCATTGCACGGACGAGGCAGTCAGGAGCATCGCCCGCCTCGCGGCGAAGCGCAACACGGGGGCCAGGGGATTACGGTCGATTCTGGAATCGATCATGCTGGACCTGATGTTTGACCTTCCCTCGAGATCCGCCGAGATTGCAAGCGTGACCATTACCCGGGAGACCGTCGAGGAGGGTGCTCCCCCTCTGATCGAACCCAAGAGCGGCAAGGAGGTTGCCTGATCCATGAGGCGAATCTCTCCTCGGCGGAAATTGCCGGTTGTCCCTCTCCGGGACACGGTGCTTTTTCCAGGGCTCGTGTTACCGCTGTTCATCGGGAGGCCAAGATCCATCAATGCCGTTGAATCCGCCTCGGCGAAGGGAAAACGAGTCGTCTTGGTTGCCCAGAAAAACTCGAGGGAAGAAGACCCTTCCGAGGGAGACCTGTACGAACTGGGAACGCTGGCCTCCGTCCTGCAGACGGCCACGCTCCCCGACGGAACCCTCAAGGTTCTCCTGGAGGGGTTGTCCCGCGTCCAGATCGAGGCCTTCGACGTTTCGGATGAGAGGATCGAGGCGTGGGTGCTTCCCGTCCCTTCGCAGAATGAGGACGTGGAAGACCAGCCGCTTAGGAGGGCTCTCCAGCACCAGTTTGAAGCGATTGCCTCTTACAGCGGCAAGATCTCTGACGAAATCACGGGTTCTCTTAACGAGATCGAGAACCTTTCCATGCTGGCTGATGTGATCGCCTCCCATGTGGAACTGAAAGTGGAAGAAAAACAGCGGATTCTGGAAACGGTGGATCCCGTGGCCAAATCGGAGACCCTCCTGAAATTCCTCATTCGGGAAACGGAGATCCTCCAGCTGGAGAGCGAAATCCAGGAGCGCGTACGCCAGGAGATCGACCGGACACATCGCGAGTACTACCTGAAGGAACAGATGAAGGTGATCCAGACGGAGCTGGACTCCCGCCAGGGGGTGAACGAGGCCGAAGAGCTGGCTGGAAGGATCCGGAAAGCAGGGATGCCGGCCGAAGTGGAGGAGAAGGCCCTCCAGGAGCTCAACCGTTTCTCCAAGATGCCCCCGGTTTCGGCTGAGGCGACGGTGGCCCGGTCCTACATCGAATGGCTGATTGAGCTTCCCTGGAGCAAGACATCCAGGGACCGGCTGGAGCTCGGCCTCGCGAAAACCGTTCTGGACGCCGACCATTACGGGTTGGACGAAGTCAAGGAAAGAATCCTGGAATTCCTTGCCGTCAGGAAACTTGCCTCTAAGGACAGCCGTTCGCAGGTCCTCTGCTTCGTGGGCCCACCGGGAGTCGGAAAAACCTCCCTGGGACGATCCATCGCAAGGGCGATGAATCGGAAGTTCGTCCAGATGTCCCTTGGAGGAATTCGCGACGAGGCGGAGATTCGGGGACACCGGCGAACCTACGTGGGAGCCCTTCCTGGCAGGATCCTACAAAAGATCCGGCAGGCGGGCACCCGCAATCCCGTGCTTCTCCTGGACGAGATCGACAAGGTGGGGGCCGATTTCCGGGGCGACCCTTCCGCGGCTTTACTTGAAGTGCTCGATCCCGAACAGAATTCCGCGTTCACGGACCATTTCCTCGAGGTACCCTTCAACCTTGGCCAGACGCTTTTCATCACGACGGCCAACGTGACCCACACGATCCCCGCCCCGCTCCTTGACCGGATGGAAATCATCCGGATACCGGGGTATGTGACCGAAGAGAAGGTCCAGATCGCACAGCGGCACCTTTGGCCGAAGGTGCTGAAATCCAGCGGGCTGGATCGCCAACCCGTTACGATCGAATCCGAAACCCTGCGGATGATCGTAGAGCGCTACACCGACGAATCCGGGGTCCGGGAACTCGAACGCCACCTTTTCCGCATCGCCCGCAAGCTCGCGCGGCGAATCCTTGAGACCGGAGGCCCAGGGAACGGGAAGAGGAGGCAGACCCCGATCCGGATCGATCCCGTGGACTTGACGGATTACCTGGGGGCCCCCAGGAAAAGCCATCCATCCCTGCCCGAACACGACGAGGTGGGAGCAGCTGTTGGACTGGCCTGGACCGAGAGTGGGGGCGAAGCGCTCGTCGTTGAAAGCGTCACCATGAAGGGCAAGGGGGGGCTCATTCTCACGGGGAACCTAGGCGAGATTATGCAAGAATCCGCAACGGCCGCCATGGGCTATCTCCGGTCCACGGCAGGAAAGTGGGGTCTCGACGAGGTCGACTGGCAAAGCCTGGACACCCACGTTCACGTCCCAGAAGGGGCGATCCCAAAGGACGGACCTTCGGCGGGAATCACCATTGCCACGGCACTGCTTTCCTGCCTCAGCAGGAGGGCGATCCGACACGACACGGCGATGACCGGCGAGATCACTCTTCGCGGCAAGGTCCTTCCCGTCGGCGGGATCAAGGAAAAAGTGCTCGCTGCGAAACGTCACGAGATCCGGAGCCTGATCCTCCCTGCCGGCAACCGGGCCGATTGGGAGGAACTGCCCGAATGGGTTCGCGAAGAGATGTCCGTCACGTTCGTTTCTTCCGCCGACGAGGTCTTCGGGCTTGTTCTCAAGGGAGAAACATCCTGATGCCCCTGCGATGGCGCTACGAAGAGGCCATCACGGCCTTTCTTGAAAATCAGCTGCCTCCGCCAGGACTGCCAGAGATCACGATCCTAGGAAGATCGAATGTTGGCAAATCCAGCCTGATCAATAGACTGGCGGGAAGATCGATCGCCCGTTCGAGCTCGACTCCGGGCAAGACGCGGAGCATCAATTTTTTCCGTCTACGCGGAAAACATTCGTTCTACCTTGTTGATCTTCCTGGCTACGGGTATTCAGCGGTTTCCCAGGATACCCGCCGCGCCTGGAAACGCCTGATCGATGCCTATATGGCCAGGAACTCTGCGATTCTGCATCTTCACCTGGTGGACTTCAGGCATGGCTACCTCAAGGGCGACGAGGCCCTGAAGCTTTGGCTCGCTTCTCTGGAAGCACCGACAGTGACCGTCTTTACCAAGGCCGACAAGATCGCCAGGGGAAGGTGGAAAACGCTTCTTTTTTACTACTTCAAAGGACAGGAACCTGCTTTTGTCACGTCGGCAGAGACTGGGGCCGGTGTTGACGACCTTCGGCATTTTCTGGAAGATTACGTGGACCGCTCGCTCGGAGGAGACGGTCACGAGGAGGAATGACGATGAGTGAACCCAGCGGCAGTCTTGGAAAATCCTACGATCCCAGGCCCATCGAGGACAAATGGTATGCCTGGTGGCTCGAGAGAGGGCTCTTCGAAGGCAACCCCGGCGCGGGAAAGCCCCCTTTCAGCATCGTCATCCCGCCCCCCAACGTGACGGGATCGCTACACATGGGGCATGCACTGAACAATACCCTGCAGGACATCCAGTGCCGCTTTAAGCGGATGAACGGTTACGACGTCTTGTGGCTTCCCGGGACCGACCACGCCGGCATCGCAACTCAAAACGTCGTGGAGCGCAACCTCGCGAGCCAGGGGATTTCCCGACATGACCTCGGACGCGAGGCTTTCGTCGAAAAGGTATGGGAATGGAAAGAGCAGTACGGGAATCGGATCGTGAACCAGCTGAAGAAACTCGGGGCATCCTGCGACTGGCGCCGGGAACGGTTCACGATGGACGAGGGGCTATCCAGGGCGGTCCGGGCCGTTTTTGTTCGCCTTTACAAGGAAGGCCTGATCTACAAGGGCAAATACATCATCAACTGGTGCCCCCGCTGCCAAACGGCCCTCTCAGATCTGGAAGTCGAACACCAGGAATCCGGCGGGAACCTCTACCATGTCCTTTACCGCTTCCCCGACGCCGAAGGGGGCGTCACCGTTGCCACCACCAGACCGGAAACCATCCTCGGGGACGTGGCCATCGCGATCCACCCGCGTGACGAGAAGAATCGCCATCTTGTCGGGCGGGTTGTCCTCGTGCCACTCGTCGGAAGGGAGATCCCGATCATCGAGGATCCGATGGTGGATCCCGAGTTCGGCACGGGCTGCGTCAAAATCACCCCCGCCCACGATCCGAACGACTTTCTCGTTGGTCAGAGGCATGGCCTCGAGTCGATCCAGGTGATCGATTCTGAAGGCCGGATGAACCAAGCCGCCGGGAAATACTTCGGAATGGACCGGTTCGAAGCCAGGAAGGCCGTTCTGAAGGATTTGGATTCCCAGGGGTGCCTGCTGCAGGTCGAAGAGCACCTTCACTCCGTCGGCCACTGTTACCGGTGCCGAACCGTCGTTGAACCCTACCTTTCGGAACAATGGTTCGTCCGGGCAAAACCGCTGGCGGAAGCCGGGGTGGAAGCTGTCAGGGCCGGACGGATCCGCTTCGTTCCCGAGCAGTGGACGGGCACCTACTACCAGTGGATGGAAGAGATCAGGGACTGGTGCATCTCCCGGCAGCTATGGTGGGGGCACCGCATTCCGGCCTGGACCTGTTCGGTTTGCGGGCACATCACCGTTTCCGAAGCGGATCCCGACATTTGCGAATCCTGCGGCTCAACGGCCATCCACCAGGACGAGGACGTCCTCGACACCTGGTTCAGCAGCGCGCTTTGGCCCTTCTCAACCCTCGGTTGGCCGGATCCGACGCCGGAGCTTGCTCGGTATTACCCAACAAGTCTCCTCGTGACCGGGTTCGATATCATCTTCTTCTGGGTCGCGAGGATGATCATGATGGGATTGCACTTCATGGGAGAAGTCCCCTTCAGGGACACGTACATCCATGCCCTCGTCCGGGACGAGTCCGGCCAGAAAATGAGCAAATCGAAGGGGAACGTGATCGACCCCCTGGACATCATCGATGAATATGGCGCAGACGCCCTCCGGCTGACTCTCGCCGCGCTTACCGTCCAGGGCAGGGACATCCTGCTGAGCACGAACCGAATCGAAACCTTCCGGTTTTTCCTCAACAAGCTCTGGAACGCTAGCCGGCTTGCTTTGTCCTCCCTCGAAGGGAAGACGCGTGACCGCGAAATCGATCCCCTATCACTGCGCCTTCATGACCGGTGGATCCTGACCCGTCTCGACGAAGTCATCCTTGAAACCACCCGCGACCTGGAGGGCTACTTCTTCGGAGAGGCCGCCAAGCTGCTGTACGATTTTGTCTGGGGAGAACTCTGCGATTGGTACCTCGAGATGGCCAAACCCGCCCTGCGGGGAGAAGAAGGGGAAAGGCGCAAGGAGACAACGCAGGCGGTCCTTTGCCGGGTGTTCGAGTCCGTTCTCAAGTTGCTGCATCCCTTTATCCCCTTCCTGACGGAAGAGCTTTGGCACGCTTTCCGCTTCTCGGAGCGTTCCCTGCAGGAAGAGGAATGGCCGAAGCCGGGTGGAAAAGTGGCAGTTCCCCCGGTTTGCCTGGAAGAGATGTCCGCCTTTCAGGAAGCGGTCCGCGCGATCCGGAATCTCCGGGCTGAGGCCCGTCTGAACCCCCAGCAAACAGCTCCACTGGTCCGTGCCGACCTGAAAGAGGGCCTCGAGCTTCTTTTCCGGGAAAATTCAGACCTTCTAAGGCTTCTTTGCCGAATCGAGCGGTTCGAGATCACCCCGGCAAACGCGCCTTCCCCCGGTAAATGCCTGAGCGCGGTTTTACCGCAGGGATCCTTCTACCTTGAGGTCGAAGGGCTCATCGACATCGAAGCCGAAATCGGACGTCTCAACCAGGAGATGGAAAAGCTTGAGGCCGATCTGAACCGCTTTAGGGCTAAACTGGCAAACTCTCAGTTCCTCAAGAACGCGCCGGCTGAAATCGTCGAGAAGGAAAAGGAGCGCCTGCGGGAAGGAGAAACCCGCCTCCTGAGAATCAGGGACAACCTCCAAAGCCTGAGCGCAGGAGAGTGAAATATTGAAAGCTGAAACGATTTCGGAAGCAGACCGATACCACCAGATCGAGCGGCGGATCCTCGGCATTTCCTCCCCGGGGATCCGCCCGGGTCTTTCCCGCATGGCCCGGCTGTGTTCCCTCCTGGGACACCCGGAAAGAATCTTTCCCGCCGTTCATGTCATCGGAACCAACGGGAAAGGCTCTGTCTGTGCGTACGTGGATTCGATCCTGAGAGAAACGGGCTGCCGGACTGCCCGCTACATTAGCCCCCACCTGGAACATCTCGGGGAGAGGCTGACGTTCGACGGCCAGCCGCTGCCCCCCTCCATGTGGGAGGAAGCCGTTGAACAGGTTTCCGAAGCCATTCTTTCGGACCGGATGCTTTCCGAGGACCCCCCCTCCTTCTTTGAAAACCTCACCGCGGCCGCTTTTCTTTGCATCGCCCGGGGAAAGCGCGATTTCGCCGTCATCGAGGCCGGCCTGGGAGGGAGGCTTGACGCCACAAACCTTCTCGGCAGGGTCCAAATGACCGTTTTCACTTCCATCGGGATGGATCACGAGGACATTCTGGGGCGAAGCCTGGAAGGCATCGCGAAAGAAAAGTTCGCAGCCCTTCGCCCCGGGATCCCGGCCGTTTCGGCCTCGAACGGAACCGTTCTCGATACGTTAGCCGAAGAGGCTTCCAGAAGGCTCGGTTCACCGCTCTGCATTCTCGGAAAGGACGCAAGAGTGTTCCCCTTCACGATCGGAAGGGCCGGGTCGATCTTCCGCCTCTCGAGGGACGGTTTCCCTCCCCTGGATCTTTCGACCCCTCTTCTCGGGAAACACCAGGTGGACAACGCCGGGCTTGCGGCGACCGCATGCCTCAGCCTCTCCCGAGCATGGCCCCGAATGACCGAGGAGGCCGTCCGGGAAGGGCTGAAAAAACTCAACATGATGGGCCTTGTGGACATCCGGCAGGGGAAAGGAACCTTTGTCCGGGGTGTGGATCTGAGCACCTTTATGAAGCCCATGTACCAGCTTGTGGGCTTTGAGGAGATTGACATTAAGACGATTTACGACGCCCGGGAGATCATCGAGGGTGGAATTGC
>JAJUIT010000184.1 GCA_029267465.1 Synergistaceae bacterium
GCTTCCGACCTTCCAGAACCCGACCGGCATCACCCTGTCCCTGGAAAGGCGGCAGGAGCTTTTGGAAACAGCAGGGCGGTTCGGGGTGCCGGTTCTGGAGGATGACCCCTACGGGGAACTCCGCTACGAAGGGAAGCCGATTCCCCCGCTCAAGGCGATGGACCGCGGCGGGGCCGTGATCTACCTGAGCAGTTTTTCCAAGGTCCTTTCCCTCGGGTTCAGGGTGGGCTGGGTTACGGCACCGGCGCCGGTCATCGAAAGATTTTCCAGGCTGAAGCAGATGACGGACCTGCACGTGAACACTCCCGCCCAGGTCCTCCTGGACCGGTTCCTCGGGGAGGGACGCTACGGTCCTCACCTCGAAAGGGTCCGGAAGGCCTACCGGGAAAAACGCGACCGGCTGGCCGAAAGCCTTTCCCGGTTCCGGACGCGGATCGGCTGGGACTGGGACCTGCCCGAGGGGGGGTACTACCTCTGGTGCAGCCTGCCGGGGTTTTTCCCCGTGAGGGCCTTCATGGCCAGGGCCGCGGAAAACCGGGTGGCCTTCCTTCCCGGAACGGCGTTTTATGCCGACGGGACCCCTCGGCAGGGCCGGATCCGGCTGAATTTTACCCATGTCCGCCTGGAGGAGATCGAGGAAGGAGTCCGTCGGCTGGCGCGAGCGGCGGAAAAGGCACGGGAGAACGGATCCGGTGAATTCGGCCCGTTTGAAGGCCAGGAACCGATCGTCTGAGTCTGAGAAAAGGGGAGGGCTTTCAGGGTGGAAACGGTTCGGATCAAGCAGGTGGACGCGTTCACGGATGTGGCGTTTGGCGGGAACCCGGCAGGGGTGGTGACCTACGCGGAAGGGCTGGACGAAGGGCAGATGCAGAAGATCGCCCGGGAGATGAACCTGAGCGAGACGGCTTTCGTCATTCCATCGGACAAGGCGGATTTCAGGATCCGTTTCTTCACCCCGAACTCCGAGGTGGACCTCTGCGGGCATGCGACGATCGGCACCTTCGCGGCCCTTCACGAGGAGGGCCGGCTCGATGCGGGCCGGTCGGTGTTTACCCAGGAGACGAAGGCGGGGGTCCTGGAAGTGGAGCGGTCCTTCCGGGGAGATCGGCCGGTCTTCACGATGACCCAGGCTAAGCCCCGCTTCCGGGAGACAGGGGCCAGCCGGGAAGAGGTGGCCCGGCTCTTTCGGGTGGGAGAGTCGGAACTCCTGGAGGTCGAGCCCCTGGCGGTTTCCACGGGACTTTGGTGGTTTGTCGTGGGATTCAGGCATCTGGGGACGGTCCAGGCCCTGGCCCCGGACCTGGCGGAAATCCGGAGGTTCAGCGAACGCCACGGGTTGATCGGGATTGTGCCGTTTTGCCTCGAAACGGTGGATCCTGGGGCGGATCTCCACATGCGTGCCTTCGCCCCCTTCGTGGGAATCGACGAGGACCCCGTCTGCGGGACGGGAAACGGAAGCGCGGGGGCGTACATCGGGCGAAACGGCCTGGTCGGCTTCACGGAACGGTTGGATCTCGCC
>JAJUIT010000116.1 GCA_029267465.1 Synergistaceae bacterium
ATGCCGTCCGGTCGACCGATGTCCTCAACCCGCAAGGCGACATTGACCCGGGCCTCCCGCATCAGGCGGTCCCGAATCTGCCTCAGAGTGACAGCGCGGCCTTCCTTGCCGGAGAAGGGGCCTGTGTTCACCAGGAAAAACATCGAAACGGTCGGCTCCTCAATCGTCAGCGGCGGGAGGACGGCATCCGGAATCTCCGCGGAAGCAAGCGTGTCCCCGATCCCGATTTCCTCGGGCCCAGCAATCCAGACAACGTCGCCGGCTCCGACCTCTTCCACCTCGACAAGCTGCAGTCCCCGGGAAACCCAGAGATGCGTGACTTTAGCGCTCTCCGTGCCGCAGACCTCCCAGTTTTTTCGGTCCGATCCCGTCCACACGGTGCTTCTCCGAAGCACCGGATCCCCCGTCCTGATCCGTCCCTGTAGGACCTTTCCGCAACCAATCCTGCCGATGTAGTCGTTCCAGGCCAGCGTGGTGGCCTGCAGGAGGAACGGTTTTTCCGGATCCCCCGACGGGGGAGGGACGTTCTCGATGATGGTTTCGAAAAGGGCATCCATCCCTTTCCGCTCGTCCTTTTCCAGGTCCCGGACAAACCACCCGTGCAGCCCCGATCCGTAAAGAACCGGGAAATCCGCCTGTTCCTCCGTCGCCCCGAGCTCAAAGAACAAGTCGAAAGTGGCATTGAGGGCACTCTGCACTGAAGCATTGGGCCGGTCAACCTTGTTGACCACGACGATCGGTTTCAAACCGGCCTTCAGGGCGCGCATCAGGACGTAACGGGTCTGTGGCATGGGGCCCTCATTGGCGTCCACAAGCAGAAGGACGGAATCCACCATTGAAAGGACCCTTTCGACTTCTCCCGAAAAGTCTGCGTGCCCGGGTGTGTCGATGATATTGATCAGAGTGCCCTTCCATTCCACCGAGCAGTGCTTGGCGCGAATCGTGATGCCTCTTTCCCTCTCCAGCTCGTTGTTGTCCATGACGCGTTCTTCCACCTTTGCGTTCTCCCGGAAAACGCGCGCTGCCCTAAAAACGGAATCCAGCAGCGTGGTCTTCCCATGGTCGATGTGCGCAATGATGGCAACGTTCCTGATTTTCGCTAGGTCTCTCATCTGACCGATCCTTCCAGATTGAAGTTTTCCCGGCCTGAACCGGACAAAGGATCATTATACTTCCAAGAGCGCAAAAAAAAAGCCGGAAGTCCCGGCAAAACGCCGAGGTTCCGGCAACCCCTCCATTCTCAAAGCTTTTCCAGGATCTCGACCCTTTTGGGAGCCAGGGTTGCGGCGAGGTAGGCGATGTATTTCCCTTGGAAACGGGCCCCTTCCAGGTCGGCCTCGCTTGGAATGCGTTCACCGCTCGTCCCGGCGATCGTGGAGGCGCCGTATGGACTCCCGCCGACGATCCCTTCATTGTTCATCTGTCCCTTGAAGGCGTAGGGGAGTCCCGCAACAAGCATTCCGTGGTGGAGCAGGGTCACATGGAAAGTAAGGATCGTCGATTCCTGCCCCCCGTGCTGCGTCGCGGAACTTGTGAAGACTCCGCCGATCTTTCCGACAAGGGCTCCCCGCGCCCAAAGCCCGCCCGTGGAGTCAAGAAAAGCCCTCATCTGGGCCGCCATGTTTCCAAAGCGAGTCGGCGTGCCGAAAATGACCGCGTCGGCCTCCTCAAGGTCCGAAAGAGTGGCCACGGGCACTTCCTCGAAGGCTTTGCGGGCCTCCAGGGCCCCCATTTTCTCGAGCACTTCCATTGGAAGAGTTTCCGGAACACGCCTGAGTAAGACCTCCGTTCCGGGAACTTCGCCCGCTCCGGAAGCGACAGCCTGAGCCAGGCGGAAGACATGACCGTACATCGAATAGAACAGCACCAGAACCTTCATCCCTTCCACACCCCCTTATCCTATTTAACTTTCTGCCGTGTTTCAATGATATCACATGGCCGGAGAAAAACAGGAAGGGGAAGGCCCTCGAGGGCCTTCCCCTTCCTGCCACTTAGGTTCTGCAACCTGAGAAATCAGATCTGCCTTTTCCAGCGTGTCCCCTGCGGGGTGTCTTCCAGGATGACTCCCCGTCCGAGAAGCTCGGACCGGATCGCATCCGCCCTCTGGAAATCCTTCCGTTTTTTCGCCTCGGCTCTTTCTCGGATCCGGTCTTCGATCTCCGCGTCGGTCAACCCCGATTCCCGTTCCTTTCCAATCCCCAGGACGCCAAGGATCTCATCGGCCTCCCTCAGGAAAGATTCGGCTTCTCGCAGTTCAGCTAGGCCGGGAAGCGGGCTTTCCCGGAGAGCGCTGTTGATCGCCTTCACGGCTTCGAAAAGGGCGCCAAGGGCTCCGGCCGTGTTCAAGTCGTCCTCCATCTCGTCCCTGAATCGTTCCCTGTTTCTCTTGATCTCCGTCGACAGGCGCAAGGCCACCTCGCCGCGAGTTTCCCCGGAAGAGATCGCTTCCTGCAGCGCCGCCCAGCAGTTTCTCAGGCGCTCGACCGCTGAGGTTGCCTGCCGAAGGGAATCATCGGAAAAGTTGATGGGGGAGCGGTAATGGGCACTCAGCATGAAAAGGCGAATTGCCAGGGGCGAAAAGCGCTTTCGCAGTTCCCTGGCCGTAAGGAAGTTGCCGAGGGATTTCGACATTTTCTCGTTGTCCATCAGGAGATAGCCGTTATGGACCCATGTCCGGATGAACGGTTTTCCCGTGGCCGCCTCAGCCTGGGCAATTTCGTTCTCGTGGTGGGGGAAGATGAGGTCGCTTCCCCCCGCATGGATGTCCGCGGTTTCCCCAAGGTATTTCATCGCCATTGCGCTGCACTCGATGTGCCAGCCTGGCCGTCCAGGACCCCAGGGGCTGTCCCAGAAGGGCTCGCCTTCCTTGCGGGCTTTCCACAGGGCGAAATCCAGGGGATGCTTTTTTCTTTCATCCACCTCGATCCTGGCTCCGGATTGCAGCTCCTCCAGAGTCTGCTTCGAAAGCTTCCCGTACTCCGGGAACGTGGCGACCTCGAAATAGACATCGCCGTCCACCGTGTAGGCGTGTCCCGTTCTTACAAGCCTTCCTACCAGTTCGATGATCTCTGGAATATGCTCGGTCGCCTTTGGGTTGACCGTCGCCCGGTGGATTCCCAGGGCATCCGCATCCTCGTAATAGGCCTCGATGAACCGGTCGGCCAGTTCTGAAACGGTGATGTTGAGTTCCCGGGCCCGATTGATCATCTTGTCGTCGATGTCGGTGAAGTTCTGGACGTAGATGACCTTCATTCCTGTTGATTCCAGGTACCGGCGCATCACGTCGAACACGATGAACGGGCGCGCGTTGCCGATATGGAAAAAGTCGTAGACGGTCGGACCGCAGACATAAAAACGAACTTCTCCCGGTACGAGAGGCACGAATTCCTCTTTCCGGCGGGTCAGATCGTTGTATAGCTTCATGGGCATGCACCTCCGAGTTCATTGACTTGTTGGAGCTATCCTATACTATGCGGAAGGGGTTTTCCAGTTCGGAGGGCACCCGCCCGTCCGGAAAGCGGAGTGAAACTTTGCCGATTGACAGTCTGAAGGACAAGATCCGAACGCTTCCCTGCCGACCAGGGGTTTACCTGATGCACGACGAACAGGGCCGCGTCATCTACGTCGGAAAGGCAAAATGCCTGAAGAAGAGGGTTGCATCCTACCTTCGCCACGACCGTTTCGCTTCCCCGCGGCTGAAAAAGCTGACCGAATCCGTTTGCGACCTATCCTTTATCCGGACGGAGTCCGAAGCGGAAGCTCTGATCGTCGAATCCAGGCTGATCAAGAGGTACCAGCCATTTTTCAACGTCGAACTCAAGATGGGTGAGCGGTACCCCTGGATCAAACTGACGAACGAGCGATTCCCAAGAATCGAGATCACTCGCTTTCGGACAAACGACGGCGCGTCCTATTTCGGCCCCTTCACCCGGGTCTTTGAGTTGCGCCAGCTCCTCCGCCTGATCGAGCGTCATTTCCCGCTCAGGACTTGCCGCTCCCCTGAACCTGTTTCCCCCGTCCTGGGAAGGGCCTGCGTGAGGCACTCTCTACAGCGATGCCTGGCTCCCTGCGTGGGCAACTGCACGGAAATCCGCTACGCCGAGGTGGTCGCGGACCTTTGTCTCCTCCTGAGCGGCAGGGTGACCGACCTCGTCGAGAGCCTCCGGCACAGGATGGACAAGGCGGCCGCAGAACTGCGCTTCGAAGAGGCCGCCAGGCTCAGAGACACAATCCGAGCGGTCTGGCGCTACACCCGCCAGAAGCGGAACCGCGTGCTGCCGGAAGATTTGGACAAGGACACGTGGGAAGCGTTTCTCCGGCTGCAATCCCTCCTGCGTCTTTCTTCAGTCCCTTGGCGGATCGACTGTTTCGACATCTCCCACTTCTCCGGCAAGGAAACCTACGGGGTGGTTGTGGTTTTCGAACAGGGCATCCCGAACCCTTCCCTGTACCGCAAATTCGTCATCCGGGAAGTGGAAGGGGTGGACGATTTCCGTTCCATACAGGAAACCCTGCGGAGGCGCTACACGCGAACCCTTCAGGGGGACGACCCCCTTCCGCAGCTCATCGTCATTGATGGGGGCGGCCAACAGCTCCGCTTCGCGTTCGAAACCCTGGATGAGCTCGGCCTGGGGGAAATCCCCGTTATCGCGCTGGCAAAACAGGAGGAAGCGGTATACACTCTTTTTGACAAGACTCCTCTCATGCCGGGAAAAGAGGATGCTGCCCTTCAGCTTCTCCAGAGGCTGAGAGATGAAGCTCACCGATTTGCCGTTTCCGCCCACACGAAAGGACGGGATCGTAGATTACGCAGGTCGGCCCTGGAGGACATCCCGGGGGTGGGAAAGAAACGGGCAGCGGCGCTGCTTGCAAAATACGGCAACCTTGGCCGTATCGCGGCGGCAACTCCCGAAGGCCTTGCCAGAGCCGTTCCGGGGATGGGGGTCAAACTGGCGCGGAGGATCATCGATCATCTGGAAGGAGCATCCGAATGAAAGAACCTGACAGGGTCGCCGACGAACGGTACATGCGTATGGCCATCAGCCTGGCCGAGAGGGGAACGGGATTTGTCAGCCCAAACCCTCGTGTTGGCTGCGTTCTCGTGAAAGACCATTCGATCGTGGGTTGGGGCTACCACCGGCGCTGCGGGGGCCCGCACGCGGAGGTGGAGGCGCTCAAAATGGCGGGGAGCCTGGCTGAAGGAGCAACTGCCTACGTCAACCTGGAGCCCTGTTCCCATTTCGGGAAAACGCCTCCCTGCGCACCGCTGCTCGTTGAGGCGGGAGTCGCCCGAGTGGTCGCCGGGATTCAGGATCCCAATCCCCAGGTGAACGGGCTGGGACTTGCTTGCCTCGAAAAGGCGGGGATTCGGACATTCGTGGGAGTGCTCGAGGACGAATGCAGGTGGATCAATCGCGGGTTCATCCGCCGAGTGACACTGAACCGCCCTTGGGTAACCGTCAAGGCGGCGATGAGCCTTGATGGCGACATCGCGCTTCCTGGCGGGGAAAGCAAATGGATCAGCGGCCCCTTATCGAGAAGCAAAGCCCACCTTCTGCGCTCGGAACACGATGCCGTTCTTGTCGGGGTGGGAACCATCCTGGCGGATGACCCCGAATTAACGGTCCGGCTCGTGGAAGGGCGGTCCCCTCTCAGGGTCGTCCTGGATACCTGTCTGCGGACCCCCTCGAAAGCGAAAGTTGTAGGGGACGGGCGATGCCTCGTCCTGGGAGCGGAAAACGCCCCTCCTGAGCGGGCCAGGGCTCTTGAACAGGCGGGAGCTCGAGTTATCCTTTTGCCGCTCGACGAAGCAACGGGAAG
>JAJUIT010000021.1 GCA_029267465.1 Synergistaceae bacterium
ACCGAAGATCTTTTTACATCGCCCAGGCATCCCTACACCCGTTTTTTGGTTTCAGCGGTACCGATTCCGGATCCGAGGCAGCGGGATCGGAAAAAGCTCCTGATCGAGGGGGAGATCCCGAGCCCCATGAATCTTCCCTCGGGATGCCGGTTCCGCACTCGATGTCCATTTGCCGCCCCCGTTTGTGCCGAGATCGACCCTCCTTCCGTGTTCGAGGGGGAACGAAGCTGGGCCTGCCATTTCCCGCTGAAATGACCGGTCTGCGATTCCTGGACGGCCTCCTGGAGGAGGCCATTGGCCTTCACGGAGATCTCGTTCGGCTTCGGCGGTCGATTCACCGGCGTCCGGAGAAGGGGTTTGAGGAGTTCGAAACGGCGGCACTCGTCGAAAAAACCCTGGCTGCCCTGGGGATTCCGTCCGAGCGGGTCGCCGGGACCGCGGTCGTCGGCCTTCTCGAGGGAAAGCGCCGGGACCCCGCGGTGGGATTGCGGGCCGACATGGATGCGCTGGAGCTCGAGGAAAAAACAGGTGCCCCGTATGCTTCGCTCGTGCCGGGATTGATGCATGCCTGCGGTCACGATGCCCACACGGCGATGCTCCTGGGTGCGGCCATGCTCCTGTCGCAAAGGAAGTCTGAACTGGAAGGGAGCGTCGTCTTTCTCTTCCAGCCCGCGGAAGAAACAACCGGCGGGGCGCGCCCCATGATCGAAGAGGGAGTGCTCGAAAATCCGCGTGTCGAGGCCGTTTTCGGGCTCCACGTGGGGATCGGCTTACCCTGCGGCAGGATCGCCGTTTCGGCGGGTACCGTTCATGCGGCATCGGACATGTTCGACATCACCGTGTCCGGCAAGGGCTGTCACGGGGCCTATCCTCACGAGGGGATCGACGCCCTGGCGGCGGCCGGCCAGGTAGTTTGCGCGCTGCAGACCGTCGTCTCCCGCGGGATCGACCCTCTCGAGCCGGCGGTCGTCTCCATCGGCACGATCCGGGGCGGCTCCGCGAGAAACGTGGTCGCGGAATCGGTCAGGATGGAGGGCATCCTGCGGACCCTCTCGCCGGAAGCCCGCAGGCTCGCGCGGGAAAGGATCGAAAAGGTTGCAAGCCGGGCCGCCGAGGCCCTCGGGGCCCGAGCGGAGGTCCGCTTCCAGGAGGGCTATCCCTGCCTGGAAAACGACCCGTCCATGGCGGTTCTCGTCCGCGAAACCGGCTGTATTCTCCTCGGGGAGGAAAACGTTCTCGAAGTGCCTAGACCCAGCATGGGAGTGGAAGATTTTTCCTTTTTTGCCCGGGAGCGCAAGGCGGCATTTTTCACTCTGGGTGCGGGGAATCCGGCTAAGGGGATCGTCCATCCGGCGCATTCCTCGCGGTTTGACCTGGATGAGGATTCGCTTCCAATCGGAGCCGCCATGCTGGCGGGAGTCGCACTGAATTTCCTGCAGGGGAGGTAGGACCATGAGAATCAAGCCGAAGGCCCTGAGGCCTGGAGACCGGATCGCCATCGTGGCGCCGGGCAGCGCGGCCTCGGAAGAAAAACTGAAAAGGGGAGCGGGTTCTCTCGCGAAGCTCGGCTTCGAGCCCGTCTTCGGAAAGACCTGTTTCCTGAAAAGAGGCTTCATGGCCGGACCGGACGAGGCGAGGCTTGCGGATCTTCATTGGGCTTTCTCGGATCCCTCGATCCACGGAATCGTCTGCCTGCGGGGAGGGAACGCCTCGGGTCGGCTGCTGCCGGGCCTGGACATGGGGCTCATCGCGGCGAACCCGAAGCCCTTCGTGGGGTACAGCGACATCACGGTCTTCCATACGGTCTTCGGGCAGCAGGGAAATTTCGTGACCTTTCACGGTCCCATGGCGACGATCGAGTTCTCCTCGAAGGGAGAGAAGGGGATCACGAGGGAAAGTTTCCTGAAAGCCCTGACTTCGACGGAACCCCTCGGGGTCCTCGCCGACGCTTCATCGGGGCTCACTTCCCTGGCTGGAGGAAAAGCGAGGGGGGAGATCGTCGGGGGGAACCTGGCGCTGATCTGCTCCACCATGGGAACTCCCTATGAACTGGATACGAGGGGGAAGATCCTTTTCATCGAGGACATCAATGAACAACCCTACAGCGTCGATCGCATGCTCACTCACCTGCGCAACGCGGGCAAGCTCTCGGCGGCCGCTGCCGTGGTCATCGGGGACTTCCTCAATGCCGATCCCGTTTCTCCGGGCCCGGAGGACAGCCTGACCCTGGACGAGGTGTTCGAGGATCACCTCCCTGGCCTCGGGATCCCGGTCGTCAGGGGCCTTCGTTGCGGCCATGGCAAACTGAATCTCACCCTCCCGCTGGGAATCCAGGTGGAGGTGGATGGAAACGCCTGCCGCCTGACGGCCCTGGAAGCCGCCCTTTCCTAGTCCCTGGCCCAGCGGGCGCAAGCCTGGACGAACGCTTCGAAGAGGAGGATCGCCTCGGGTGATCCTCCTCTTCCCATGCTTTCGGGATGGAACTGGACACCCAGGACGAACGGTTCCCCCGTTTTTTCGATGGCTTCGATCACTCCGTCTTCCGCCCTTGCGGTTGCGGCAAAGCCGAAGGCGACGCGCCGAATCGCCTGGTGGTGCCAGCTGTTGACCCTGAGGGAGGCCTTCCCCGTGATCCGGGCCAGGAGGCTTCCCGGCTCGATGCGGATCCTGTGGGTCGGGTAGGACATGGGAGTGGGCTGCTGGACGTGTTTCAGGACGCCCTCCACCTGGGAGGGGAGATCCTGGTAAAGATCCCCTCCGGATGCGATGTTCAGGACCTGTGCCCCGCGGCAGATCCCCAGGAGGGGCATCCCCCTTTCAAGCCCCAGGCGGGCGAGAAAAAGTTCCGCCTCGTCCCGAGCGGGGTCGATGCGGCCCATGCCCGGAAAGGGTTCCTCCCCGAAACGGGCAGGATCCACGTCCGGGCCGCCGGAAAACAGGAGGCCGTCCACGGCTTGCAGGGTTTCGGCAAGGGCCTCTCCTGGAACTCCCGGCGGCACGACGAGAGGGACTCCGCCCGCCCGGTCGACGGCATCGGCATAATCCCGGTCGAGCGCCAGCGGATCCCTTTCCCCTGCGAAGCCGCAGGTGATCCCGATTCTCGGCCTCATGCCCCCGCTTCCCCCGTTTTCTTGTCCCAGAAGACGAGCTTGCCGGGGTTCAGGATGCCGTTCGGGTCGAAGGCGAGCTTCACTCTCCGCATGAGTTCCAGCTGGGGCGCGTCGAGGAACTGCGGCAGGTAAGCCTTCCGCTTCAGCCCGATCCCGTGCTCGCCGGAAAGGGTTCCGCCCAGCTGCCGGACCGTTTCGTAAAGCTCCTGCCGGGCCTGTTCCATGTCTTCATGCCAGTGGGGGCGATCGTCGGCCATCAGAAGGTTCACGTGGATGTTCCCGTCACCCACGTGCCCGTAGTTTGCGGCCTCCATCCTCCATTTCCTGCAAAGGGCGTCCACGGCGAAAAGCAGGTCCGGTACCCGGTCGGTGGGAACCACCAGGTCTTCCTTGGCATAGTTCTGGTAATAGGCCATGATGGCTTCCGCCACCGATTTTCGGGCTTTCCAGAGCTTGTCCCGGCTTGACCGGTTGTCCGCCACGAAGACCTCGAGCGCCCCTTTTTCCAGGGCCAGCTTTCCCACTCTCTCTGTCTCGTCTGCCACCACTTCCCGATCGTTCCCTTCCAGCTGGACGATCAGGTGGGCGGCGGCCTGGTCGAAGGGGAGCCGCGTGTTGAGGAACTTTTCCGCCTGGGAGAGCGAGTGGTGGTCCACCAGCTCGATGGAGGCCGGCGTGACGCGCCCCTCCAGGGCGATCCGGGGAACGAAGCGGATGGCGGCTTCCACGGTGGGGAAAGGGATCAAGAGGTCCACGCCGAAGGCCGGGAGAGGAAGCAGTTTCAGCACGATCTTCGTGATGATTCCCAGGGTTCCTTCGGAACCCACCATCAGGTGGACGAAGTCATATCCCGTCACGTCCTTGCGCCGCTTGCCCCCGAACCAGGTCACCGAGCCGTCCGCCAGGACGACCTCCAGGGCCAGCACGGAACTGCCCGTGGGGCCGTACTTGATCACCTTGTTGCCCCCGGCGTTCTCGGCCACGTTCCCGCCGATGAAGGAGGCATCCCCGCTGCAGGGATCTCCCGCGTAAAGCAGGCCCGCTTTCCGGGCGGCACGGGTGATTTCCGCCGTGATCACACCGGGTTCCACGGTCATGCAGAGGTTCTCCGTGTCCAGTTCCAGGATCCGGTTCATGCGCTCGAAGGACACCAGGATCCCCCCGAAAGCCGGGACGGCTCCTCCCGAGAGTCCTGTTCCTGCCCCCCTGGGGGTGACGGGGATCCGGCGTTCATTGGCCATCCGCAGGATCTCGGAGACGTGCCTGGTCGACTCCGGGAAGACAAGGACCTCGGCCCGGTAGGGACGGTCCCAGAAACGTTCCGCCACTTCGTCCCTGGAGTAAACGGCAATCTTTTCCCCGTCTACGGACACCCCGCCGGCTCCCAGGATGGCAGACAGCCGTTCGACGACTTCCGGGGTGACCGTTCCGAAGCGGGTGGGTTCGTTCATCTTTGGGCCTCCTTTCTGGCTTTGATCGCCCCTGCCATGCGCGGGACGATGTCGAAAAGGTCGCCGACCAGCCCGATGTCGGCAACCCGGAAGATGCCGGCTTCCGGATCGCGGTTAATTGCCACGATGAACTCGGAAGTCTGCATGCCCGCCAGGTGCTGGATCGCCCCGGAAATCCCGACGGCGATGTAGACCCTGGGCGTCACGACCTTCCCGCTCAATCCCACCTGGTGGGGATATCCGATCCATTTGGCCTCGACAGTGGGCCGGCTGGCTCCTACCGCTCCATCCAGGACGGCGGCTAGTTCTTCCACGAGGCGGAAGCCGTCGGGCCGCTTCAGTCCCTTCCCCCCGGAAACCACGACTTCGGCATCCTGGATCGGGGTTCCTTCCTCCTGGCGGGTTTCTCGGCCGAGGGGGACCAGGGGGGATAGCAGGAAACGTTCAGGCGGCGTAAGGCGGTAGACCTCCCCGCGGCGCGAGGGGTCTTCCGGCGGGAGGCGGAAGGTCCTCGGGCGCACGGTGGCCATCTGGGGCCTGCGGCTGGGGGTCCGAATGGTCGCCAGGACGTTTCCCCCGATGGCGGGTCGTGTCTGGAGCAAGTCCCCGTTTTCGGGGTCGATCGAAAGCCCGGTGCAGTCCGCCGTCAGTCCTGTATCCACCAGGGCGGCGACAGCCGGCAGGGTGGTTCTCCCGGAGGTCGTGGCGGCAGCCAGGACGATTTCCGGGCGGAGCCTTCGAATCAGGGCAGCGAAAAGCCGGCTTTCGACGTCCGGGTTATAAAGGCTCAGGGCCGGATGGCAGACCGCCAGGACGCGGTCTGCCCCATGGCGGATGCAGCGGTCCGGATCGTCGTCGAGATGGCCGAAAGGAAGAACCACCGTAACGGAGCTGTCACGGCTGTCGGCCAGTTCCCGGGCCTTACCGGCCAGTTCCAGGGTTGAAGGGTGGATGCTCCCGTTTCGGCACTCGCCGCAGACGAGAACGCCCCCGCCAGGATCGTTTTTGAAGGCTTCCTCCCAGGCAAGCTCAATCGGCCGAATCGGTCGGACCGCCTCCGGGGAACGAGCCGAATCGACGGATCGTGCCGGACGTTTCTGGCCCAGCAGTCCCATGCTGTCCAGCCTTTCAGCCACAAGGGCGATGCCTCGGTCCAGCTCGTTTCCACTAAAGCGCAGGCCGCTGCGGGTGACTTTCGGAAAGGCGATGCGAACGACTCTCGTCGGGGAACCCGCAAGCCCGCACTCTTCCGGATTCAGTCCCAGGTCCGCCGCTGACAGGACATGGACGGGGGCTCGCCGGGCCCGCATCTTTCCGGCCAGGGTGGGCATGGAGGGCTCGTTGATCTCGTGGACCACGGTCAAAAGGCAGGGAAGCGGAGCGCGGGTGCGTTCCGTTCCGTCCTCCACGGATCGAGACGCAACCAGGCCTTCTGCCCGGATTTCGACCGCGCAGACGTTGGACACGAAGGGGAGCCCCATCATGGCTGCGGTTTCGGGGCCGACCTGTCCCGTTTCTCCGTCGGTGGCCTTTGCCCCGGCCAGCAACAGGTCATACGGGCCGGTTTTACGCACCGCAGCCGCGAGAGTCCGCGCGGTTGCCCAGGTATCGCTTCCGGCAAAAGCCCGGTCGCAGAGCAGCACGGCCTCGTCGGCTCCCAGTGCGAGAGCTTCGCGCAGGGCCAGTTCCGCCTGGGTCGGGCCCATGGACACGACCGTCACGCTGCCGCCCTTGGCCGCACGGAGCGAAAGGGCCAGCTCCAGGGCATTCTGGTCCAGGGGGTTGATGACGGTCCCAACCCCCTCCCGGATCAGCGTCCCGGTCTTCTCGTCCATCCGGACTTCGTCCGTGTCGGGTACTTGCTTGAGGAAGACTGCGATCTTCAGGAGGATCACCTCGGTTTCAAAAAGGTCTTTCGCGTTCCGGGAACAGCGGTTTGTTGAAAAGGGGAACGCGCCGGGAGAACCACACCGAGGCTGCCATGCAGCAGGCTCCCCCGAGCGCCAGGGCCAGCCGGACCCCGATCCGGTCCGTCAGCCACCCTGCGAGAAGGCTTCCGAAAGGGGCAATGCCCACCAGGGCCATGGTGTAGAGGCTCATGACCCGTCCCCGCAGCGCGTTGTCCACGACCGTCTGGAGCAGGGTGTTGCAGCTGGCCAGGGTGGAGATCATGCCGAAGCCGGCCAGGGCCACGAGGACGTAGGATGCCCCGGCGGAGGGAGAGAAAGCGAACCCGATCACGGCCGCGGAAAAGAGCCCGGACACGATCGGGATGCCTTTCTCCAGCCCCTTCGTGCCCTTGCGGACGGCGAGGAGCATGGATCCGGCCAGTGCTCCGGCACCGGTGGCGCCCATCAGGAAGCCAAGTGTCCTGGGCCCCCCCTTGAGGATCTCTTTCGCGAAGACAGGCATCATGACAACATACGGAAGCCCTAAAAGACTCAGGCAGGAGAGGAGGATCAGGGTATCCCGGATGGGCCGGCGGATCCAGGCGTAGGAAAAGCCCTCTCGGATGCCGGCCAGGGCCGCTTCCTGCGGCCGTTCGCTCGAGGCGGGGGCCAGGTGCATGGCGTTCAGGGCGATGATGATGCTGGAGTAGCTCAGGCCGTTCAGCAGGAAACAGAGGCCTTCCCCCACGGCGGCGATGACGAATCCGGCGACGGCCGGACCCAGCAGGCGTGCCAGGTTGAACAGGGAGGAGTTCAGGGCGATGGCGTTTCCCAGGTCTTCTTTTCTTTCCACCATCCGGATCACGAAGGCATGCCGGGCCGGCATGTCGAAGGCATTGATCATCCCGAGAAAGGCTCCGCAGACGAGGACGACGGTAAAGGTGGCCTTTCCCGAAAGGGTCAGGGCGGAAAGGATCAGGGCCTGTCCCATGGCCAGTCCCTGTGTCCAGACGAGAAGGCGGCGCAGGTCGGTGCGATCCACAACGGCTCCCGCGATGAAGCCCAGCAAAAGAGTGGCGACCTGGCTGGCGAAGTCGACGAGTCCCAGGGCGAAAGGCGAGAGGGTCAGCCGGTAGACGAGCCAGCTCATGGCCACCCGCTGCATCCAGGTCCCGATCAGGGAGATGGCCTGCCCGGCGAAAAAAAGCCTGTAGTTTCGATAGCGGAGGGCCCGAAAGGGGCCCGTTCCGGGAAGAGGTTCGGCACCGGATCTCGGCAACATGAAGGACCGTCCTTGAACGCGTGGTTCCCGCCTGGAATTCGTCCTATGATAACGTCAATGCAAAGGGCAGGCAAACGATGGTCCGAACCGGGGAGGAGGGCATTCCTTGGAGAAACGGGGGAACCTTTTTGAAAACCGGGAGGCAGGAAGAGAGGCGGAATCCTTCCTGACCCTGCTGGAGCTGCCGGCCCTGAGGATCGAGCGGATCGCCTCTTTCGGCCAGGCCTCTCCGCCGGGGTTCTGGTACGAACAGGAAGAAGCGGAATGGGTCGTCCTCCTGGAAGGCGAATCCTGCCTGGAATGGGAGAACGGGCGCCGCCTGCGAATGCAGCCCGGTGACTGGGTTTTTATCCCCCCCGGGGATCGGCACCGCGTGGCCTGGACGGCTCCCGGCAGGCCCACCCTCTGGCTGGCGGTCTTCTCGAGGTTTTCCTGCTAGAGCCCTGGCAGGGCTACCGGCAATTTCCCCGTCGGGGACCAGGGGGCCCGAAGGAAATCTCCCAGTACCTTGAGGGAAACGGGGGTTTCCGAGTAGGTGGCCACCGCAGCGCCGGCCCCGGGGCAAAGGGAAAGGGAGGCGGGGGAGCCGACCCCAAGCAGGACCGCGCGCCCGCCAAGGCGCTGGGCCAGGTCTTTCCATGCAGGGGATTTCCCGAGGTCCCCGGCCCAGACGTAGACCGCTTCTTCTCCTTCGATTCCCTCCAGGATTCCCTCGAAATCCTCGGGACGCAGGGAAAGGGAAACGAACAGGGGCTTCAGCCCCGCGGAGCCTGCGAGCAGGGAACGGATCTGGCCTGCCTTCTCCAGGGGCCAGAGGAGGATTTTCGGTTTGTCTGCCTCGGCTGCCGGGAAACGGCCGAAGCGGTTCCAGACCACCGTCAGGGCCCGCCGCGCGATGGTTTCGGCCAAAGCCAGGCTCTCGGGGGAAGCCAGGTCTCCCATCCGTTCGGTTTTCGGCATCGGATCGTCGAGGACTTTCAGCGTTTCCTTCACTCGGAGCACCCGACGGACCGCTTCGTCGAGGCGCGAGCGGGAAATCCGGTCCGTTTGGACCGCAAGGACCAGGGCCCGATGAATTCTCTCCAGCTCCTCCGGTTCATGGCCGGGGTCCGCCCCCAGAACGACAAGGTCGGCTCCGGCCTGAAGCGCCAGGACGGCGGTTTCCTCGATGGACCAAAACCGGTCCAGCGCTTTCATGCCGAGGGAATCCGTCACCATCAGGCCCGAAAACCCCATTTCCTCCCGGAGGATCTCGTAGGATTTCGGAAGCAAGGTGGCCGGAAGCGGATTGCCCCTGTCAAGCCCGGGCATGGCAACGTGGGCCGTCATGATCGCGGGAACACCTGCCTTGACCAGGGCCGCAAAGGGGGCAAGATGCACCTTTTCCAGGGTCTCGAGCGGGCTGTCGTCCACGGGCAGGCCGAAATGCGAGTCCACCGACGTGTTTCCGTGCCCGGGAAAATGCTTTGCCACGCAGAGAACTCCTTCCTCTGCCGCCGGGGCGATCATGGCCGTCGCCATCCGGGCCACGAGCGCGGGATCGGATCCGAAGGATCGCGTCCCGATCACGGGGTTGAAAGGGTTGGTCAGCACGTCAGCCACGGGGGCGAAATTGGCGTTGATGCCCAGGATCCGGAGTTCCCTTGCCGTGACGCGGGCTGCCTTCGAGGCCAGCTCGGGATCGCCGGCAGCCCCGAGGGGCATGTTGCCGGGAAAGACCGTGACTCCCCTCGTCAGCCGGTTGACCCGACCGCCTTCCTGGTCGACAGCAAGAAAAAGAGGGAGGCCGCCGGCCGAAACCGCTGCTTCCTGGAGGGAACGGGTCAGCCCTGCCACCTGTTCCGGGCTGCCGATGTTCCCGGTTGACGAGTACAGGATCATTCCGGCTGGGCGCACCCGGCCGATCATCGAACGGAGCGGGGGGGTGACCGAGTCTCCCCGGAAGAATCCCATCAGGACCTGCCCGGCCTTCGCCTCGAGAGACAGGCTTCTGAGGATCCGTTCGACGCGATCGGCGGAGGTGACGGTTTCCGCACAGCACGGCCTGCAGAAAACCGTCAGCAAAAGAAGAACCGGCATGACCGCTCGCCCGATACGTCCCATGAAAACCCGTCCTTTCCAGTTCAATATCAATCAGGATCTCATAAAGTTCATTCTACAACAACTTGATCAATAATAAAAAGAAACAACAGCTAATTAAACTAATAATATCAGGAGAGACAAAAAACGGGGGAAGCCGGTTCTGCTTCCCCCGAGGAACATGCCACTGGCTTACTTGTCTTTGCGCCCGTTGTCGAAGAAGACCCTGCAGTTGGGATCGATTTTCCCGACACCGAGGTGGCGGGCCTTGAAATCCCTTAGCAGCTCGAGGAACTTCGGGGTCAAAAGAAGGATGGCAAAGAGGTTGATGAAGGTGGGGGCCCCGGACGCCACGTCCGCAAAAACCCACACGATGTCCGCCGGCATTCCCCTGTAGGCCGCGTAAAGGACAAGGGCCAGGCCGGGGATGGGATAGAACCACTTGTAGGCGGTCAGGATCCGGTTTTTGAGTTCGACCTTCTCCCGGAGAACGTAGCGGAGAATGATGTCGTAATAGGTGTACCAGCCCGTCGTTGTCGTGATCCCGAAAAGGAACAGGGAAACCGTGAGCAGGATCTGTCCGACGTTCCCGTAGACGGCGTTGAAGGCGGAAAGCGTCAGCGTCGCTCCCTTGAGCCCGGAGCTCCACTGGCCGGTCATGACGATGCACAGGGCCGTGATCGAGCAGACGATGATGGTGTCCACGAAAACTTCAAAAACGCCCCACATCCCCTGCCGGATGGGATGGTCGGTCGTCGCGGTGGAGTGGATCATCGGCGAGGTGCCCCAGCCGGCTTCATTGCTGAAGACCGCCCGGGCGAGCCCCTTCTTGATCGCCACGGCAACGGCCGCTCCCGCAAAACCGCCCGTTGCCGCCGTACCCGAGAACGCACCGGAGAGGATCAGGGAAAAGCAGGTTCCCACCTGGTCGATCCTGGCCAGGATGATGCCCAGGCCAGCCACCACGTAGAGGATGCACATGAACGGAACGATCCGGCTGGCGATCTGGCCGAGTTTTTTCAACCCGCCGGCGATCATGAGGTACACGAGGATCGTGTAGAAGAGGGCCATGAGGGACTGGTTGACCTTGAAGGTCGAGGCCAGGGCCTCCGATACGTTGTAGCACTGCATGGTGATCAGGACGCCGACGAGCATGCAGGAGATGAAGAGGAAATTCAGGACCTTGGAAACGCCCATCATCTTGCGCTCGATGCCGAGTCCCTCGTGGATGTAATACATCGGGCCGCCGAAGGGGAGGCCTTCCTCGTCCTTTTGCCGGTAATGGACCGCGAGGGTGACTTCGACCATTTTGATGAGCATGCCTCCCAGCGCGGCCATCCACATCCAGAAAACCGCCCCGGGACCGCCCACGGCGATGGCGGTCGCCACCCCGCCGATGTTGCCGGCCCCGACCGTTCCCCCGACTGCGATGCTGATCGCCTGGAAGGCCGAGAGGACCCCCTTGACCTCTCCTTCGGCCTTCACTTCATGCTTCCGGAGGAGCCGGCCGAAGGTCTGCTTCATGATCGTCCCAAAATACGTGAACTGGAAAGCCCCGCTCGTCACCGTGAAAACCAGGCCGCAACCCAGGACTCCGATGATCAGCGGCCACCCCCACAAGAAATCGGCAATTGAAGTCATGATTTTTTCGAGCATGTCGCAGTCCTCCTTAAAAAGAATGGAAATAAACCGGCGGGACTATTGATTCATCGAATATAAATCACCACCTTTTTTGTGAAACAATAAAATAGATACTGCCCAAAATAAAATTCTGGGTAATCGTGGTTTAAAGCCTTTTATGTCGCTCATCATCGATGGTGAGCGGATTGGAAAATTCTAAACAAAAGAAATCGTCTTGTAAAGCCCCCCGCTGGTGTATCAGCAAGGGGACGAATGGCGCGGCCTTGGGTTGGAATAAAATAGGAACATGACAGGCTTTTAAGGGAGGAATGATGAGAGAATGGACATCCTGTTAGAGAGGCGAAGCATCCGCCGGTATCAGAACCGCCCGGTGGAAGAACCGCTCGTGGAATACTGCCTGAGGGCGGCCATGGCGGCTCCGTCGGCCCATAACCAGCAGCCGTGGGTCTTCGTGATCATTGACGACCGGAAGCTTCTCGACGCCATCCCGGGCTTTCACCCTTACTCCAGGATGCTTTACGAGGCCCCGATGGCGATCCTGGTGTGCGGGGACACGAGAGACCTGAAAAGCCCGGAATTCTGGCCGCAGGACTGTGCGGCGGCCGTGGAGAACCTTTTGCTGGCTGCCTGCTCGAGAGGGCTGGGGTCGGTCTGGATGGGGGTCTACCCGAAAGAGCCCATCATGCAGGGATTCAGGAGGCTCCTCGAACTCCCGGAGCATCTTGTCCCCTTTGCCCTGGTTGCCCTGGGCTACGGCGCGGAGGAGAAGGGGCCTTCCGATCGATATGATCCCCGCAGGGTCTACCGGAACGTGTGGAGGGCGGAGAACCGCTAGGGTTTGGGCTCCTGCCTTCAGGGAATGGGGATGTCCGGTTTCTCGCTCCCGCTTTCGAGCGGGAGCGCGATCCCCGAATCCGTGACGACTTTCCACAGGCTGCGTAGTTTTGTTCGGGATCGTTCCTGGGTCTTTCGGCCAATTTCGGCAAGCAGCGCGTCCAGCACGGACATGGCAGGTGCGAGGGAAAAATGATCGCGCGGGCAGGGGACGTGAAGAACGGCCTGTGAATGGGGGATCAGGGGGTTCTTGAGACTATCCGTCAGGAGGACCTGGGAGATTCCCCTTTCCCGAAGGAATCGAGAGGCTTCGATGACCCGGGCCGCATAAAAGGCGGAACCCGAGTACGAAAAAGAGAAAAAGGCGTCCGTCTTCCCCAGGTCCAACAGGTCTTCATACATCTCGTCGGACCCGAACCCGCCGACCAGAAGCACTTCTGGGTGGAACTCCCTCAGGATCGTGTAGAAATAGGTGGCCAGCCCCCTGTTGGACCGCAGTCCCATGATGGCGATCCGCTTCGCCTCGGCAAGGATGGAAACGGCTTCGCGAAATTGCTCCAGCAGGTAGGGGGTGAGCATGGACTCGATGCTCTCGGCGTTTCCCCGGGCCACCCGAAGGAGCGTGTTCTCCCGGTCTTCGGCCCAGGAGGATTCCAGTTGGGCCCGCGTCGGGGGCTTCGTGTCGATCAAGAGGTGCGTGATTTCTTCCTTCAGGGCCTTGTAACTCGGGTAGCCCAGCTGGGCCACCGTGCGGATAATCGTCGCGGTACTCGTCCCCACGGCATGGGCGAGCTGCTCCACCGTCAGGAAGGCAACCTTTTCCGTGTTTTCCAGGATATAGTTGCAGACCGCCCTCTGGGACGGCGAAAGCCCTTCCGTTTCCTGGCAGCGCCTGAAAAAACGGATCTCCATCGTGTTCCCCTCCCTGCGACCCTTCCTCGTTTTCAGCTCCTTCTGATTATCCACCCCTCCTTTCCTGGAGCCAAGTCTCTCGTTTGACTTTTTTGTATCATCTGTTAGAGTGTATTGGTAAGAAAAATTACATACCATTATGCGGGCAAAAAAGAAATATTATTTACATGCTTGCGTGAAGAGCCTGTCTTTCGAGAGGGGGGCAAGGGGATGTCCGTGCAGTTTGGCGACGTTTTCCAGGGGCTTGGGGGTGGAGCCCTGCTGGGTCTGATCACCCTGAGCATCGTCTTTTTGGCGCTTTCGAGCATCGCCCTGATCATTTTCGGGGTCAAATACCTCGTTGCGATCCTGGATGCATCCGGGTCCGTTGGCGACAGAAAGATCCTGTCCCCGAAGCCGGTTCCCGTCGAGAGCAGGCTTCCGAAGGAAAGCAAAGACGACGCAGCGTTGGCCGCCGCGAAACTGGGATGATCCACGTCGAGAGCAGGCTTCCGAAGGAAAGCAAAGACGACGGGGAAGTCCTGGCGGCGATTGCGGCGGCAGTTTCTATCGTGAACGGAGCTCCCGCGAGGATCGGTTCGATCCGGCCGATGCCGGAACCGAAAGCGGTACGAATTTCAAGCTGGAAGATCACGGTCAGAAGGGAAGGTTTCGAAGGGATCCGGGAAAACGGCGGGTGAAATGAAGCTCCAGGAGGTGAGGCAAATGAACACCGCGACAGCCATCTGGCTCGGGATCATGGGGGTTGTTTTTTCCGTGTTCGTATTCAGGCGGGTTCGCACGAAAAAGTAGGGGAGGGGGAGACGCGCTCCCCCTTTCTTTTGTCAGTCCGCCTCCCGCCGGCTTCGCTCCAGGACCCGGTCGAGCCGGTTCAGCCAGCCTGCAAGGAACTTTCGCTGGGAAACCGAGCGGGACGCGATCTCCAGCAGGGCTGCGGAACGCACCGCAACCGCGATCCGGGCGGCTCGGACCCGCCAGCTCTCCGGCAGGTTTCGGGCGGCCCGAACGGACAGCGGCCCGATGATCCCGTCCTCGGCCAGGGGCGGTTCGGCCCCCAGCAGGTTCAGTGCACGCTGGATCTGTCTCGATGCGGCGGACGTGCCCATGTGCACGGCGGCGTCGAACACCGCCAGGTCGAGAGGCTTCGGCAGGTCTCCGCAGCGGCAGGTGTTCCAGTAGTAGGCCCGGTAGATTGCCGCAGCCACGTCCCTCGTGAGGGAGTCGACCTGTTCGGTTGGCGTGATCCCGTCGCGGCGGGCCCGCGCAAGGGTCCCTTCCGTGATTCCAAGGTTTGTGCGTCCTCCCCGATCCGCGGGGTCATCGGAAAGTCCTCCTTCGGCGCTCAGGACAAAGCTCAGGCAGGTTTCAAATCGGTTCATGCCGTACCACCTCCGCTCATAAGAGTGGAAGCAGGAGGCGTTTTTCACAAAAAGCGGCGGATGAATTTTTCCACGTCGAATTTCCGGCGGCACCCGGCAAGGGTCATGGTCCGGATTTTGCCGAACACCGGGCGTTCCGGCCAGGGGCGGTCGTGGACCCCCCCGATGCACCAGGCGATTCCCGCGTATCCGTTGGGATCTCGCCCGTCCAGCTCGTAGCGGTCATTCAGGGCGATTGCGATTTCGAGGGCCTCCTCGGGGCAAGAGGTCCAGGCCAGGATCCTTTTCCCCCAGTACATCCGAAGGTACCCGTGCATTTTTCCCGTTCTGACCAGCTGGGCCTGGGCCGCGTTCCAGAGTGGGTCTTCCGTTTCCGCGTTTTCCAGCCGGCTCCGGTCATACAGGGCCTCCCTGGGATCGGTTTGGTGTTCTTGCAGCGTCTTTCTCGCCCAGGCCGGAAAGCCATCTGTGCGGTCGTACGCGGGATTGTACAGGCAGAAATTGTCGGCCAGTTCACGCCTCACGATCAGTTCTTCCAGGAACGCCTTCCGGCTTTCCTCTGAAACCGCTGTCTTCGAGGCTTCCAGGGCCACCCGCTGGGGCGAGATCTGCCCGAAGTGGAGGTAGGGGGAAAGCCCGGAAACCCCGTTCCGGTTCGGGTCGTTCCGGTCTGCGGCGTAGGAGTCGAGGCGGTTTTGGAGGAACTCCCGCAGAAGGGCCAGTCCGGCTTTCGTCCCCGGGGCCGTTTCTTTGACCTCGAAAACCCCATCGACGTGCGCCGCGCGAAGGAAAGCCCCGCTGAAATCATTCGGGGGGGCATCCTCCTCCCAGCCGAAAGGATGCTTCTGCAGCGGGGGGAAGTCCTTCAAAAAACGCGGCAAGAGGCGGGAGAGCTTCGGCCTCAGGGTATACGCTCCTGCTTCGGCCTTTTCCGAGGCGGCCCAGCAGGGCACGATGTTGTGCGCGTCGACCTCGAACAGCGGGCAGGGCAGCAGGCTCGCGGCCTTTTCTTTCCAGCCGCGCTTCACCCGCAGGGGATCGAAATCCGTCACGACAGCCCCGGCCCCGGCCTGCCGGACAAAAGCGTCCAGGCTTTCGGGAGGGTTTCCCTCGAGCAGCCGAAAGAGAATCCCTTTGTCCTTCAGGGTGGAAGCGGTTTCAGCCAGTCCCCTGAGGAGAAAGCCGAAACTCCTGCGCGTTGCGCCAGGAAAGGAGGCATCCAGGATGAACACCACGGCAAGCGGGACTTTTGCGTCCAGGGCCATCTCCTGGGCGAAAAGCAGCGCCCAGTTGTCCTCGGCCCTCTGGTCCCGGCTCATCCAGTAGATCACCGGCCCCGTTCCCCGCGGGGCGCTCTTCAGGGCCCTCAGCCGCAGGGGATCAAGAAGTGCCGAAGGACTCAACGCGGACCGTCCCTGAACGCTCTCAAAAGCTGCAGGTAATTCGCCCGTTCGAAGGCGCCGGGGTCTTCCACGGACTTCTGGCTCAAGCTGCCGGTCGCTTCCCGGGCACTTGAGTAGCCGTTCTCTTCCAGCCAGCGATCGAGCCCGAGGACGAGGGTCCTGATCAACTCGGGGCCTTTCTCGTAAAGGGCCGAGGTCACCTGCACGACCGAAGCGCCCGACAGGAGGGCTTTGACGGCGTCCTCAGCTTTCGACACGCCTCCCGACAGGGCGAGATCCAGCTTCACGCGCCCGTAGAGGATGGCCGACCACCGAAGCCTGAGCCAGAGTTCGTCCTGCGTCGTTTTTGACAGTCGCGGCACGGGGGTCTTTTTCTCCAGGTCGAGGTCGGGATTGTAGAAGCGGTTGAACAGGACGAGACCTCTGGCGCCGGCTCGTTTGAGCTTGTGCGCGAGGTTCGGCAAGGCGGTGTAGAAGGGGGCCAGCTTGACGCTCACCGGAATCGTGACGCAGGAAACCGTGTGCCGGACGAGTTCCGCCAGGTCCCTCTCCGCCTTGGAGGCGCTTACGGCGGGATCCGTGTTCAGCGCGTACACGTTCAGCTCGAGGGCATCGGCCCCGGCGTCCTGCATCGCCCGGCCGAACTCGCACCAGCTCCCGGGGTGAATCCCGTTCAGGCTTGCGATGATCGGCATGGAAAGTTCCTTTCTGGCCGTGCGGATCAGCTCGAGGTACAGGTCTCTCCCACGGTTGTAGCTTCCCATGTCCGGAAAAAAGGAAAGGGCTTCCCCGTAGGATTCCGTTCCCAGTTCCAGGCCCTTGTCCAGGTCCGTTGCGGCGGCGGCCAGCTGTTCCTCGAAAAGCGAAGGCAGGACGGCCGCTCCGGCTCCGGCCTTTTCCAGCTTCAGGAGGTTTTCCAGGGTGCCCGTCAGGGGAGAGGAGCCTGCGATGAAGGGGCTTTTGAGCCTCAGTCCCATCCAGTTCACTTCCAGGTTTGCCATTTCGGTCCCTCCTTTTGAGAAAAGTATCATCCACCTGATACGATAGCACGAAAAAGGGGGGCCGTGTGGCCCCCCGAAACCTTCCTGGCCTTCCTTCGGCTATCCGCCGCCCACGAGCGGGAAAATGGCAACGGTGTCCCCGTCGGAAAGGGGAGTGCTTCCGCCTCCGGTGTGGGCGATCGAGCGGCCGTTGACCATGACGATCAGGCGGCCGGAGACCTCGTTTCCCTCGAAGGCTTCATCCCGGAAGGCTTTCCCGTACCGTTCGCTGAGCGCTTCGATCAGCTCGCGGACGGTCGCCGCGGAAGGCACCGTCGCCTGTTTCTCACGGGTCAGGTTGCGAATCGTGGCGAAGAACAGAACCCGGATCATCCGCTAGAGGCGCGCCAGACCCAGTTCCGCAAGCTTGGCATCGGTCGGAACGCCCGATTCGTCCCAGCCGCGAACCTCGTAGTAGCGCGGAAGCATCTCCGGCAGCCGGCTGATTTTGCCCTTCGCCGGGCCCGTGGGGATCGGTTCGTTCATCAGTCGGGAAGGGATCGTGTCGTCGGCGCTCGTGAAGCCCACCGCCAGGTTGAAGAGGCGCTCGAGGTTCCAGATCCGTTCGCCGGCTTTCATGACCTGCTCGGCGGTGTAGGGCACCCCCGTGGCCGCGGCCATCTGGGCAGCCAGTTCCTCTGCCCCGATGGCAAAGGTGGTGAAGAGGCAGAGCCCGCTGGAATCGAAGCTCGCCGTCAGGTCCTGGAAAGCCTTCAGCCAGGCGGGCTTTTCCTCGATGCTGTCCGGGTCGAGCTTCTGGGGGAGTCCCAGGATCTCCGGAGAGGTCAGGTACCCGCGGACGTGGCAGCCGCCCCGGTTGGAGGTGGCGTATTCCAGGCCCATTCCCTGCAGCGCGCGCGGGTCATAGGCGGGCATTTCCTGCTTCTTGGCGGTCATGGAAAGCTCCGCGTGGCCGTAAGAAGAAGCCAGCCTCCAGGAGCCGAGGGCCAGCTTGTCCCCGAATCCTTCCCGCAGGCCCGTCTTTTTCACCATCTCCACCATGGCGGCCGCGTTCCCGAAGGAAAGGTCCATGCCGGTCTCTTCCTTGGTCAGGATTCCCTTCTCGAACAGTTCCATCGCGCAGGCGATCGTGCTGCCCATGGTGATGGTGTCGATCCCCAGCTCGTTGCAGAGGAAATTGGCCTTGGTGACGGCGGAAAGGTCAGAGATGCCGCAGTCCGCGCCGAACGACCAGGCCGTTTCGTACTCCGGGCCTTCCCCCGAACCGGCGAATTGGCCGGTGGTTTTCGAAACCCTCCCGCAGGCGGAGGTGCAGCCCGCGCATCCCTTCTTCGTCACCAGCAGGGTCGAAGCGAGGGTTTCACCGGAGATCGCGTCGGCTTCCTCGAAGTGACCGGTCTGGAAATTCCGGGTCGGCAGGCCTCCTGCCTGGTTCAGGATGTTCACCAGGACGTTCGTGCCGTAGGCGGGCAGACCCGCGGAAGTCACGGGATTAGCCGCCAGCTTTTTCCGGGCCTCACCGACAACCTTCAGGAAAGCGGCGGGGTCGGCGACCTTGAGCCCTTTTGTTCCACGGACCGCCACGGCCTTCAGGTTCTTGGACCCCATGACGGCTCCAACTCCTGACCGGCCGGCTGCCCGGTGCTTGTCGTTGATGACGGCGGCAAACAGGACGCCTTTCTCCCCGGCCGGGCCGATGCAGGCCACCTTGGCATCCGGGTCGGTTTCCGCCAGGAGGGCGTCGGTCGTTTCGTGGGTGGTTTTCCCCCAGAGGGCCGAGGCGTCCCGGATTTCCACGCTGTCGTTGTAAATGTAGAGATAGACGGGCTTGGGGGCCTTTCCTTCGAAGATGATGAGGTCGTATCCCGCGTACTTCAGCTCGGGCCCGAAGTAGCCTCCCGAGTTCGAAGCCGCCAGGGCCCCCGTCAGCGGGGCCTTGCAGACGACTTCGTACCGCCCCCCGGAGGTGGCCAGGGTCCCCGTCAGGGGGCCGGTGGCGAAGAGCAGGTTGTTCCTGGGGGAGAGGGGGTCGACGGAAAGGTCCTTCACGTCATCGATCCAGTACTTGCTTGCAAGTCCCCTCGCGCCGATGAACGCTTCGGCGTCCTTCACGCGGAGAGGTTCTTTCCTGAATGTCCCGTCGGTGAGGTTCACCCGGAGGACGTTGCCGGTCCAGCCGTACATCAGCCCTTCACCTCCTCGAGCGCCTTGGCCATCGTGGCCGAGAACGCGCGCTTGCGCTGCAGGTTGACGGTGTCCGCGGGCAGGAACTCGATGGCCTTCGTCGGGCACCACTTGACGCATTCGGGGTCGCCCCCGCACTGGTCGCACTTGAAGGCGGTCTTCGTGACCCGGCTGTAGCTGATGTTGCCGAAGGGGCAGGCCATGACGCACATCCGGCATCCGATGCACCGAGCCTTGTCCACCGCCACGACGCCGTCTTCATTTCGGCTCAGGGCGCCGGTCTTGCAGGCAGCCATGCAGGCGGCATCCTCGCACTGCAGGCAGGCCATGGGGACGTTCTGTCCGCCCTCGAAGCGGTGAACCGAGATCCGGGAAACCGCCGGGCGGAATTCCCCTTCCTTTTCGATCGAGCAGGCCATTTCGCAGCTCCCGCACCCGATGCACCGTTCGGGTGAGATGAGCAACACCTTTTCCATGATCAGCGCTCCCCCCTTTGGGTATTTGGTTTGACGATCGTTCCGGATCTTTCCTCCCGTCGGTCCTTCGGATCCCTCCCCTGCCCCCCGTGGGCCTGGACTTGGAAAGCACGAAAGGGGATTCTTCCCCGCAACTCGGGAAAGAATCCCCTTCTTCGCAATCACGGCAGGCGGCAGGATCGCTCCGGCCACCCGATGCCCGGTCCGTCTGCATGAGACCGGCCGGGTCGAAGGGGGTTTTCCGGTTCTTTAAACTCCCCTGTTACCGAGACGAATCCGCTCCTGCTGAGCCGTTTTCCGGCATCTCGGGCACAGCCGGGCCGTCTCGGGGTCGGTTCCTGCGTGGCGCAGCTGCTCGGCCGTCGCGTATGCCTCGCGGCACCGGTCGCATACGACGAGGTCGAATGTCCGGCCCCAGATGGAGCGTTTGCCGTCTTTTTCCTCCCAGGTGATCCGTCCCGTCGGGCAGACTTCAGCGCAGGAAAGGCATCCCACGCAGTCCCCTGGTGCCTCGTGGAAGGGGGGCGTCACCTCGCGCTCCCAGCCCCGTCCGGCAAAGGAGAGCGCGCTCGTCCCGTTTGTCTCGCAAGCCCGCACGCACCGGCCGCATCGAATGCAAAGCTCGGGCTCGACGTTCTCGGGAACGTTGGGAACCACTCCGTACCGCGAGCAGAGGGCCTGCAAGACCGGTGCCTTCGGGTTCCGGTCGGCCAGCATCTGCAGGACAAACCGCCGGGCGCTTCGGACACGGTCGGTGTCTGTCCGGACCTCAAGCCCCTCACGGGTGACAGGGTACATGCAGGACATCACCAGCTTCGTCTTGCCCCGCTCGGTCACCTCAACCGAGCAGAGCCGGCAGCTTCCCTCCCGAACAAGCCCCTCATGGGCGCACAGCGTGGGGATTTCAATCCCCGCGGAGCGGGCAGCTTCCAGCACCGTCGTTCCGGTTTCGACGGAAACCTTCTTTTCGTCGATCGTGATCTCGATCATTCGGGCTCCTCCCTTCGCACGGCCGTGATGGCCGAAAAGGGGCAGGCCTCGAGGCAGGCGCCGCAGGTGACGCAATGGGCTCGCTCGATGACGTGGGCAGCCCGGGGTTCTCCCCGGATGGCCCCCGCGGCGCAGGCCTTTTTGCAGGCTCCGCACCCGACGCATTTCGCCGGGTCGATGCGCGGCCAGTACATCCCCTTGCAGACCCCGGCCCTGCAGAAATGCTCCGCCTCGTGCTCGGCGATCTCCCCTGGGAAATAGCGGAGAACCGAGAGGACGGGGTTGGGAGCCGTCTGCCCCAGTCCGCAGAGGGCCGTGTCCGCCAGGGCGCTTCCGATCTCCCCCAGGCGTTTTCCGTCGCCAGCTTCTCCCCTGCCCGAGCAAAGCTTGTGAAGAAGGCGCTGCAGCGCCTTCAGCCCCTCCCGGCAGGGGGTGCACTTGCCGCAGGACTCCTCGGCGAGGAAGTCCACGAAGTAGCGGGCCACGTCCACCATGCAGGTGCGTTCATCCATGACGATCATGCCACCGGAGCCCATCATGGAGCCGGAAGCGGTCAGGGCGTCGAAGTCCACGGGAAGGTCCAGGGCATCGGCGGGCAGGCATCCCCCGGAAGGCCCCCCGGTCTGGACGGCCTTGAAGGCGCGGTTTTTCAGAACGCCTCCCCCGATGTCCTCGATCATCGTCCTCAGGGTTGTTCCCATGGGAATTTCCACGAGTCCCGAATTCTTGACTTTGCCGACCAGGGAAAAAATCTTCGTTCCCGGGCTCTTTTCGGTCCCCATGGACCGGAACCATTCGGGCCCGTTCAGCACGATATGGGGCACGTTGGCCCAGGTCTCGACGTTGTTCAACACGGTGGGACAGTTCCAGAGCCCCCGCTCCGTGGAGCGGATGTACTTCACCCGGGGTTCCCCGGCCCGTCCCTCGATGGAGGCCATCAGGGCGGTGGATTCCCCGCAGACGAAGGCCCCGCCCCCCCGGCAGATCTCAAGGTCGAAATCGAACCCCGTTCCCAGGATGTCCCGTCCCAGCAGCCCCCGCTCCTTCGCCTGCCGGATCGCCTGCTGGAGGGCCTTGACGGCCAGGGGGTATTCGGCCCGGACGTAGATGAACCCCTTTCGGGCTCCCACCGCGTAGGCCCCGATGATCATCCCCTCCAGCACGCTGTGGGGATCACCCTCCATGAGGGACCGGTCCATGAAAGCCCCGGGGTCTCCCTCGTCTCCGTTGGCCAGGACGAACCGGTGCCTGCCTGGCGCCTTGCGGGCCGATTCCCACTTCACGCCGGTGGGAAAGCCGCCCCCGCCCCTTCCCCGGAGCCCGGAATCCTTGATCATGGAAACGATCCTTTCCGGTTCCAGGGAAAAGGCCCTGGCCAGCCCCCGGTAGGCTCCGCGGCTGACCGCGGCCTCGATCTCGAAGGGGTCGACCTCCCCGCAGCGGTTCAGCACCAGGCGGTGCTGCCGGGCGTAAAACGGGATTTCTGCGGAAGTCCTCGCAGGCTGTTTCGTGTTGGGATCCCGGTATTGAAGACGGGGGACGATCTCTCCCCGCAGGACCGTCTTCTCGAAGATCTCCCGGACGTCTTCCGGCTTCACCTTTTCGTAGAAGATCTCACCCGGCTGGAGGACGACCAGGGGGCCCCTTTCGCAGAATCCGTGGCAGCCCGTGGATTCTGCGGCGAACTCCAGGGGGATCGACAGGCCGTGCCGGATGGCCTCGGCCTCGAAAGCGGCCTTGACCTGGGCGCTTCCGTTCGCCAGGCAGCCGGTTCCGGCACAGATCCGCACCCGACGGACGCCGGAGGCGCCCTTTTCCCGTTCCGAAAGCAGGGCTTGCCATTCCTCGAACGCTTTCTGGCTAGTCAGCTTCATGGCGGCTCTCCTTTTCGATCAGTTCCGCCACGCGGCCGGGGGTCATCTGCCCGTAAACCCGGTCGTTCACGGTGACGACAGGGGCCAGGGCGCATGCGCCCAGGCAGTTTACCGTTTCCAGCGTAAAGCGCATGTCGTGGGTTGTCCCTCCGGGGGGGATGCCCAGGTTCCTGGAGAGGGCGTCCAGGACGCTCGCCGCCCCCCTTAGGTGGCAGGCCGTGCCAAGGCAGACCTTCACGGTTTTCTCCCCCCTGGGGGTGAGACTGAGGGCCTTGTAGAACGTGGCGACGGCATAGACACGGCTTTCAGGGATTCCAAGGTGTTCGGCGACAAGCTTCAGGGAGGCCCGGGGCAGGTACCGGTATCGAAACTGGATGTCCTGGAGGAGGGGGAGCAGAAACCGCGGGTGCCGGGGAGTTGCCTTGAACAGGTCCTGCAGGTCAAAGGCCAGGTTTTCCGGCGCTTCGGCCGTCGAGACGGCCTGAGAGTTCATGGTCTTCCTCCTTTGGGGGTGCCTTGAAAATGTGAAATCGAAGACGTATTTGCATAATGTATTTTATCACTCGGGCATTCGTTCGCGGCCTGTCTTTTAAGTCTTTATTGGCAGGTTTTTTATGACGATTCGTGAAATTTTCGGAGCAGGTTTTCCGCGCGGGACATCAGTTCCGCCCGCCTCGCCCCGGACATCCGTTCCAGCTGGTTCGCCAGTAAACGCGTGCGCGGGTTGCGGG
>JAJUIT010000118.1 GCA_029267465.1 Synergistaceae bacterium
TCGAGGGAGGCGCCCCCATGGCAGGAAGGCCTTTCACAACCGGAAAGCGAAACGTTCTTTACCCGTCTTGTCTTTCAGAGCACCAGATCGAGCGTCTGTGCGACGGCGACCTGGCGCGGCAGCATCCCGAACTTCGCAGGAGCGTCACCCTGGAGCAGGTCCTGAAAAGCGCTTGTCTCTTTGATGTTTGTTTTCATGCCCGCTTCGCGCGGCCGGCAGCCCCTGACCGGGCATAAGCCCCGCCCGCGAAAGCCTGGCTCGTGGAGCGGAGGCCCCTCCGGGGGCCTCCGTGTTTACCTGGCCTCGATCTCGAGGTCGACGGCCATGGCCGGCGGAACCGTCGCCTGGACCCGGACCAGGTTTTTCCCGGGACCGGCTGGGGAGACCTCCAGGATTTCCGGGACCGGCCCGATTTCGACTTCGGTCCGGTCCCCGTTTCGGGCAGTGGCTCTCGCACGGTAGCCGGCGGGAGAGGCTGGCATCAAGAACGTGACCCCTTTGAAAACCTGAGCGAACCGGCCCCGGTTTTCCAGGACAGCCCGCGCCCTTGGCGAAACCCCGTCATTGCCCTCGGAGTACGCCACCTCCAGGGTGAAGGGAACCACGAAATCATACGCGACCCGGTCCCCGTCCACCCGGACCAGCAGGAACCCGAAAACCCCCAGGGCCCCGGATTTGAAAAGCCCTTTCGGGCGACCCCCGCCCTGGTCGACCTCCGGATCACCCTTCAGCAGGTTGAACTTCGGGGGAATTCCCGCGTTCACCCCCGCGGGGCCAGTGACCGGGCCGGAAAGGGGGCCGCCTCCCGTTCCCAGGGTAAAGAACTTGATCCCGCCTCGGTCTTCAACGTAGAACAGGTGTTCGTGACCGGAAAAAACCGCTTTCGTCCGGCCCTTGGGAAGCAAGGCCACGAAAGCGTCCCGGTTCGACGCGGTGAGGAAACCGTGGGTTCCTCTCCCGGGAGGCGGAGTGTAGGCAGGAAAGGGAGGCGTGTGAAGGAAAACGAACAGCATCTTGCCTCCCCGGCTGAAGGCTTCCTCGGCCCACTCTGCCATCGGAAGCACGTGCATCCCGTCGTTGAGGTTGAAGAAACCGTAATCCTTCCCCCTGGGAGCCATCCAGGACGGAAAATTCCCGTTGAGGACGACAAAGCGGCCGTTGCCGTAGGGGAAATCGTAGTAAAGCAGTGACCCGAAGGTTTCCCGGTAGGCGGCAAGCGCCCCCGGCGTCGCCTGGTCATGGTTCCCCGGAACGGCGAAAAAGGGAACCCAGGGAAGAAGCCTGTCGATTTTCTCTTTCATCGCGGCGTACTCATGCCGGGCTTCCTCCAGGGAATCCCCGTAGCCTGAAATGACGTCCCCAAGGTGAATGACGAAGTCAGGCCCCAACCAGGAGATTTCCTTCAGAAGCCTTTCGACGAGAGGGGAAAGGCTTCGCCCCGGGCCAAGGGGCTGGGTGTCCGAAATCACCGCGAAACGGAAGGACTTCTTTCCCAGGCCGGCCATGCCTCCCCACTCATCGGCCTTTTCCGAGCGGATCACGCCGGCATCGGCCCGCACGAAGGACAAGCACGCGAAGACCAGGGCGAGAAGGAAAACCGGTCGTTTTTTCATTCCGATCCCCTCCTCGTCGCTTCGGGGAAGCGCCGCATCCCCCTGAAGGCCAGGGAACTAGCCGCTACCAGGGAGATCACGACCCCGAACGTCACCAGGAATCCCAGAGAAGAGGAAGAACCGGCTTTCAAGCCCGGGAACCGGGCCAGGATCGCGCCGGTTCCCCACTGGAAGGCGATCACGCTCACCATCACCAGCATGTTCACCACCCCCAAAACGGCCCCCGCTCTCTCGCGGGGGGTCATCTCGTTCAGGGCCGACGCGAAATGGACAACCAGGAAGCCGGTGGCTCCCCCGAGAAGAAAACCGAGGGTCCCCGTCACGGCCAGGGGAAGGCGGATGGCGATCCCGAGCCAGAGGGCGATCCAGGCTCCGAGGTTCATGGACAACCCCAATCCGATGGCCTTCATCCGCCCGCCGGGACCGGAAGAAAAGCGCCCGCCCAAAAGCGTCCCCGCCATGATCCCGATGCCCACGGCACCGGCCCAGTTCCGGGCAATCCCTGCCTCAACCCCGTAGGCGGTCTGGTACCAGGCGACGGACCAGAGCCCCTGGAAGGCCAGCATGGCCGCGACGGAAATTCCCCAAAGAAGCGTCAGGCACCGGCACTCCCTTGAAGACCACAGGGTGAGAAAGCCCGTCTTCAGGTGGGCTGAAAAGGGCGTTTTGGGTCTCCGCAAGCCCTGGTTCGACCCCCTCACGGGATCGGACTTCGCGTTCAGGAAGAGAAGCCCCGCCATGAAAAGGCTCAAGGCCGACATGAAAAGGAAAACCGGGCCCCGCCCCCACCTGTCGATCGCCGCCCCGAGCGGGCCGACCGAAACGACCGCCCCCAGGTTTCCCACCGCGATCGTGACGGACGAGTAAAAGGCGTAGCGCCGGGGAGGGAAGGCTGTGGACTGGTAAACGAGCGCTCCTGAAAACATCGGGGCGAGTCCCAAACCGGTCAAAAGACGCCCTGCCGCGAGGGCCGCCGGAGTCGAAGCGAACATGAAGATGGCAGACCCCGCGGCGGCAACGGCAAGCCCCGTTCCGACCACCCGGAGCGGTCCCCAGCGGTCGTTGAGGGACCCGCAGAGGGGCTGAACGAAAGCATAGGCATAGTAGTAGAGGCTCGAAATGAATCCCGTCATGGCGGCCGTCATCCCGATTTCGGAAGCCAGGCGCGGCAGAACGACCGCCGCGGAAACGCGGAAGAAAAAGCTGAGGAAATAGGCCGTGACAAGGAATCCAAACAAAACGTGCAGCCGCGTATTTCCAGGATACCGGTTCAATGGCGAAACCTCCAATCCACCCGGCCCGCTTGACAGGGTTTCCAAAACGTTCTTGCATGTTATGATAGGAGCGTTGCTAAAAAAATCATTTCCTAATCGAATCCTCGAATCGAGGAGGCGCATGGCATGAATTTTGAATTCAACACGCTGACCCTGCTGATCCTGTTCGGTATCGGTGCGGTCGGTCTTTTGTTCTGCCATAGCCGGATCTCTGAAGCCGCAAGGGAAATCCGGGAAACCTCGTCGCGCATGCAGGAAAACCTGGATCGGCGCATCACCGAGACCCACGATCGGTTTTCCCTGGAAACCCGGGGGTTGCGTGATTCCGTCATGTCGCTCAACGAACGCATGACCCGCATCCAGGACGAAGTTACCGACACGATGGAGGAGGCGCGCAAGCGGATCCTCCAGGAGGCGGAAAGCCGCAAGGACGACCAGGAAAAGCGCCTGACCTTCTTCGGCAACCTGGTGGAATCGACCCGAAAGGAACTGTTGAACGGGCTCGAGGAAAAATCCCGCAGGCTTGCCGAACAGGGAGAACAGGCCCTCGAGACCGTCAGGCCCCTCGCCTCGGAAGTGAGCCGGCTTGCCTCGCTTACCCGGGACCTCCCTCCAGACGTCGCAGAACGGCTTCTTGCGCTGGAAAAGCTCTACCGCGAACAGTCCATCAAGCTGTCGGCCGTTGAAGAAATGGTTCTTCGGGAACGGAAAGACATCCAGGGGCTTTCTTCTGACCTGGTGGCCCAGTTCGCGGCCCTGGAGCGGGACCTCCGGAACCATTTCGAAAACCGGCTTAACGAATTTTACCAGCAGGTCGGCGGAGCGCTCCAGAAAACCGACGACCTGGACCGGCAAATCCGGGCTCTCTCCGAAACCATCCGGGAATCGATACGGGAAAACATCCAGCTGGCTACAGGCCGCATCTTTGCCCTGATCGGCAAAGCCTCCGAGGAAGCGTTCTCTTCCGAGGATGCCCTTTCGCTTGCAGGTTTCCGCGCTCCCGTTCCACCGAAAAAGGCAGAGCCGAAAGCCGGGGAGAGCAGCAAGGCAAAACGCTACCCCTACCTCTTCAGGAAATAACCTTCGGGGGCCGGACGCATTCCGGCCCCCCATTTCTCCCTAACCCCTCAGGGCCTTGAGAATCCACAACAGGATGACGGCGAGCGCTACGGCTCCCCAAAGCAGCATTCACGGCGAACATTTCGGCAGAAAATCCCTGAATCCCACTGGTTTCCCCCCTTGATTGGCCCAACCATCGACAGGTTTTTCTGTTTTTTCTGAAAATACCTGTCTTTTCAAAATCCCGTTGCGGGTTTCTTCCGTTGCTGATACAATACGCCGTCATCTGGAAGGATGAGAAATCCCCGAAAGGGAGACGGGAAAATGTCGGCAACACAGTGGATCGCCCTCGGCCTTTTCATTTTCACCTATTCCCTTATCGTCACGGAACGCATGCACCGTCTGAAAGCAGCGCTGGTTGGGCTCTCCGGCATCCTCCTCCTGAGGCTGGTGGAACAGCACGATGCCTTCAGCTTCATCGATTTCAACACCATCGGCCTTCTGATCGGCATGATGATCATCGTGGGGATCGTCAAGCAGACCGGCCTGATCCAGTATACCGCCCTGATCGCCATCCGCCAGAGCCGAGGCAACCCGTGGCGCCTTCTCGTGTCCCTCTCCCTCCTGACGGCGGTCGTTTCCGCATTCCTGGACAACGTTACCACGATCCTGCTGATCGGGCCCGTCGCCCTGGCCGTCTGCGAAACCCTGGACCTGGACCCCATGCCGTTCATCTTTGCCGAAGTCTTCGCCTCGAACATCGGCGGAACGGCAACCCTGATCGGGGATCCTCCCAACATCCTGATCGGCTCCGCGGCGGGACTCTCCTTTAACGACTTCCTGCTGAACGTCGGTCCCGCGGCGGCTCTTGCCCTGCTGGCCATGTATCTTGGCCTTTACCTCTTTTACGCCCGCGAGCTCTCGCAGAACCGCCCCATCGAAGACCTGATCGAGGGATTCCACACCCTCCGGAAACACCTCAACCGCCCTCTCGCGGCAAGGATCCTGACGGTTCTGGCCCTGGTTCTTGCCGCCTTCTTCCTTCACGGTCGGCTACACCTGGAAGCGGCCACCATCGCCCTGGCGGGAGCGACCCTCGGGCTGGTCGTCTGCCCCGTGAAGGTGGAAACCGCGCTCGAGGAGATCGACTGGGTCACCATCCTCTTCTTCTCGACCCTCTTCATGCTTGTCGGAACTCTGGAACACCTGGACATCATCGGCCTCGCCGCCCGTTTCCTGGCGAATTCCGCCGGAGACCATCCGAAAATCCTGGCGATGTTCCTCGTCTGGGGGTCCGGAACGATCTCGGCCGTCGTGGACAACGTCCCCTACGCGGCCGCGGTCATCCCCCTCGTCAAGGACATGGCATCCCTTGCGCATCTCGATGCCCGCCCCCTCTGGTGGGCCCTGTCCCTTGGTGCCTGCCTCGGTGGGAATGCGACCTTGGTGGGGGCTTCCGCGAACCTCGTGATGGCAGGCCTGGCGGAAAAGGCAGGCCGCCCCCTCACCTTCGGGAACTTTCTCCGAAAGGGAATCCCCATCACTCTGCTGACGTTGCTCGCTTCGACGGCGTACGTCTACTTGCGGTACTACCTGTAGGAGAAAGGTCCGGGGGAAAGGGAATGACACCCATTACCACGGACCTATATTTTTACACTGTTTTCCCCCCATAATTATTGTAAGCCAAATCAGAGAGCTGGAGGGATTCCAAGGTGAAAAATACAGGCACGAA
>JAJUIT010000136.1 GCA_029267465.1 Synergistaceae bacterium
CTTCCTCTTTGTACAGAAAACAAGTGGGAAAAAGTCGCGCGGATTCACTTGAAAATCGGAAGCCTCCGGCAGGTCATTCCCGAGGCACTGGTGTTCTGTTTTCAGACGGCCTCTACCGGCACTCCTCTGGCTGAAGCGGAGGTCGAGATCACCGAAATCGGGATCCGGCAAAAATGTGGTTCCTGCGGTTTAGAATGGGGAGGGGAAATCCCCCTGGGGCGCTGTCCCGGCTGCGGTTCGATCGAAGTCGAAACCATTGCCGGATTCGAATTGGAAATCGATTCCTTGGAGGTTTTGGAGAATGGCAACGAAGCGGGTTAGCCTGATCCAGTCTGTGATGGCTGCTGACGAGCGTTACGCAGCCAGGATCCGTTCATTGATGTCCGAAAAGGGCATCCTCCTTTTAAACCTTATTGGTTCACCGGGGGCTGGCAAGACGACACTCCTCGAGGAAACTCTCAAACGATGCCGTTTCAGCGCCGCAGTCATCGAGGGAGATATCGCGACCGCGAGAGACGCGGACCGAATTGCCGCGTGCGGCGTCCCTGTGATCCAGATCAACACAAAGGGAGGCTGTCATCTGGAAGCCAACCTGGTTTTAAGGGCGGTTGAAAGCCTCGAACTGGACAAGTTGGATGTCCTTTTCATCGAGAACGTCGGTAATCTCGTCTGCCCCGCGGAATTCGACCTCGGGGAAGATCTGAAGATCGCGGTTTGCAGCACAGCGGAAGGAGCCGACAAGCCGCTGAAGTATCCGCACCTTTTCCACACCTGTAGCGCGGTCGTCCTGACAAAGAAGGATCTTCTTCCTTACATCCGGTTCGACAGGGAGCTTTTCTGGAAGGATGTCGAATCTTTGAATGGAAAGGCTGAAAAGTTCGAGATCGACAATCTTTCCGGCGAAGGAATCGACAGCTGGTTAAACACGGTGGAAACATGGCTGAAGCGAAAACGCGAAACGCAAAAAGTCTGACGGGGTTGAACCCGAAACAGCGCGAGGCGGTCGAATACTGCGAGGGCCCTCTTCTTGTCCTGGCAGGTGCAGGTAGCGGAAAAACCCGAGTCCTCGCCTGCAAAGCGGCCTACCTTGTTTCAGCGGTCGGCATTCCGGCAAGCCGGGTCCTGGCCGTGACTTTCACGAACAAGGCTGCCAACGAAATGCGGGACCGGGTTAAAGCCCTGCTCGGATCGGATTCGAAAGGTCTTCAGGCGTGTACCTTTCATTCCTACGGCCTGCGTTTCCTTCAGAGGCATGAATACGCGCTTCAGAAGGTCCGCAGGCGAAAGGGGTTTGTCGTCTTTGACCGTTCCGATTGTCGTTCGGTCCTGAAAAACATCCTTGAGAGGATGAATCTCGACCCGCAGCGAATCGAACCCTCTTGGGTTCTCGACCAGATTTCCAGGAGGAAGGCCCTGGAATTCAAAAGTACCGAAGGCTTTGAGAATCAGCTGCTCGAAATCGAAAAAGCCTACGAAGCCGTTCTGGAGGAACAGAATGCAGTTGATTTTGACGATTTGTTGAAACTGCCCCTGGAACTGCTCCAGGATCCCGAAATCCTCGCGAAAGAACGGGCGGCTCTCGATTGGGTCCTTGTCGACGAATATCAGGACGTCAACCGTCCTCAGTACCATCTTCTCCGCAAACTTGTGGGCGACTCCGGCAGGATCATGGTGGTGGGAGACCCGGACCAGTCGATTTACGGATGGCGCGGGGCCGACATGGAATTGATCCTGAATTTTGAAAGAGATTTCCCTGGTGCGAAAACCGTTGTTCTCGACCAGAATTATCGTTCTACGGCCCAAATCCTCCAGGCTTCCAACGGTTTGATTCGAAACAACTTGAAACGGAAACCGAAAAACCTCTGGACCGCACGTGACCGGGGTGAAGCCGTCAGAATCCATTTGCACGGGGATGAGAAGCAGGAAGCGGGCTTTCTCCTCTCGGAAATCGAATCCCTTTGCAGGAAAGGTTACCGATACGGGCAAATCGCGCTCCTGTACCGGGTAAACGCACTCAGCCGAACCTACGAGCAAGCTTTCCTCTCCCGCGGGATTCCGTACAAGGTTGTCAGGGGGACGGCTTTTTACGAACGGAAAGAGATCAAAGATGTCCTTTCCTTCATGAGGCTGGCGCTCAACCCGACAGATACGGTTTCCCTCCAGAGAATCGGAAATGTTCCGCCAAGAGGACTGGGGAAACGGGGACTCCAGGAATTGGCAGTGTACCTGGCGTCGGATCCCCTCGTGGAACCGAAGGAGAAATGGAAACGCGTCGCGGAAGGACATGCCGGTTTCCGTGGCAAGACCGCCGTTTCCTGCGCTTCTCTCGGAGCCCAGATGTTTGGGATCCTGGAATGTTCGGATAGCTTCGCAGCAGCGTTGCGGTTCGTCTGGGAAGAGGCCGGCTACGGTGATCATCTGGCAAAGACGGATCCGCAGAGTTTCGAGGACCGTCGCGACAACGTCATGGAACTGCTTTCGATCGCTTCCAAGCAGGAAGGGAGCCTATCGGAAATCCTCGCGGAAATCGCCCTTTTCACCGATCTCGAGAAAATGGATGACTCAGCGGATGCTGTGAGCCTTCTGACTCTTCATGCCGCGAAGGGGCTTGAATTCCCGGTGGTGTTCATGGTTGGGATGGAAGAGGGGATATTCCCCCATTGCCGGTGTTTTGAGGAGGGGGAAGGTGTCGAGGAAGAGCGGAGGCTCTGCTACGTTGGCATGACGCGGGCTGAGGAGAGGCTTTACCTGACAGCCGCAGAAAGCCGGGTCCTTTTCGGAACGGTTCAAAAGAACGGGTTTTCAAGGTTCTTGTGGGAAATCCCCCAGGATTCGGTCCGGATCGTCGAAAGTGTCCGCCAGGAGGAGAGGAGAAGTTCCTATGCTGGTCGTGGGTCTTACGGGAGACGTTGGGGCTGGTAAATCGACCGTGGCCCGGTGTTGGAGAAAGCAGGGGGCTTTTTTGATCGACAGCGATGAAGTGGTGCGCTCCCTGTGGGCAACGGAACAACTTCGTGACGAAGCCCTGAGACGTTTCGGAAAGAAGGCCATCCACCCTGAAGGGGGATCGTTGGATCTCTCCGTTATCGCCGAGGCGGTTTTTTCAAACGAAGAGGACTATCGGTGGGTTTGTGGCCTCATCCACCCTCTCGCACTGGACAAGATCTCAGAGATGTTAAAGGGGAAAACCGGGTGGATTGTCGTGGAGTTGCCTCTGCTATTCGAAGCCGGTCGACCTCCCTGGATTGACCTTGTGGTTTTTGTGAGCGCGAGAGCTGAAAATCGGATTGAATGGACCAAACGACGAGGGTGGGCGAATGGTGAAATCAGCAGGAGAGAGAAGTGGCTTTTGCCCTCCTCCCTGAAAGAGGCCCAGTCCGACATCGTGCTGAAAAACAACGGGTCATTGGAAAGTTTCCTCGAAAAGGTCGAAAAGATGGGCCGGATCATGAAAGAACTCTCAATGGAGGAGAGGCGGCCCGTTTCTCCCTGCGAATGGAAAAGGCGGCTGAAGGAGGCGATCGCTTGAGGATTATCACGAGCCACATCGGTGCCGACTTCGACTCCTTTTCCAGTATGGTGGCCGCATCGAAGCTCTATGACGATTCGATCCTCTGCTTTTCCGGCGCAGCGTGCCGGAATCTGAGGGAGTTTTTAAAAAGATTCGGAAACCGCTGGAAAGTCCTGACACCGAGGCGGGTCAACTTCGACGATGTAGACCATTTAGTGATTGTGGATGCGCGATCGCGATCGAGGATAGGCCCCTTTGGTTCCCTTTGCGGCAAAGAGGGGCTCCTCATACATTTGTATGACCATCACCCCCCGGTCCTTGACGAGATTCCCGCGCAAAAGGCCCTCATTGAACCGGTTGGTTCTACAACAACGCTGCTGGTCGAAAAGCTGATTGCCCTGAACATTCCCATCCAGCCGTTCGAGGCGACGCTCTTTTCGATGGGAATCTACGAGGATACGGGCGCTCTCACCTTCGGTTCGACCACGAGCAGGGATTTTCATGCTGCGGCAAGATTGAGGGAAATGGGAGCGGACCTGACGATCGTTCCCTTGCACATCGAAATGAACCTGAACGCGGGGGAACGGAAGCTGCTTGACAATCTCATCGAGAATGCACGAACGCGATTTGTCGGCGGCGCGAAAGTCGTTCTCTCGGAAACCTCCAGCGAGGTTTATGTCGAGGGGATTTCCCTCTTCGTCCATCGTCTCAGGGACTTTTTCGACGCCGATATCGCTTTGGCGGTCGTCTACATGGAAAATCGAACCTACATCGTCGCCAGGGGGAAGCCAGAACTGATCGATGTGGCCAAGTTCCTCGAACCGTGGGGTGGCGGGGGGCATCCTCAGGCGGCCTC
>JAJUIT010000028.1 GCA_029267465.1 Synergistaceae bacterium
AGAATGCTCAAGGCCGTTTTCAAGGGCAGTTGTTTCCTTGGGTGGGGAATCGTCACGATACCCCGCCTCGCTGGATGAATAAAATGGTGGTGGCTTCCGACACAACGAGCGAGAACCCAGCCTGCTGCTTCCACCATTCGTATGAGTTCCCTTGACGAATAGGCTTTCCCTCGCCTCCAGCAACTATCGATACGTATGATAAGACGTAGGTCAACGGGCGTCAAACCCCGGTACCAGCCCGGACCCCATCTCTCCGTCTTATCCTGTCGCCTCTCCGTCCTATCATGGACCTACACAAACCGACGGGAGGAGTGCCCATGGAAGACGACGGATTCAACCGGGTCGACGTGGACGCGTTCAACGGCAACCTCGGGCTGTTCCTGAAATCCATCCCGGTTTTGCTCAAGCACCTGGACGACCTGCTGTCCCACCCGGCCAAGTCGGCGGTGTGCGTCCCCTTCGTGGAGTTCGACATCTCCTTCAAGTACGGCCGGGTCCGGAAGAGCCTGCCCATCGGCTGCATCCTCCGGGAATGGAAGAAGGGCCGGCTTGTAGAAGCCTGTCCCCACTGCGGCGGCCCCCTCTACGTGTACCGCTCCTTCGCCCGGTTCCTGGAAGGCGGCTGGCAGCAGTGGAGCGGCACCTGCCCGTTCTGCGAAACCGAAACCCACGGCAACGACCCGGACCGGGTGACCCGTTACCGCAACGAGATGGCCCGGGCCCTGGAAAACTGGAAACGGGATTCCTCCCTGAACTGATCCGCCCTATCCTTCTCCTCGAGAGGGCCGCTTTTTTTATTCCTGACGGAGGTGAAGAACATGGAAATGAACCTGGTTCTTTCGAGCCGGCTCAACTGGGAGGCGGGCGAACTGCTGCCGGAGGGCGAAACCCGCCGGGTCTTCGCAGACAGGGGAGACGCGGCGGCCTATTTCCTGTCGCAGGTCGAGAAAGTCCGAACGGCTGCCGAAAAGGAAGTGCGTACCATCATGGAAAGCCCCCACCTCCAGTTCACGTCCGGCTATACCTGCACCGTGACCTGGTTTAAGGTGGGGGGGAACCCCTCCGACTCGGCCGAAAAGTGCCTGGACAAACTGGCGAAAGCGGCCGAAAAAGCCTCGGAAAACGGGCTGGATCCCGTCGAAAGGCTCAAGGAGATGGTGGTCTGCTACGACGGGTGCACCTACGTCCCCTGGCTAAAAGACCTGCCCCTCGACGACGCCATCGAAACCCTTACGGAATACCTCCGCTAAACCCGGCAAAAAGTGGAGGCCCCTGCCAGGCAGAGGCCTCCACTTCGTATACAACCGGTCGAAATCAAGCGCTGACCCCATCCCCCTTTTCAAAGACGGCGAAGAGGCTCGACTCATCGACCTCTTCGATGCGGCAGGCGCAGCCGGCCCGATTCCCCAGTTCGGCCAGGTCGGCGGCGGAGAAGGTCGTCGCCGTGAAACCGTCCTTGCAGACGATTTTCCCGTCCCGGGTCTTTTCCCTGTCGATTTCGCCCAAAAGCCCCCTGGAGGCCTGTTCCTCGAACCAGGCCAGGCGGTGCGCCCAGAACCTGGGGCTGTAGGAGCTGAAATAGGCCCTTCCTCCGGGAACCAGGGCCGCCATGGCCCGGCGGACCAGGTCCAGGGGATCCCCTTTCATCGCGGACAGGCCGTTCTGGAGGCAGATGACGACATCGAACTCGCCTTTGTACTCGATCCTGTGGGCGTCCATGACCAGGAGGGAACAGTTGGGGGAGTCCTTCAGGTATTCCTTCCCGAAGGCGATGGAGTCCTCGGAGATGTCGATGCCGACAATCGAGCCGGCGTGGGGGGCCAGTTTCTTCATGATGCGGCCGTAGCCCGCGCCGAGCTCCAGGATCCGCTCGTGCCCGCGAAGGTCCTTCCGGACGAAGTCGATCTCCGCCTCGAGATACTGCCTCACCCTCTCGATCCCGGTGTCGTAAACCTGGAAAAGCTTCGCCGAGTTCAGTTTGTCGGCGTAATAGTTCTGCATCGGACGGACCTCCCGGCCGGTTTCACAGCGTGAAGGCTTCCCTGAAGGCCCCCAGGGCCTGGTTCAGGGCCTGGAGGAACAGCGGTCCGGCATTTGTCGAGGCGTCCCCGACGGCCTTGCCCTCGAACGTCCGGTTGAAAACCGTGCCGTTCCTGGAGGCGATCTCGATGTTCGCATACGCGGTCACGGCCATTTTCCGGTTGAAGAAAGCCACGGTGCCCATCACCCGCGTCATTTCCAGCCGGACCATCGCCCCGTAGTCCCAGTTGCCCGCGGTCAATTCCTGAGAGACTTTCTGCCGGGCCTTCTCCACGTCCTGGCTCGCCACGACCGCGGGCAGGATCGTCGCGCCCGGGATTTCCGAGGAGAAAGCCTCCGAAATGGCCTGGACCACCGCACTATTGGCCTTCACCGGCTCCACCGGGGCGATCACGAGGCCGACATTCCCGGCACAGGCCGTCCCAGCGAGCAGCAGGATGACCGCCGCCGCGAGCAAAAGAACTTTTTTCATCACTTCCCCCTCCCTCCTGGGAACCGTTCAAGGGATACAGGCAGACCGACGTATCCTGTCGCCCTGATTGCAGTATAATCTCTTTGAACCTTCACAATCGAACTTTTATCCAGAGAGGCTGAGGGACCGGCCCGATGAAGCCCGGCAACCTGCCCGACCCGGCAAGGTGCCAACACCGGCAGCCCGTTTCGGGTTGGATGATAAGAGGAGAACGAGCGACGGATCCCCGGCCCGGGGGTTCGCCCTTCGTGTATGGCGCCATGAGCGACCCCTCCTCGAGAGGGGCCGCTCTTTTTTCACTCGAAGGAGGAATGACGAATGAACCGCATCGACACCTCGTACCGCCCGGAAACCTATTTCGGCCCCATTTCCATGGCAAAGCATCTTCGGACCCGGGTCAAGGGCCAGGTCAGGCGGGACCTGGCGAAATCCCTGGCCGGCGAAGGGCTGATCGATGTTCTTTCCGGCCTGCTGGTCGAGGAAGCCCTCCGGGAAGAGGACCTTGCCGAGTGGGGAAAGGTTCACCCCTGGTGCCTCGGAGGCGAATTCCTGCCCCGGTTCGAGCGGATCGAGACCGAGATCGCGCGGGTGGTCCTGATGTCCACCACCTTTGACGTGACCTCGGTCTACGCCCGGCAGCGGAAGAACCGGATCGCCTACCGCATCGTGGACGAATACGGCGGGGAAACGCTCACGGCCAAGACCAGGAGGACTTCCACCCGGCCCCTGACCCTGAAGGAACTGGTCGACTTCCTCCTCCGGGGCTGGCCCTTCCTTGCGGTCCTGCGCATGAACTATGACCAGGACACGGAAAAGATGCTCGGGTTCTTCCGCGGGGAATCCGCCTTTTACCCGGACTTCCACGAAGCCCGGGTCGAACGGGTGATCGAGAGGTACCCCTTGCTAGAGGAAGAGAAGGAAGAAGTCGAGTAGCCTCACCCCGGACACCCTGACGTGACGGCGGCGATCTGCAAATTCTGCTTTCCCGACAGGAACGTATACCGGCCCGTGGCGCGGAGGGAGAATCAAAAAAGGGAGCCCCTTTTGTCGAGGCTCCCTCCGAATTTTTTCCCTGCGATCGAGATCAGTGCCTGCGCTGCGCCTTCTCGACTGTGTTTTCGACCGCTTTTTCAAAGGTTGCCCTTGCTGCCGCATCCAGTGGAGCAGCCTTTAGAAACTGCGTCTGCCATAATCCGCTAGCGGCCATTTTTCCCTCTGGTGAATGCCTCCCAAGCCATCCCAAAGACGGGCAACAGGTCGGGCATTGCGCGAGCGTCCCGATAAGCTGGGCCTTCAGGCTATCCTGTCCTTCCCGGTTCCCCTGTTCCTCCAAGGTGACAAATCGGAGAGAGAACTTCTCCTGTAAAATTTTCGTAATTTTCCTTTCCAGCTTATGCTCTTTATCTATGTTCCTTCTCTCCGCGAACCGCTCCCGGTTTTCCCTTTCTATAAAGCTGATATTCACATCTCCAGATATGGATCGTTTTCTTTATTCAACAGGGCCCTTCCGAGATTTTTCCTGAGGATGCTCCGGTCGCTAGGTTTATGCTGATTTCTGCCGAAATCATCCAACTCCCAACCCTGAAGAAAATGTTCATTGACCCTGTTCCATAAATTGCCCATCCCTCTATGGGAGCCGACAAACACCACCCTGGGGGTTCCTTTCCCATGTGACAGATTTTCGCCTTCTTCGTAAAGAAAGAATATCCCACTGGCCGGAAACGCTCCGGGGTCAAAGGGAAGTCGCAAAAGGGGTAATCTCTCAAGGCTCGCATGAAGCCCTTCACAGATTTCGGGCATTCTCTATTCCCTCCTTTGGTCCCTCTTTTAAGCGATTTTCTCCTTTTCCAACCCCATCCTCCACGCCCGGCAGACATTCCGTAGATCCGCCTCGTCTCCCAGTTCGAGGGGAACGGCGGCAAGGTGTAGCGTCAGGTTTCTTCCGAAGGTCGTCATGGGTGCAGAGTGGATCACGCGTCCAGATTCAATGAGACGATCCCAGGCGGATTTTCTGACAGGGTAAGCCAAAATAGCGGAGATTTCCTCTGCCTCTTGAGCTGCCGCATAGGCAAGAACCTGGTGCACATCCTGCCGGTGCGTTTCCATCGCTTGCTCGGTGAAGTCGTTCCAATCACCAAATTCCATTTTCTCAAAATGGGCCTTGTATTTGGCGTCGACTATGAACACCTTCCCTCCGGCACGCACAAGGAAATCGGGCACCAGAGAAGAAAGGGCCCTTGCTGCCCCTGGTCTCCAGCTCAAAGGCAGGCGGGTTCGCCCCTCTTTACCGGACAAAACGATTCCGCCGAAATTCCGCGACCAGACTTGCAAGATCTGCCCCACCCACAGTTCAAAGAGCTCTGGCATTTGAATCCGCCACGACAAACCGTCGCTTTGAGCGGTTTCTGCGAGCCCCCGGTCCTCCTGTAGCCAACGAAGGGATTCTAACCCCGACAGAAAGGCCTCTGAATGAGCGAAACCGATCCTTAAAAGACGGTCAATGAATCCCGCCGAAGGCTCTTTCGAAGGAACCTCTCGAACCGTGAGCAGGAGCTTTTCAGCCAGCTCCAGCAGCTTTTCCACCAGAATATCCGAAGGAGACTCCCCCAAAAGGGACGCTCGGACCTTTTCCAATCCCCACCGGGCATAGGATTGGATCAAAAGGTCCGGCCCTAGATCCGGATATCTGCATGGTAGGCGGTGAAAACTGCCCCTAGCCGCCTCCTCACGGATGTAGCGGTTCCAAAGGATTTGCCCCCTGGGAAAAGTAGGAACCGTTTCGCAAAGGTGAAAGCCCTTTCGAAACTCGTTCAACAAGGCTTCCAGTCGCCTCAGAACCGGGCCCGCGATCACCCAGGGCGGGACCTCTCGGGCACTTCCTGGGACCAGCGGAAACGGCAAAAGATCGGGAGCGGCGCTCCAGCCTATCCGGTGCAGAATCCGGCCGATCCCTGACCAACCGAACCGCGGCTTGACCACCAAACCTCCCGATGTCCTTCGTGTGTCCGGCGCAAAAAGGGGAACCGCCCCAATAGTCCCTCCGGCGGTTAGCCGGAGTGCGATTTCACCTTTTTCCGGGAAAAAGTCCGTCTGGACATCGAGCGCTTGAAGCGTCGAGGCATTCGCCCCTTGGAACGCTGTTCCCCAATCGTCCCAGGAAGGCCGATTCCCTCCCTTCAGACCGAAATGGGCCAGCGAGATCCTCCTCGGACCCGCCTGATCCTGGAGAATCAGAATCCGTCCCTTCTCTTCCAAGCTGGGCCCCGAAAGGGAAAATATCTGCCTGTTCTTTTGGAAAGTCTTGCTACGCGGGTTAGACATGGTCCAGCAGACTCGATTCCAGCCAATCTAAATACGCCAAAATCTCGCTTTCGCAGCCGCTTAGCCGTCCTTCCAGCAGGTATTCCCGCAACAGGGGAACCAGTTCGTGGCGAAGGCGCCTTTTCAGCGACTCCGTCGAATCGGCCAAAAACATCGCATGTCCAGGGACCAAAACCAGCGCGTCCCTGGGGGCATACTGAACAAACAGGTGTTGCAGGGTTTCAAAAGCCTTTAAGGCGATCATTGAGATCTCCTCCGGCTGCTCTGAAATCACTTTCGAGCTTGGCCAGAGATCCACAAAGGCAAATCGCCTCCGAACCGCCCAGTCGAGGATGGCGATGGAGCGGTCGGCCGTGTTCATCGTTCCCAGGACATAAAAATTCTTCGGGATAGAGAGGGATTTCGTCCCATCGGGAAGCGGCTGGGGCAGTTCCGCAGAGGGAGCATTCCCCCTAGCGATCTCTATCGGCTCGAAAAGCAGGATGGCCTCCCCCAAAACCCGGCTCAGATCGGCTCGGTTAATCTCGTCTAGAACAAACAGATACTCCTTTTCAGGCGTTTCGCCAGCCGTTTTAATCGCTTCCGCCAGCCACCCAGGGCGAACCGAAAAGGCTAGTTTGCCGCTTTCGGCTTCCGGCGCGATCCCAGCCACAAAGGTCTCGTAAGTGACGCCCGGATGAAACTGCACGATCTTGCCATGCCCTTTAAAGCGCTTCTCCAGTAGTTTGCGGGCCAGCCGCGTCTTCCCTGTTCCTGGTGGTCCCTGCAAAATCACAAACCGGCGGTCGAAGAGCATGGCCTCCACATCGGCTTCTTCCACCAGCGGAAAAATCTGCTGCTTCAAGGCGCTTTCGTTTGTTTCGTACTCATTCTGGGCCGCTTTCAGGACCCGCCATTTGCGCTCGGAAGCGTAAAAATCCAGAAACCCAGAAATCACCTTCCCCGCGTTTTCAGTGTCTGTAGGTACTTCAGCCATTGCGTAAATCAGGGAGCCATACTTCCTAAAGACTCCATCAAAATCGCGAAACCGTCCGGCTACCGTTTCTGGAAGGGAAATACGGATGTTTGCAGGATCCGGCTTCGTCCAGATTTTTCCATAGGCTGCGGATGCCAGCGCCCGACCCAAAGCCTGGACGTTCCGCGCATGTCCCGGACGGCCAAGAATCTCCTCATCCGGCGCAAGGCCCTGGGTCCCGCAGACGAAAGTCAGCAGGGATTTACCGCTCCCCTCTTCCGTTGTGATCGGAAACCACACAAGAGACATCCCGCCGTAAGGCCCGCTTTCCGAGCTATCTTCCGGCAATAGGCCCGCAAAAGCGATTCCTTCCTCATCCCGGATGGGGGCAACACGAATCATCTTTCTCCTGTCTTTCAGATGGTTGGCATGAAAACGCGTCCCGAAAAGCTCTTCAAGGGCCTCTCTGCTTTCCTTCTTCCAATCCTCCCAGCTAGTCTCCTGCGGTTTCCCTTTTGCGATGACCCTGACCAACCGATCCAATCCTTTTGGCAAAAGATCAACCCCTCTCGTTATGCGCAATGTTTCTTTCCCGGTTCCCAGCGCTCCACTTCCCGCTGCAGGGCAATTACTTCAATGACCTCGCAGAAGGACCTGAAAAGCCGGTCCGGCCAGCTTTTTGTTCCTGAATTGAGGGTTTCGCCGAACAGGTCCCTCAAATCCCGCACGTTCCGGGCCGGGGAACTATCGCGGATCAAAAGCTCCAAAATCTCACCCGTCCCGATCTCCTGCCTCGCCAGGTCGCGGGTCAGCTCCGACCACCGTAGGATCGTCGCCTCCCGGACCCAGGGCCCCATCAGGGAAAACTCCTGCCAAAGGTCCGCCCCCATGAGGATGCACCGGGTGCGGGCGTCGTAGTCGAACAGGCGCTCCCCGGGGCCTCCCTGGGCATAGACCACCGGTCCTTTGATAATGGCCGTCTTGATGTCGTTCAGGGCTTTCTTCATCTGGGCTTCGTGGTCGGGTGAGAGGGCCTTGCCATTCCGGGCAACGAGGAACGCGGGAAGCCCGCCCTGGCCTTGCGACAGTCGAGCCAGTTCCGCTAGCGATCCTCGGAAGAGAATTTTCTTCCCTCCGGGTTGGGGGCTTTCTCCGTTCATCTGCGGGATGAACCGGTCCGACTCGAAAAGGGGCCAGTAATAAACCAGCCATTTTTCCGCCACCAGGTCCACAGGAAGGGCAATCTTTCCGTTCGGCAGCCAGCGTGCCCAGTTGTAATGGGTAATGGCGATTTCAGCGAAAGCCCGAAACAGCGCCAGCTTGTAGGTGGCCGTTTTCTTGTCCCGGTTCAGGACGGCCTCGATCCGGTCGATGTTCCGGCTCCCGCCCGTGCCCTCCAGGGAAAACAGCAGCGTGACCCATCGCCGTTCCGTTCGCCCCAGCGCATCCTCGCTTTGTCCGATCCCGATCTTGCGGAAACCGCACCGACAGAGGAGCCACTCGATCTTGCCCGCCGATAGGCCGTTGAAAATGCGCCCCGTCGGGTCCCTTCCACACGTTGGGGTGCCATCGGGTTCGATGGGGAGGGAGATCAAGAGTCGGCCCCCGGGCTTCAAAACGCGGCGGAGGGAAAAGATCGAATCAAAAAGTTCTTCTTCGGGGATATGCATGAGGACGGCGGAGCAGAGAATCCCGTCGAACGAGTGATCCGAAATCGTGGAAAGACCCGGAAGGCCGTCCTGGGCAAGCCGCCCCTGGAGTTCCGGGTGACACCGCAGGGCTTCTTCGATCAAGCTAGGTGAAGGTTCAACCCCGAAGGCTTCCCATCCGCCGGCAAGCAACTGGGCAAGATCCCGGCCCGAGCCCGCCCCCACATCGAGAACCTTACAGTGTTTGGGAAAGGCGACGTTGAACCACTCCGAAATCCCGCCTGAGCAGTTCTCATACCGTTCTGCGAATTCTTTTGCCTGTGAGTCGTAGGCGAAAAAGGTTTTATCGTCCAATGGGAGAACTCCGCGCATGAAGAGTAATTTTTGATTAGATTGACCGTGGCCATCATAACCCATTCTTAAAAATCGTAAAAGACTTTCAACCTGGACCCAGCGGAATCGCATCGTCTTCTTCTCCGACCTATCCTGTCGCCCTAGCGGTGGTATAGTTTTGTTATACCTTGACAGCGACTTTTTTACGGAGCGTAGAAGGCGTGGTCAGACAAAACCCGATACCCTGCCCGACTAGGCACGGTGTCAAAGCCAACAACTCGTTTCGGATTGGATGACAAGACCAGACAGGGGAGACACAGCGTCCTGTTTCCTGTCGCAAGTCAAGAAGGTCCGAACGGTTGCCGGCAGACGGTCCACCGTGGAGGGCAGGGAGGCGACCAGACGTTTCCCGCAGGGATAGTTCATCATCTTCAGGTTTTCATAGAGCCTCGCCTCGATTTCCCCCTTCGGGTCTCCACCCTCATTGGGGCTTGCGTTTGTCTTGATTTTTAGGTGAGGCAATGCGAAATCTTCTGCAAATACTGGTGGTACAATGCAAATGCAGGTGCGGTCTTAAGTGCGATTACAAGGCCCAAAGGAGTTATGAAAAAAACATATAACCGTCTTTACTCCCTACCAGCCACACGTGAGGTGACCACACTGAGAACGGATCAGGCTCAAGGCCAACGACCACCCACAAAGCAATCACAGGCACCTGCCATGAGTCTGACACCGCACCATGCCAAGTACTACGCCTACGACCTCACGCGGCGCGCAGCTTCCGGCATGGTCCGACTTTCCACTGCCCTTTTCGACGCCGCAGTGGACCTCAACCCCCACCAGATCGAGGCGGCGTTATTCGCACTGCAATCGCCGCTGTCTAAAGGTGTGATCCTCGCCGATGAGGTGGGTCTTGGAAAGACAATTGAGGCGGGGATCGTCCTCTGTCAATATTGGGCGGAGCGCCGGCGCCGCTTGCTGGTGATCTGCCCGGCATCCCTACGCAAGCAATGGGCTCTTGAAATTCAAGAAAAGTTCAACCTTCCCACCGTCGTGCTGGACGCCAAAGGGTACCGAGAGGCGCGGCGTGAAGCCCGAAATCCGCTGCGACACGGCGCCATTTTGATCATATCGCTGAACTACGCAAACGCACTCCGCGAAGAGCTGAGAGGGATCAAATGGGATCTGGTTGTCATTGATGAGGCCCACAAACTCCGTAACGCCTATCGTCCAAGCAACAAAGTTGGTCAGGGTATCCGTTGGGCTACCGAGGGTTGCCGAAAGCTTTTGCTTACCGCCACGCCTCTTCAGAACTCGCTTGTCGAATTGTACGGGCTTACCACGCTGATTGATGACTGCCTTTTCGGTGACATTAACGCTTTCCGGGCTCAATACGCAAATTCCGGCAGCGATCTAGCCGCGCTGCGAGCGCGACTGGCCCCCTTCTGCAAGCGCACGTTACGCAACCAGGTAACCGAGTACATCCGCTATACAGAGCGCCGCGCCATCACGCTTCCATTCCGACCAACAGACGAAGAACAAACCCTGTACGAAAACGTCTCTAAGTTTCTGCAACGGGAAGACAGCTACGCCTTGCCAAGGCGGCAACGACATCTTACCGCGCTCATCCTCCGTAAGCTGCTCGCGTCCTCGTCCAAAGCCATCGCAGCGACCCTGGACATCCTGCGCCAGCGCCTCGAAACACTACACGATGAGCGCATTCAGAGCGACCCGGAGTTCACGGAGCAGCTTGTCGAGAGCGAGGATGTTGAAGGAGACATCCTCGACGAGCTCCTTGGGGAAGCCAATGGAGCAGAGGATGACGAGTCTTTAATAGAGCCGATCGACCGCCGAAAACTTCGGGAGGAGATCGAGGTTCTTCACCGGCTGGTAGACGAGGCCCGCCGCATAGTCGTAGATACAAAAACTCAAACACTACTCAAAGCCCTAGAAATCGGTTTCCAGCAAATGAAAAAGATTGGTGCCGCACGCAAGGCGCTAATTTTCACTGAATCCCGCCGCACACAGGACTACCTGAAGGGGTTCCTCGAAGCGCATGGATATTCGGGGCAGGTGGTGGTCTTCAACGGCACCAACAGCGGTCCCGAAGCTACGGCTATCTACGAAAGGTGGGCCGAGCGAAACCGCGAAACCGGTCGCGTGTCCGGATCACGCGCTGTGGATGTTCGGACGGCACTGATTGAGCACTTCCGCGACGACGCAACGATCCTGCTCGCCACCGAGGCCGCGGCTGAGGGGGTGAACCTCCAGTTCTGCTCGTTGGTTATAAATTACGATCTACCTTGGAATCCACAACGGATCGAGCAGCGCATAGGCCGCTGCCACCGCTACGGCCAGAAGCACGACGTCGTTGTCATCAACTTCTTGAATGAGCGCAACGATGCGGATCGGCGCGTCCTTGAGCTTTTGACCGAGAAATTCAACCTTTTCAGCGGTGTATTCGGCGCGTCCGACGAGGTCCTCGGCAGCATCGAATCCGGTGTAGATTTTGAAAAGCGCATCCTTGCCATCTATCAAGAGTGCCGAACTCCGGAAGCCATCGATGCCGCCTTTCAAGCTCTTCAAGCCGAGCTTGACGAGCAGATCCGTACCCGCCTCGATGCAGCGCGCCGAACTCTTTTCGAGCATTTCGACGAGGACGTGCACCAGCGGTTACGGCTGCGCCTAGCCGACGCCCAAGCGCAACTCGACCGCGTGGGCCAGCGCTTCTGGTCGCTGACACACCACATCCTCGCCGAGCGAGCGCGGTTCGACCACACCGCGCTGACCTTTGAGCTAAACCGTCCTCCGCGCGAGGACATTCCCTGCGGGCGCTACCATCTCATCTCCAAGTCGCAGCCGCAGGCCAGTGATGGCCGCACCGAGGAACCCAGCCTTTTCCTTTACCGATTGTCCCATCCGCTTGGAGAGTACGTCCTTGAGGAGGCCAAGGCGCTTGCAACCCCCGCCGCAGAGGTCCATTTCGATATTTCAAACCATCCCGCCAGAATCTCGGTCGTTGAGGGACTACGGGGCGAGCGAGGCTATCTAACCCTAACCCGTCTGATAATCGATTCTTACGAGAGGGAGGAATATCTGCTCTTCTCCGGCTTCACGGAAAGCGGGACAACGCTTGACCAGGAGACAATGGAGAAGCTCTTTTCATGCAGCGCTAGGGAGATCGGGGCTACGGAGATCCCCGAATTCCAAGCCAAACGCCTCGCTGCAGAGTCGGAACTGCATGTGAGGGCGACTCTCAACCGCTCTCTCGAGCAGAACAGCCGGCACTTCAACGAAGCACGCGAGAAATTGGAACGCTGGGCCGAGGATATGCTGCTTGCGGCCGAGAAGGCGCTTACCGACACCAAGGAGCAGATCAAGGTGCTGCGGCGCCAGGCCCGGCAAGCGGCAACACTCGAAGAACAGCACCAGATCCAGGAAAAAATCCAAAAGCTCGAACGCCTACAACGCAAGCAACGGCAGGAGATTTTCAGGGTTGAGGACGAGATCATGGAAAAACGCGACCAGCTCATCGATCAGCTTGAAAAAAGGCTAACTCAACACACATCAAGAGAGACGCTTTTCACCATTCGCTGGGCGGTCGTATAAGAACTCATCGAAAAAAGCCTAAGGAGAGAACGCCTATGAGCCCAAATTATGAGAAGTTGAAGAACCTGCTGATGGAACTGTTTCAGCTCGACCAGCCCGACCTAGATTTCGGTATTTATCGAATCATGCATGCCAGGAGCGCCGAAGTCACGAAATTTTTAAACGAGGATCTCCTACCACAGGTGAAAACCGCCTTTGCGCTCTACCAGCCCGCAGACAAGGCAGCGCTCGAGAAGGAACTCGCCAAGCTCATCTCTGGCATTGAAGCCGCAGGCATGAACCCCGAAGATTCACCGAAAGTCAAGGAACTGCGCGCCCGAATCGCCGCAGAGGCGGTAGATTTGGACGCACTCGAAGCTGAGGTTTACGACCATCTTTACAGCTTCTTCCGTCGCTACTACTCCGAAGGGGATTTCCTCAGCAAGCGCGTCTACAAGCCCGGCGTCTATGCCATCCCTTACGAAGGCGAGGAAGTCAAGCTCCACTGGGCCAATGCAGACCAGTACTACATCAAAACCAGCGAATATCTTCGGGACTATTCTTTTCGCCTACACCCGGAAAACGAAAAGAACCCCATGCGCGTGCACTTCCGTCTGGTGGACGCGGCCGAGGGCGAGCACGGGAACGTCAAGGAAGCACAGGGAAAGGAACGGCGATTCAAGCTGGCGCCTACCCCATTTGCAGCCGTAGAGGACGGCGAGCTGGTGATTCACTTCACCTATGAACCCGATCCAGCGAAACAAAAAGAATTAAACAACCAGGCTGAAGAAGCAATATTGGGGCTCCGGGATTCGACGTTAACCGAGTGGCTTAGACCGTTAGGCTCAAAACACGTGCGGGCCGACGGAACAGTGTCTGATTTAACACGCCTGCGTGTGCATCTGGATCGCTATACCGCCCGAAACACCTTCGACTACTTCATCCACAAGGATTTGGGAGGCTTTTTGCGGCGGGAGCTTGACTTTTACATTAAGAACGAGGTTATGCACCTGGACGACATCGAAAGCGAAATCGCGCCCCGCGTCGAACAATACCTCTCCAAGATCAAGGTCATTCGCAAGATCGCCGGCAAGATCATCGATTTCTTGGCCCAAATCGAAGACTTCCAGAAAAAGCTGTGGCTGAAGAAAAAGTTTGTAGTGGAGACCAGTTACTGCATCCGGCTGGGTGTAATTCCAGAGGAGTTCTATCCGGAGATCGCGGCCAACAGCGCGCAGCGCGAAGAGTGGGTGCGGCTGTGCGCAATCGACGAAATCGAAGGCGACTTATTGCGACCGGGATTCAGCACGCCACTGACGGTGGAGTTTTTGAAGGCACAACCGACGTTGATGGTCGATACGCAGTGTTTCGATAGCGCCTTCACGACCAGACTTTTAGAGGCGATTGGCGATCTGGATGAACAGACAGATGGAGTGCTGGTACATAGCGAAAATTTTCAGGCGTTGAGTTTTATGAGAGCGGTCTACCAGGGAAAAATCGACGCCATCTACATCGACCCGCCCTACAACACCGGTGATTCAGAGATACCATACAAGAACACGTACTTGCACGGATCCTGGCTGACGCTCATGGAAAATCGGCTTGAGCTCGTGCCGAAGCTTCTTACCGAAGATCCCTCCTTATTCATCGCGATAGATGATTTTGAGATGGTAAACCTCGCAGCGTTGGTGGACAACGTGCTTCGGTCAATGCGGCGAGAGATGATCATCGTGAACCACCATCCGCAGGGTGGTAAAGCGCGAACACTGGCCAATACACACGAGTACTTGATTGCGTGTTGTCCAATCAACTCCGATAGAACATTCGTGGGCCGTGCAATAGACGATGAAGTTGAACTTCGTCCGTTCAAGCGCAGTGGTACAGCTGAGAGTAACTTCCGCTCCGGCAGACCTAACAGTTTCTACGCAATTCTTGTCGACCCTAAGTCGAATGAGGTCGTAGACCTTGAGCCTCCCCCGTCGGGGACCGGGTTTCCTATGGGCCAAACTGTCAATGGAATGCTTCGGATATATCCCATTGGCGCGGATGGCATAGAACGAGTTTGGCGGCGTTCATATGAGTCCGCTAAAAATCTCGTAAGAGATGGCAAACTAAGATGCTCTAGCTCCGGAACGATTTACCAATACATTGAAGCTAATGAGCGCACTGCCGCATTATTCTCAAATTGGGTGGATCCGCGGTACAACGCTGGAACATACGGCGCAAATCTGCTTCGCAACATCATTGGCGAACAAAACCCGTTTTCCTATCCAAAGTCGATTCATACCGTAGGAGACGCGATCTTCGCCATGGGTGCCGAAGAGAATATCCGTGTCCTTGATTTTTTCGCCGGCTCTGGCACCACCGGTCACGCGGTCATCAACCTGAACCGAGAAGACGGCGGTCAGCGTAAGTTCATCCTCGTTGAGATGGCGGATTACTTCGACACCGTCTTGCTGCCCCGCCTGAAAAAGGTCACCTTCTCCCCCGAATGGAAAGAAGGAAAGCCTAAACGTCTCGCCACACCTGAGGAGGCCGAGCGCAGCCCACGCATCCTAAAGGTGATCCGCCTCGAATCCTATGAGGATACGCTCAACAACCTGGAGCTGCGCCGCACGAAGGAGCAGCAGGGCCTGCTCGATCTGCCGGAGGCACAGGGGCCGGATCGGCTCAAGGAGCAGTATATCCTTCGCTACATGCTCGACGTGGAGACCCGCGGTAGCCAGTCCCTCCTCAATACCGCCGCCTTCTTGGATCCGACGGCGTACAAACTCAAGGTGAAGCGCCCTGGGTCAGACGAATCTCACGAAGTGAACGTTGATTTGCTTGAGACCTTCAACTGGTTAATCGGGCTGAGCGTGCATCACATCGCCGCCCCGCAGGCCTTCTTCGCGGAATTCGAGCGCGACAGCGAAGGGCGCCTACGCCTAAAGGGCCGCCTCAAGCAGGACACCGCAGGGCGGTGGTGGTTCCGTGCTGTTATCGGCACTACGCCCGACGGCCGCAAAACGCTCGTCCTCTGGCGCAACCGGCCCGGCGGCGAGACGGCCGAGGGCATCGAGCAGGACAACCTGGTGCTCGACGAATGGTTCACCAAGCAGGGGTATTCCAGCAAGGACAGCGAGTTTGACCTCATCTACGTGAACGGCGACAACAACCTGGAGAACCTCAAAGCACCTGACGATACCTGGAAGGTCCGCCTGATCGAGGAGGATTTCTTCCGACTGATGTTCGAGACGGAGGATGCCTAATGCCGCGCGGACGATCTCGCCAAAATGAAGCGGCTGCTCTCTCCGCTAGACGCGGTCGCACAAACAACACTCGACCGTCACTGCCCTTCAGTAGCAAGCTGGTCCTGAATCAATGGTTACTTGGACTTTTTGGACTCGAACGCTTCGAACAGCTTGCCGAGCACTTGAAGGATGAATCCTTGGAGGGACTGGACGAGTACAACATCCATCACTTTTACCGTGCACTGTGTCTGCAGCTGCCGCCCCAGAAGCGGCCCGATCTGCCGGACGAAATCTTGCTGGAACACGACCAGGCCATCGTTTCAATTACGCAACGTCTGAACGAACGTCGCATCGCTCGCGGGGAACCGCCTATCGTCTGGAAGTACTTCCAATACCTGGCGCTGCTCTTTACCGAAATCTACCTCGACCGTTATTTCCGAGATCCGCGCGCCCTCCTGCTTGCCCTCAATCAGCGGATCGCGACCGTCAACGAGGAACTTGGCGAGAACGACAAGATCACCCCGCTCGACGAACTCTCTGACGCCTGGTCTCAGCTCAACAAAATCGCCTTCTGGATGGCCACCGGTAGCGGAAAGACCCTGCTCATGCACGCGCACATCCTGCAGTACCAACGCTTTCTGGAGGCACACAACCGCTCTCGCGAGTTGAACCGCATCATCCTGCTCACGCCCAACGAGGGGCTTTCGCAACAGCACCTAAGGGAGTTCGAGAAGGCCGGGATCCCGGCAGAGATTTTCAACAAGGACGGACGCGGGCTCTTTGCCGGTAAGACCGTTGAGATCCTGGAAGTAACCAAGCTCAAGGAGGATATGGGTCAAAAAACAATCGCCGTAGACGCCTTCGAGGGAAACAATCTGGTGCTAGTGGATGAGGGACACCGCGGTGCATCAGCCGGCGAGGATGGCGCGTGGATGAAGTACCGAAATGCACTTTGCGAGAAAGGCTTCTCTTTTGAGTATTCGGCCACCTTCGGCCAAGCTGTAAAGAACAACAAAACGCTCAACGACGTTTACGCGCGCAGCACGCTCTTCGACTACTCTTACCGTTGGTTTTACAGCGACGGTTTTGGCAAAGATTACCAGATTTTGAACCTCGAAGATGATAGCAATACCGAGTGGATGAAGAGTTACCTCACCGCCTGTCTGCTTGCTTTCTTTCAACAGCAACGGCTCTATAGAGAACGCGAATCTTCCTTCCGGCCGTTCAATCTCGAGCGCCCCCTCTGGGTTTTCGTCGGAGGAAGCGTTACAGCCACACTTGCCACGCGCGATGCCTCGGACATCATCGAAATCCTGCGGTTCCTGAGCGGATACGTAACGAACCGCTCTGAGAGCATCCAACACATCCGACGGGTGCTACACGAAGGCTTGGTAACAGCAAGCGGAAAGAACCTGTTTGCAGGCCGCTTCAGTTATCTAAACACTTCCGGACTCACGCCTGAGCAGATCTTCGACGAGACGCTGACGACCCTATTCAACGCCCCTAAAGGAGGCTCCTTCCATATCGAAAACATCAAAGGTGCCAGCGGTGAAGTCGCAATCCGCATAGGGGACAACGATCCTTTCGGCGTCATTAATGTGGGCGACGACGCAAAGTTGGTGAAACTCTGCGAGGAAAAGGGACTAAACGTCTCGGAGCGCGAGTTTGCCGGATCGCTGTTTCACGAGTTGGATCAGCCGCATTCGACCATCAATGTCCTGATCGGCTCGAAGAAGTTCACCGAAGGCTGGAACAGTTGGCGGGTGAGCACAATGGGGCTGATGAACGTCGGACGCAGCGAAGGCGCACAGATTATCCAGCTTTTCGGCCGTGGAGTTCGGCTGAAGGGCATCGGCATGAACCTAAAACGGAGCGCACGCACAACCCTCCCCGAAGGGCTGGAACGGCCTAAGCACATCGAAACTCTGGAGACGCTCCACATCTTCGGCATTCGTGCCGACTATATGGCTCAATTCCGAGATTTTCTGGAAGAAGAAGGCCAGCCCACCAACGGAGAGCGTGTCGAATTGATCCTACCGATCATCCGGAATCTTGGCACGAGGCCGCTCAAGATGATCCGGTTAAAAAAAGAGATTAACGGCGTCAGCACAGAGTTCGGTGATGCGTTTCGTAAGCTCGGCCCCGTTACCACCCACACCCCCCCGGACCCCGTACGGGACAAAGCTACGGACTACCTGCAAAAGAACCAGGTGGTGCTCAACTGGTACCCGAAGATTCAGGCGATGAAATCTATGGGTGTCTCCGGAGGAGACAGCGATGGAACCCCAAACGAGACTCATCTGACTTCCCGCCACATCGCATTCCTCGACCTCGACCGTTTGTACTTCAACCTAGAACAGTTTAAAGCGGAGCCGGCTGGCATAACTTCAATCTCACACGATCCAGCATCGCCGATTTGCTCGCGGATACAACTTGGTATCGGCTATTGATTCCTGAATCGCAGTTGGCTTTTGACTCCTTCGAGAAGGTGCGCGTCTGGCAGGAAGTGGCGCAGGCATTGCTGCGCAAATACGTCGAGCGCTACTACACCTTCCGAAAGCGCGAGTGGGAACTCCCACACCTGGAGTACCGAGAAATCGAGGAAGATGACCCGAACTTCCCGAGTGTCTTACGGGTTAGCAGCCCAGAGTATGGTTATCGCATTTTGATCGAGGAGTCGCAGAATGAAATCGTCGAGAAACTCACGGAATTAAAGGCGGCGATTGCGGCTGGGGACTTAAAAAACTGGGAATTCCGCGGCATTAAGGCGATTTGGTTCGGGCATCACCTTTACCAGCCGTTGCTCTACCTGGAAGGCGGTGTCGTCGAGATCTCTCCGGCACCCCTCAACAAAGGAGAGCGCCAATTCGTCGAGGACCTCAAAGCATTTCTTGAGGCCAATCCGGATTACTTAAAAAAGCGCGATCTGTACCTGCTGCGCAACCTGAGTAAGGGTCGCGGAGTCGGGTTTTTCGAGGCCAGCAACTTTCATCCGGATTTCATCCTGTGGCAACTTGAAGACAATTGCCAGCGACTCACCTTCGTGGACCCGAAAGGCATTCGAAACATTGGCTTGGAGGATCCGAAGATCGCCTTTTATAAAACGGTCAAAGAGATCCAGCAACGGCTAGGTGACCCGGCTATGACGCTCGAATCCTATATCGTGTCGAACACCCCTTCGCATGTTATGCAGAAGCAGTGGGGAATCGCGAAAGCCGAAATGCTGAAACGGCACATCGTCTTCCAGGAGGAGGATAAAGACTCCTACATCGGAGACGTGCTGCAAGCAGGTATTGGGGTTGAAGCTTGAAGTCGTTTGGGAATCGCGGCAGGGGCCTAGCAAAAGGATGCAGTTGATAGCGCCATACGGTACAGGTGGCGCGGAGCGTTCTGCCAAATAAACAAAAAGGAGATGTGCGCAATGGGGGAAAGCAGGCAGATCATCAAGACCCGCGACGACCCGGGTCCCGTGGTGTTAGAACGCGACAACACGGTCGAGAAAATGTTCAAGCTTGCTCCCCAAGCGACGTGCTCTTGGCTAAAACCTAATAAACCTGTTGGCACCGATACTCTGCGCTCCCGAATCGAACCCTGGCTGACTGCGCTCGTCCAGTCGGAGCACCTGTCCTTGCTAGTCGGTTCCGGATTGACGCACGCCGTGCATTGGATCGCAACCGAAAAGGCGCTTCCAGGAATGGGGACGATGTCGTTCGGCATTTTGGATGAGGAGATAGCGGCGGAAGCGAAGCGCTCCGCCAAGCTCGCCGGGCGGAGTGACGGGAACTTTGAAGACCAGATCCGCGCAGCAAATGAGCTTCTTCGTGGCCTAGAGATACTGGCCAACAGCAAGGGGAAGGATTCCAAGGAGCAAAAGCAAGTTGAGGCACTGCGCAAAGGATTGGGAAGCACCCTCAGTTCGTTCGCGAAATCAATCTTCCAAGGGGAATCGCAGCTCATTTCAGCGCCCAGCGAAAAGCGAGAGGAAGCGTTCAACTACATCGTCAGCTTCCTTATGAGCTTCGCGAGCCGATCCGGCACACGAGATAGACTCCATTTATTCACGACCAACTATGACCGTTACATCGAGGCCAGCGCCGATGTGGCGGGGTTGCGATTGATGGATCGCTTTGTCGGCACTCTGGCACCGGTCTTCCGTGCTTCACGTCTCGACGTTGATCTACACTACAACCCGCCCGGCATCCGTGGCGAGCCGCGTTACTTGGAGGGCGTCGCACGTTTCACCAAGCTGCATGGCTCGGTCGATTGGTACGACTGTAATGGCTCGATACGGAGAATCGGGCTCCCATTCGGCGCAGCGGAGGCTACTCAATCCTTTCTTAAAGAGAACTTTGATGATGCCGACCCACTGAAACTCATGATCTATCCGAATGCGGCAAAGGATCAGGAAACCGCATTCTATCCTTATGTCGAGCTGTTTCGTGACTTCGCCGCTGCGGTCTGCCGACCAAATAGCACCGTCATCTGCTACGGCTATGGGTTCGGCGACGAGCATATCAATCGCGTGCTGGCGGACATGCTAACGATCCCTTCGGCTCATCTAGTCGTGATCTCGCGCGGCGACCCGCTCGGCCGCATCATGAAAACCTACGAGGTTCTTGGCCGTCAC
>JAJUIT010000113.1 GCA_029267465.1 Synergistaceae bacterium
GAGGGGGCCTTTACGGGGGAGATTTCCGCGAACATGCTGAGAGAAGCAGGATGCGATTATGTCATTATAGGACATAGTGAGCGTCGCCAGCACTTTGGGGAAACCGACGAACAAGTCCGCCTGAAGCTAGATTCCGCGGTGTCCGTGGGGTTGAGTGCGGTCCTTTGCGTTGGCGAGACCCTGCAGGAACGGGAGGCCGGGAAAACGATGGAGGTTGTCGAAAGGCAACTGTTGAAGGCCCTGGTAGGCCTTTCCCCGGATGAAGTCGAAAGTTCCGTCTGTATCGCCTACGAACCCGTTTGGGCTATCGGCACAGGTAGAAATGCAACCCCTGGCGAATCACAGGAAGTCTGCCAGGCCATCAGGCGTTTTGTCGCGGAACGGTTTGGCGACGAAGCGGGAATGTTTCTGCGAGTCCTTTACGGAGGCAGCGTAAAGCCGGAAAACGCTGCAGGACTATTGAGCGAACCGGATATCGACGGAGCCCTCGTGGGGGGCGCTTCTTTGCAGGCCGACTCATTCTGCAAGATTTTGGCAACGGCTCTCTAGGGCACGTTTGTTAGAAAAACGCTCCCGGTTTTTTAGGGCCTCCGGGGGCGTTTTGTTCTGGTCTTTGATAAAACGCAACATAAGATACATTATAGGACATATTTATTGGGGCAAAAAAAGGAGGCGTTCGATGCGCCCCTTTTTTGTCCCGTTTTTGCGTTGCCCGTGTGGTTTCCAGAAAGGCGTTACATGTTACAGGGGCATATCCTCGCCGATTTCTACCGTTTCCGCGTCTCCCCAGATTCTTTCGATCCCATAAAAATCACGGCCTTGTTTGCTGAAAATATGAATCACCAGGTTCCCGGCGTCGATCAGGCGCCACCTTGGGCTCAAGGCTCCTTCCAGCCGTGAAGGAAGTCCCAGCACCTCAAGGGTGTCCAAGGTCGTTTCCGTCAGCGTGTTCATGTGGACATCGGAATTGGCGGTGGCCAGGATAAACGTGTCTGCAAGGGTTGTGGTTTCTCCAAGGTTCATGACTGTGATTCTTTCAGCGTGCTTGTCGGACAGCGATTTTACGATGGTTTGAACCTCTTTGCTCATCTTCTCTTTCAATCATGCGTCACCTCCGCTCTATAACAAATAATTAATTATAGATTCCGTTTGTATTGTTTTAACCTTTTCAGAATTATATCATAATCCTTACCGACGATGATCGTTGCATGGGTTGCGCCCCGGTTTGCACGGACGAGGTTGGCTGGAACGCCGCAGAGTTCCCCTAAAGCCTTTGCGTTGGAAAGGATCTGGGCGGTCGGGTTTTCAGGGTACGCGATATTGGTGTACCGGTAGTCGAAATGCTTGGCATTTCCTAGGAAAGCCACGTCGATCCCGAGACGCTGGAGGTGTTCAGAAAAAGCCTGGCTGACCCCTTTGACACCGCAGCCATTGAGGACGGCGATCTGTCCCTTGATTCTCTCCAGGATGGCATCGGCGGGAACCAGGGCCGTTCCTTCCGGGCTTTCTGCCTTGTCTCCGCTGACAGGAGACGGGGGGGTTGTCAAATACTGCGAGGCAAGAGTGATATCCCCCAGCCAGTAGCTGATCCCGTCAATCATTGCAGCTTTTCCAGGCATTGTTTCAAAGGAGAACCGGCTCCGGTCTAGGTCCTTCAGGTAATTCACCATCTGGATGGCCTGTGTTGGCTGGATCTCCGTCTGGAAGAAACGGGTCGCCTCCTCCACGATTTCCGGGAGCCTTGCGACGGTCTCCGGCTCTTTGAGCTTGTTCAGGACTTCTTTCAGGAAAAGCTGCTGCCGCTGGATGCGCCCGATGTCCCCGAGAGCATCGTGGCGGAAGCGGACGAACTCCAGTGCGGTTTTACCGTTGAGCGTCTGGCGCCCTGCCGGGATGTCGATGTTGAGTCCGCCAGCCCTGTCTGTGTAGCGAAGCCGCTTGGGGACGTCCACCGACACCCCCCCCAGAAGGTCGACCATTTTAGGGAAGCTCTGGTAGTTGACGATGACCGAATAGTGAAGGGGAATCCCTAGGAAATTGGAGATCGTGGAACGGAGAAGGTCGATTCCCCCGTAGGCATAGGCATGGTTGAGCTTTTGCCAGCCATGCCCCTCGATCTGGACCCGCAGGTCGCGCGGAAGGGAAAGGACCTTGACGAACCGGTCATCGATATTGATTGCCACGACGGCGATCGTGTCGGAACGATGGGATCCCTGGACATCGTCGATTCCCACGGCGAGGATATTGATGTTTCCCGTCAGGGTGTCGTGCTCGAAACTCTCTTCGATTTCCTGTGATCCTGGGGAAACGATCGTGTGCATTCGCCAGGCGATTCCCAGGCCGATCGAAAGGGCACAGAGAGCAAAAAAGAGAACCAGGCGGGCTTTTTTCAAGCCTTTTCACCTTCCGTTTCGAATATAGAGGTTTTTCTTGAAGATGTAGTGTTCCACGGTCCAGGGGAGGAGATACCTCGTACTCTTCCCCTCCAGGACTCGATCCCGGATTTCGGTGCTTGAAATGGCAAGGAGAGGGATTTCAAGGGGGATGATCGCCTTCTGGATCGGTTCGGGCAGTTCCTTTAGCCGGGCGGAGTTGTAGCCGGGCCGGCTGACTGCAACGATCCTGCAGAGCTCGATGATCGCGTAGGGTTCCTTCCATGAAAGGATATCGAGGACTCCGTCAAGGCCCGTGATGAAGAAGAGTTCCGTGCTTCCCGGGGCATACCAGTGCCGCATTTCCCTCAGGGTGTCGACGGTGTGGCTGTCGCCCCCGCGGTCGATTTCAAGCCGTGAAACCTTGAAATGAGGGTTGTCCAGGGTGGCCAGAAGGGTCATCGTGTAGCGGTCCTCGGGAGAGGAAACGAGTTTTGTTCGCTTGTGAGGGGGATTCCCCGTCGGGACAAAAATCACCTCAGAAAGCCCCAGGGCGAAATAGGCTTCTTCGGCCGACACGAGATGCCCATAATGGATGGGATCGAACGTGCCGCCCATGATTCCGACTCGATTCCGGGCAAGAAAGGTCTGGTTCAGGTTCCTCTCCCCCTTCGGGATCAGGCTTCCCATTCGTCGCGATTTGCTGGGGCTTCGATCGCTTTTTCCGGTTTGAAGGTGAATTCCGTTTCCCCTATGGTCACCAAATCTCCTTCCTTGGCGCCGGCTTCCTCAAGCAGGTCTTCCACCCGGTACCTCGCCAGCAGCCTGGAAAACCGAATGATCGCCTCGTCCTGATCAAAATTGTACCTTAGGACGGCTTCTTCAAGGCGGGGATGGATCACTCGATACCCCCGGTTCGCACGGAGTTTGACGATCTGGACGACGTCCCTTTTCCTCGAGCCGGAAGGCGATTCCGGTTCTTCTTCCTGAAGGGCGACCAGCCGGGTTTCTCCAGTCGGGCGCGGGATGGACCGCGAACACTCCACGATCTCATTTGCCAGGCTGGCGATCCCTTCTCCGGTCAGTGCACTCAGCGGGAAGAAACGCAACCCCATCCTTTCAAAAACCGCACGGATTTCCTCAAGGACCGACCGGTCTTCCAGGAGATCGATCTTGTTCCCCACGACGAGGGCCGGAGTTTCGAGAAGAGCTTCCTTGTATTGCCTGAATTCTTCCCGGACAGTTCCCCACTGTTTCAGAACGGAGGGCACACCCGCTTCATCCGACACGTCAAGGACGTGGACCAGAAACCGCGTCCGTTCGATATGGCGCAGGAAAGCCAGCCCGAGCCCGAGGTTCAGGTGGGAGCCCTCGATGAGCCCGGGAACGTCGGCGAGGACGACCCGATCATCGTCAACGGACAGCACTCCCAGGTTGGGAGAAAGTGTCGTGAAAGGGTATGGGGCGATCTTGGGCTGGGCTTTGGAAAGGGCTGCAAGCAGACTCGATTTTCCCGCGTTGGGCATACCGACAAGCCCCACATCCGCGATCAGCTTGAGCTCAAGTCTCAGGGTCCGTTCTTCCCCAGGCATCCCCTTTTCTGAAAACCTGGGGGTTCGGCGGGAAGAACTGGCGAAGACCGCGTTTCCCCTTCCTCCCCTTCCGCCTCTTGCGGCAAGAAAGCGGTCTCCCGGTTCCACGAGGTCGGCGATCGGTTCTGGGGAGGACGCATCAAAAACCAAGGTCCCGCAGGGGACGGGGATCAAAAGATCCTCTCCTGACCGGCCGTTCCTCCGGGCTCCCTCCCCCGGTTTCCCCGATTCGGCGAAAAAGCGCCGCTCAAACTCGAAATCAGCGAGCGTCTGCAGCGAGCGGGTGGCTTCGAGGTATACGTTCCCTCCTCGTCCCCCATTCCCCCCATCCGGGCCGCCTTTCGGGATATACTTTTCCCGGCGGAAGCTCATGCACCCATCGCCGCCGTTCCCAGACCGAACGGTGATGGTCGCCAAATCAATGAATTTCAACCGCAACACCTCATTGCAGAAAACTTCTGAAAGCGAAAGGGGCCCTGCAAGGCCCCTTTCGCTTTGCAAATCCCGGCGCAGAAAGATCTCAAATCAGGCTGGCACCGTTTCAATCCGGGCTTCCTTGCGGCCGCATCTGGTCGTGAAACGCACAATTCCCGACTTGAGGGCAAAAAGCGTATCATCCTTCCCCCGCCCCACGTTGAGGCCGGGGTGGATTTTTGTTCCCCTCTGCCGGACGAGGATCGTTCCCGCGTTGACGGCCTGGCCATCATGACGCTTGAGGCCCAGTCGCTTTCCGATGGAATCTCTGCCGTTGGTACTGCTGCTCTGTCCTTTTTTGTGAGCCATCGTTTTCCTCCTGAACCCGAACCAGCGCTACCCGCGAACCGAATCGATTCGGACTTCCGTGAAGTCCTGCCGATGCCCGCGGACTTTGCGGTAGTTTTTCTTGCGCTTGTAGTGAAAAATGAACACCTTCGGTTCCCGGCCGTGCCGGAGGACCGTCCCTTCAACGCTGACCGCTTCGAGGAAGGGGTTTCCGATCTTGACCTCGTTCTCGTCAGCGAAAAAAAGCACCTTTCCAAGGCTGACGGACTCTCCGGGTTCCGCGCTCATCTTCTCCACTCGGATGATTTCGCCCGGCGATACGCGATACTGCTTCCCTCCTGTTTCGATCACTGCATACATCGAATCGTTCCTCCTCCCGCTGGGACAAAGGGCGGCCATCGGCACTTGAGCCCTTCCCAAGCGATTTGTTGACAGCTTTTGAATTTTAAGGTCCCCGCGGCGGTCCGTCAAGCTTTTATGTCGTCTCTTTCAGAAGAGCGGCAGCATGTTCGAGGGCTTCCGGAGAATTGGGGGTGCCTGAAAGCATTCGGGCGATTTCAGCGGCCCTTTTCTCCCCCGTGACTTCCGAAATCTCCGTCAGGTCCCCGTTGCGGCGGACGGTAAAATGCTGGTCCGCTCTTGCTGCGATTACTGCCTCGTGGGTGACGAGGATGACCTGGCACCGGCCTGAAAGTTCCCGGAGTTTGAAGCCCGTCAAAAGGGCGGAACGCCCACCTAGCCCCGCCTCGACCTCGTCGAAAACAAGCGTTGGGGGCAATTGGTCGTCCGGAAGGGAAACCTGTAGAGCCAGGAGGATCCGGCTGAGCTCCCCACCTGAGGCGACACGGGCGATCGGGCCGCTGAAATTCCCATTTGAAAGGGTAAACTCAATTTCGTCCGAACCGCTTGGCCGGATTTTTCCAAGGTCTTTCAGGGAGACCCCGAAATGGAAGTTTTCCATCGCAAGGTCGGCAAGATGGTAGGTTACGGTCTCCTCAAGTTTCGCTGCAAGCGCCCGTCTATTTTGTCCCAGTGCGCTAGCCGTCTGGGCGACTTCTTTTCTTGCCTGACGGCAAAGCTGGAGCAAGGATTCCCTTTCCATGGAGCTTTTTCGCATCCAGTCGAGGCTTTTCTCGGCCTTTTCACAAAAATCGAGCAGTTCATCAAGCGATTCGACGCCCACGAGCCGTTTCAGCTTCCGAAGCGTACCAAGCCTGTTCTCAAGGAGTTCTCTCCGCTCTTCCGCTTCGGCCAATCGCCTGTCCTGAAGGATTGTCCTCGCAAAACTTTCCAGTTTTTGAATTTCCTTCACAAGAATTTCGAACGAGTTTCCCAGGGTTGCTTCCTGGTTTTTGTCAAGCAGGCCAGCCGTTTCGCGGATCCACCGTTGGAATTCGTCTGCGAGGCCTTCCTCGGAAGCGCCGCCAAGAAAACGCGTCGTGATTTCCAGCAGTCTCTTCTGGCGGGAGAGAAATTGCTCGACGGATTGGAGTTCCCCTCTCCATCCAGCCTCGCTTCCTTCCTTCAGCTGGAGGCGTCGTACGGTTTCGATCACCTTTTCCGCGTCC
>JAJUIT010000121.1 GCA_029267465.1 Synergistaceae bacterium
CCCGGAACATCCGGCGCTTCCTGGAGGGGGCCGTTCCCCGCAACGTCGTGAACCCGGCGGACTACGGCTTTGAGAGGACCGGGGACTTTCGATGAAGACCTGGCTTGTGACGGGGGCCGCGGGCTTTATCGGGAGCCACCTGGTGGAAGACCTTCTCCGGTCGGGGCATTCGGTGGTGGGGCTGGACAATTTCAGCACCGGCAGCTGCGGGAACCTGGAGGAAGCGGCGCGCGGCGCTGGGGCTGAAAATACGGCGGCCTTCCGGCTGATCGAGGGGGACATTCGCGATCGAAAGACCTGCGCGGAAGCCTGCCGGGGTGTCGACGCGGTGGTCCACCTGGCGGCCATGGCCTCGGTGCCGGCCTCGCTGGCCAATCCCGAGGAATGCCACGCCGTGAACGTGAACGGCTTTTTGAAGGTCCTGTCCTGCGCCCGGGCCGCCGGGGTGACGAAGGTGGTCTACGCCTCCTCCAGCGCCGTTTACGGGGACGACGAGGGGCTTCCCAAGGTCGAGTCCCGGATCGGACGGCCCCTTTCTCCCTACGCCCTTTCAAAGCGGATGGACGAGGAACTGGCCGAACTGGCCTGGCGGGTTTATGGCCTTCCGTGCGTGGGGCTGCGCTTCTTCAACGTCTACGGGACCCGGCAGGACCCGCGGGGACCTTACGCGGCGGTGATTCCCCTGTGGATCGCCGCCTTCCGGCGGCTCGAGAGGCCCGTGATCTACGGGGACGGGACGACGACCCGCGATTTCGTGTCGGCGAAGGACGTGGTGCGGGCGATCCGCCTGGCCGCGGAAACGCAAAGCCGGGAGTGTTTCGGGGAAGTCTTCAACATCGCCGCGGGCAAGTCGGTCAGCCTGAACGAACTGTTCGGACTGATCCGGGCCGAATTCGCAAAAGGGTGGCCGGAAGCCGCCGGGATCGAACCGCGCTACGCGGGTTTCCGGCCCGGCGACATTCGCCATTCCAGCGCCGATATTTCTCGGGCCAGGGACCTTTTGGGGTTCGAGCCTGGGATCTCGCTGGCGGAAGGGCTTGCCGAGCTGATTCGGGAGTCTCGCTAGTCACGAGTCAAGAACGATCCCGGTTCCTGCCTGCAGTCCCCGGGCGGGACCTTTCGGCCGTGTAGAGGGAGGCGGCGCCATGAGTTCAGGGAAGGAAAACGATTCTCTCCAGGCAAAAGAGACGGTCCAGGCGCGGCGCCTTTCCCGGCTGGTGGAGAACACGTTCAGTGAGGTCTACTTTTTCGGCGGGGATGACCTCCGGTTTGAGTACGCCAACGCGGCGGCGGTGAAAAATACGGGGTATTCCCTCGAGGAATTGCGGGAAATGACTCCCCTGGACCTGAAGATTCGTTTTACGCCAGAAACGTTTGCCAGCCTTCTGGAGCCTCTCCTGGACGGAAGGCGCTCCCATTTGCGCTTCGAGACGGTTCACCGCCGGAAGGACGGCACGACCTACGATTGCGACATCCTCCTCCAGCCGCTGGGCGAAGCGGGAGAGAAGGCTTTCGCCGCGATTGTCCGCGACGTCACCGAGCAGGCCGCCACGGAAAGGGCGCTGGCTGAAAAAACGGCCCTCTTGGAGCAGCTTTTCGAAAACGCGCCTTTTGCCATCGTGCAGAGTCAGCTTGAAGACAAGCTGGTCCGGGTCAACCGGGCGGCGAAGGAACTTTTCGGGTATGAGCCGAGGGAATGGATCGGACGGACGGCCGACGAGCTGATCGTTCCGGACGAGCTGAGGGATGAAGGCCGAACGTTCACGGAACGGCTCCTCGAAGCCGGGCAGAAAGTATCCTTCGAGAGCGTTCGGAAACGCAAGGACGGGTCCCTCCTGGACGTGTCCTTCATGGGTTTCCCGATAAAGCTGGAAGAAAGGGTCATCGGGGGGTACGGGATCTACCGAGACATCAGCGACCGGAAGGAAGCCGAAAGGCTGCTGCGGCAAAGCTACGCGGAAATCCAGAAGCAGCTGCTCGCCTTGAAGCACTCCCTGAACCGGACGATCCACACCCTCGGTTCCGTGGTCGAGGCCCGGGATCCCTACACGGCGGGGCACCAGAAGAAAACGGCCCTCCTGGCCGGGGAGATCGCCGGGCGGATGGGGCTTCCCGACGATCAGGTGGACCAGGTGATCCTGGCCGCCCTCATCCACGACATCGGCAAGATCGAGATCCCGTCCGAGATCCTGTCCAAGCCTGGATCGCTGAGCCAGCTGGAGCGGCAGCTGATCCAGACGCACCCGGAAACGGGCAGCCGGCTCGTTGCGGGGCTCCAGACCCCGTGGCCCCTGGCGGAAATCATTTCACAGCACCACGAAAGGCTCGACGGAAGCGGCTACCCGAGAGGACTTTCCGGGGACGAGGTCCTGCTGGAGGCCCGCATCCTGGCAGTGGCCGACGTCGTCGAGGCCATGGGCTCCCACCGTCCCTACCGCCCTGCCTGGCCGATCGAGTCGATCCAGCAGGAAATGATCCGCCAGAGAGGCATCGCCTTCGATGCCGCCGTGGTGGACGCCTGGCTCGAGCTTCCCCGGTGACGGAATCAGACCTTGATTTCCGGCGCTTGTGTCCCAGGGGGGAAGCGATGCGTCGCTTCCCGGCTCAGGAGATCCACTCCGTGAGCCAGCTCTCCGGCGACATGGGTGAAGTAGGCGATCTCGGAAGGGCCGAACGCCGCGGGTTCACCGGAATAGAGGCAGAGGAGCCCCTTCGGGTGGGAACGTGATTTCAGCGGGAGCAGGAGGACGGATCGATACCCCCGCCGCAGCGCTTCCTCGACCTTGAAAAAATCGACCGCCGGGGTTTCCAGGTCCGGAACGGTCACGGGTTCGCCGGTGGCGAGGACCCTTTTCGCGAGGCTTTTGGGATAGCGGCGCTCCCAGGCCTTGAGCCGGAACCGGGTCAGGTAGTTGCGCTCATAGCCGGCATGGCCGATCGGCACGAGGTGTTCCGCTCCGGACTCGTCTTTCTGGAGGAACCCGGCCCAGGCCATTTTCAGGCCCATTCGCTTCACTAGGACCCTGCAAAAATCCCGGGCGTAGACCTTTTCGTCCTCGTGGAGGAAGAGGAGGCGGTTGCACTCGCTCATGGCCTGCAGGGCCATGGCGGCCTGTTTCTGGCTTTCCTTCAGCTTGAGGTAGGCCGTCCGCTGTAGGACGAGATCGGCCTTGGCTTCTTCCAGTTCCAGGGCGGTTTTTCCCCGCTCCCGAACCTGGGCGGCCGCCCAGGTCAAGGTTTTGGCGATCTCCTTCGCTGAAGAAAGGTCCTTGGGCCCCAGGACGGCTTCCGCTCCCATCACCCGGAAGGAAGCGAGGGGTTCCGCATGGGGTTTTTCGGAGGAAACCAGGATGGGGAGTTTCGGGAAGGAACGCTTCAGGAAGGACAAAAACGGCTCTCCGTCGACGGGCGGAATGCGGTTGTCGACGATCGCCGCATCGAAACGTTCCCTGGCCAGAAGCTCGAGCGCCTCGTCCGTGTTTCCAGCGGGAAGGAGGTTCACCCCGGCCAGGGAGCTTCCGCTTTGTACGCTGCCGGGCCCGATCAGCAGGACTTTCAGAACAGGCAAGGAGTCCATCCAAAAACCTCCGCATCGGGGATATCTGTTGGAATTGTTTTTATTTTAACACTTCCGGTCCGCTTGCATCCAACGGGTCAAATTCTAGGTCTGACCCCATGTCGAGAGCAAGCGGGTGAGAATGCGGATGGAGCGGAGGTACTCGTCCAGGTCGAGGCGTTCTTCGTTCGTGTGGTCCAGGCGGGAGTCGCCGGGGCCCCAGGCGGCCAGGGGGCAGTTCCAGGCGGCGGCGTAGTTGAAATCGGCGGTGCCCCCCTTGGCCAGGAGTCGCGGCGTGCCGCCTGCCTCGCGGATGGCCACGCGCAGGGCCCGGACCAGAGGATTGGTCCGGTCCTCGGCATGGGCGCAAACCGCGGAGACGAGGCTCGCACGGCTTCCGCGAGCGGCGGCTTTTTCGGCGCAGAATCGGAAAATTTCCCCCGGCTCGGCTCCCATGGGCAGTCGAATGTCCAGGTCGATGCAGGCCCGCCGGCCGTCCTCTTCTGTCCCGCCCATGGAGAGGACGTTGGCGGTGGTCCTTTCGATGACCGGCTTTTCCCTGTCGTCGGCGCGCTGGATCTCGTCGAGGATGTCGGCCGCGGCCTGCAGGCAGGCGGTCAGGGGGCTCGTGCCGGAACTCCGGTGAGAGCCCGTGTCCTCGCAGGCCAGGCGGACCTGGAGAAACCCCCGGTAGGCGAGGGTGATCCCGTCCGTTCCCGAGGGCTCTCCCACGAGGCAGGCCGCCGGCCGGTGGAGGGGAAGCCGGTGCCGGATCCCGGCGGAATCGGTTTCTTCGGAAACGGCGGCCACCAGGGTGAGGCGCATTCCGTTGGGGACCGGGGTTTTTCCGCCCGCGTCGGCGAAGGCGCAGAGGGGACCCCGGGCGTCGACGCTCCCCCTTCCCCAGAGGGTGTTCCCTTCGAGCCGAACGGGGGGCCCCCCGGGGACGGTGTCGATGTGCCCCAGAAGCAGGAACTCCTCGTTGCCCGATCCCCGCGTCGCGACGACGTTGCCGACCGCGTCGATTTCCACGGACTCCCATCCGAGGGAAGGAAGCCGGGAGGCGAGAAGCGCGGCCGCGGCTGATTCCCGCCCGCTTGGCCCGGGGACCGAAACCAGGTCGGCCAGCAGACGGACGGCGGGGTCATTCAGGAATTCCACGGGCGAGGACCTCCTCGAGGGCCTGGGCGGACCGTTCGAAATGATGGGCTTCGGCGGCGAAGGAGGGAAGAAAGCGAACCACGGTGGGACCCGCCGGCAAGGCCAGCACGCCCCGCTCCTGGAGTGCCCGCACGACCGGCGCCGAACGGCCCTCGACCTGGACGCCCACGAGCAGCCCCAGCCCCCGGACGGCTTTCACCGACGGGGAGCCGATGGCTTCCAGTCGGGACCGGAAGGCCTCGCCCCACGATCGGGCCTTCTCACACAGCCCTTCTTCGGCAACCAGTGCCAGGGCTTCCCGGGCGACCCGGCAGACGAGGGGGTTCCCCCCGTAGGTAGAGCCATGGGTGCCCTGGGGGAAGTCGCCGAGAGCGGCTTTCCAGACCGTGACGCCGACGGGAAGTCCCCCCGCGACCCCCTTGGCCAGGCAGACGATGTCGGCGGCCAGCCCGGTCAGGGAGCTGGCCAGCATGGCGCCGCACCGGCCGAACCCGCTCTGGACCTCGTCCGCCACCAGGAGGGCCCCGGCGCCCTGACAGGCCATGGAAATTTCCGTCCCGAGCCCGGGATCGAGAGGGTAAACCCCGCCCTCCCCCTGGACAGGCTCGATGAAGACGGCGGCGACGCTTTCATCGACGGCGGCGGGAAGCTCTTCGGGCGAATGGTGCTCCACGTCGAAAAGAAACGGCTGGAAGGGGCGCCGGTAATGGGGGTTGAAGGTCAGGCTGAGGGCCCCGGCGGTGCGTCCGTGAAAGGCCCGGCGCAAGGCCAGGATGCGGCGCCGCCCGGGACGGGCCAGGGCGACGAGCTTGAGCGCCGCCTCGATGGCCTCCGTGCCGCTGTTGCAGAGGAAC
>JAJUIT010000059.1 GCA_029267465.1 Synergistaceae bacterium
CGGCTGCCCTGCTGATCCTGGATTTCCAGTCTTCCGTCATCCGACGTCCCCTCCTGTTTCCTCCGGCAGGTTTTTTCCAAAAGGAATGCTACGACAGGGCGTCCGCCTGCCGGGCGTCACGCGACTCAAGGAAGGCCGATGCCGTGTAGAGCGCCAGGGCGGCCCAGACGCAGGCGAACGTTCCCCATTCAACGCTTGTTAGCCGTTCCCCGTACCGGAACATCCCGATGAGAAACCCGATGGTGGGAGAGAGGTACTGCATCAGTCCGACCGTCACCAGGCTCAGCCGCCGCGCGCCGTAAGCGAACCAGATCAGGGGAACCGAAGTGACCAGGCCGGTTCCCGCAAGAAGCGCGGTTCTTGAAGGGGCTCCCGAAGCGAACCCCGCCGAGGGGCCGAGAGCCAGCCAGGCCAGGGCGGGAAGGAACAGGACCAGGGTTTCCACGAAAAGACCGGTCAGGGCGTCCACGGGGGTCAGCTTTCGAATCAGGCCGTACAGGGCGAAGGAAAAGGCCAGGGCCAGGGCGGTCGCCGGCAGGTGTCCCAGCATGGCAACCTGGAACGCGACCCCCGCGGCCGCCAGGGCGATCGCGATCCACTTGACGGGACGAAGCCGGTCCTTGAGGAAGGCGACCCCGAAGAAGACGTTCACCAGCGGGTTGATGTAGTACCCCAGGGCCGTTTCCAGGATTTTCCCCGCGTTGACGGCCCAGATGTAGATCAGCCAGTTGACGCCGATCATGAGGCTGCTGCAGCCCAGCAGCAGGAGGATCCGCCGGTTTTTCAAAACCCCTCTCAGTCCCGTCGTGCGCCGGGTCGCGGCCAAAAGCAGTCCGACGAAGAGCAGGGACCAGGCGATTCGGTGACAGAGAATCGTCAGCGCCGCAACCTCGTCCAGGGCTTTCCAGTAGACGGGTAGAACTCCCCAGGCCAGGTAGGCCGCCAGCATTGAAAGAAGTCCTTTTCGGCGCTCGGCAGGAGAAATTTCCAATAACACCGGCCCCTTCCTCGAAAATTCCATTTCGTCGATCGTGTATATTGTACAGAATAGCGACCCGCCTGGGCGGAAAACGAATCGCAGAGATTCCTGGAGGTCCGCATGCTGCATCGAAAACCCAAAAAAGTGGCAGTCCTCATGAGCGGGGGCGTCGACAGCACCGTGGCGGCTCTTCTCCTGAAACAAGAAGGGTATGACCTGGCGGGGCTGACCCTCGTCCTTTCCGGGGAGGCTCCCGCCGAGGAGGCTGCGCGGCAGTGCGAGGCCCTCAAAATCCCCCATGCCGTCCTCGATCTCTCCGGCGCTTTCGAGGAGCGCGTCGTGGGGCCTTTCCGGGAAAGCTACCGGCGGGGCGAAACACCCAGTCCCTGCGTGGACTGCAACGCCGCGATCAAGTTCGGCCTGGCCTGGGATTTTGCCGAGGCGGCACTTCATGCGGAGGCAATGGCGACCGGCCACTATGCCCGGACGGGCTCCGACGGGAAGGGGCCCTTCCTGGCCCGGGGCTTTGACCGCGGCAGGGACCAGAGTTACTTCCTCTACGGCATCCCCCTCCGGAAGCTGGAGCGGCTTCTGCTCCCGCTCGGGTCCCTGGCGAAATCCCGGGTGCGGGCGATGGCGGCCGAGGCCGGGCTTTCGGTCTGCGAAAAGCCGGACAGCATGGACCTCTGTTTCGCCGGGCAGGCGGATTACCGGGCGCTCCTGGAAGAACAGGATTTCCAGCCGGGTCCTATCGTCGGCCTGGACGGCCGGGTCCTGGGGGAGCACAAGGGGCTTGCGGGGTACACGGTCGGCCAGAGAAAGGGGCTCGGGGTGGCTTTCCCGGAGCCGCTCTACGTGGCGCGGATTGAAAGGAAGACGAACACGCTCGTCGTCGCGCCCCGGGAGGCCCTCCTGGCTGGCCGGGTCGCGGCCGTTGGCGTCAACGTCCTGAAACCCGGGGCCCTGGAGGCGGAAGAACGTCTTTTCGGAAAGATCCGATCGAGCGGGGAACCGGTACCGTGCCGAGTGGCCCGCTGGGACGGGGTCCGGCTTACGGTCGATTTCGAGGAGCCGGTCTTTGCCCCGGCTCCGGGGCAGAAGCTGGTCCTCTACGACGAGGCGGAACACGTGGTGGCCGGGGGGACGATCCAGGGTTGACCGGAAGGGAGAACTTGCGCTAGGATTTCACGCTGGTCATCCGGGAGAGGAGATGGGTAGAGCGGTGGGGGAAGGCTTCCTGTCCCTTTGGATTCTCGGGGCCGTGCTCGTCCTGGCCGCGGTCAGGAAGGTTGGCTCCGTCAGTCTTGCGATCTGGCAGGTTATGACTGCCGGCGCCCTGGCGGTCCTGCTGACGGGGCAGATTTCTCCGGCCGAGGCCCTTCACGCCGTAAACGCCGACGTCATACTCTTCCTGTTCGGAATGTTCGTGCTGGGCGAAGCCCTCTGCGCCAGCGGCCTCATGTCGCGGTTTTCCATGGTCCTGTGCGGCGGGGCGAAAAGCGTGGGGCAGCTGGTCGGCATCCTTCTGTTCTCGATGGGGCTTTTCTCCGCCCTCCTGATGAACGACACGGTGGCGATCATCGGGACGCCTCTCGTCCTCTTCCTGGCCCGGCGCTGCTCGATCCCGCCGAAACCCCTGCTTCTGGCCCTCGCTTTTTCCGTGACGATTGGAAGCGTGGCGAGTCCCATCGGCAATCCCCAGAACCTCCTGATCGCCCTTGCCTCCGAGGGGAACCCCTTCGTGACCTTTTTCCGCTACCTGAACCTGCCGACAGTCATCTGCCTGGCTGTGGCCTGGCTGGTCCTCCGCTTCTTCCACCCGGGGCTTTTCGACCGACCCCTCCGCATCCCTTCCCCCGAACCGGTGAAAGATCCAGCCCTGGCCCGTCTCTGCCTGGTGTCGATCGGGCTTGTGCTGGCCTTGATCGTCCTCAAGGTCGGACTGTTCTTCATCCGTCCCGGCGACGATTTCCCGCTTTCGGCCATCGCCCTGGCGGGATGCCTTCCGATTTTGCTGTTCAGCCCGCGCCGGGGCTCGATCCTCAAGGAACTGGACTGGTCCACCCTGGCGTTTTTCGCAGCGATGTTCGTCCTCATGGCAGCGGCCTGGGAGAGCGCCCCTTTCCAGAGGCTGGCAATTCAGGCCAAAAGCCGCCTCGATTCGATCTCGGAAATCCTTGCCGCCGGCGTCCTGGTGAGCCAGGTCGTGTCGAACGTGCCGTTCGTGGCCCTTTCCCTCCCCCTCCTCCGGGGGGTCGGCGTGAAAGCCGCCATGGCACTGGCCGCGGGCAGCACCCTGGCGGGAAACCTCTTCATCCTGGGTGCGGCGAGCAACGTCATCATCATCCAGAATGCCGAGAAACGAGGGGAAACCCTGACTTTCTGGGAATTCGCGCGCCCCGGCATTCCCCTCACCGCGGCCTGTGCCGGCATCTACGGGGTATTCCTGGCGGTTTTCTAGGGGGTCTCGACGAAGCTTCCAAGGGAACGCCGCGGGCTTACCGCCCTGGGAGGCGTAGGCGCCAGCCCGACTCTCAGGACCATCTGCACCGTCCCCCCGATCCCGAGCCTGGAAGCGATTCGATCCTTCCACGGGGATTCTTCCAGCACCTGGCTCATGGGCTGGACCGCGACCCCCCTGGCGGTGGCCTCCAGCCAGAAGGCCTCGAGGTCCCGGCCGGCCTGGACGGCGGAACGGGGGCTTCCATCCGGGCTTGCCAGGACGAAGAACCCCGAGCAGGAACCGGCCTGCTTTTGGGCTTTCTTGATCCCGGCTTCCCGGAACGCCTGTCCCGTTACGCTTTTTTCGTTGAAGAAGAGGGCCATGAACGCCCGGGCGAACGGGGGCAGTCCCATCCCGGCGGGGGTGAGGCCGTCCCTTTTGTGCTCGACCTTGCGGGGAGAGAAACGGATCCAGGAGGCCAGATCCTCCATGGCTTCGTTTCGTGAAGCCTGGACGCGGTTGGACTCGCCCAGGGCTTCGCGGATCCATGTCCCTTCCGGGCTCCCGGACGGGAAGAAGGTCCAGCGGGAAGGGGCCGTCCCTTCCAGGATTTGCACCGTTTCACCGGGCAGCGCGGTGGAGGGGAGATCTCCCCGAAACGTGTTCCGCGAAAGGATGGCCTCGAGCTCCTTCGGGTCTGGCCTTTCGGCGGCCGGTTCGAACTTCACCCTTGCAACCTCGAGCTTTGCCGGGTCTTCGGTCTTGAGCTCGATCTCCGCGCTCAGCCCCTGGGTGCCCGCCCCGCGGACGAGGTTTTCCAGGAAGGCCCCGATCGAGACGAAGGCTTCCCTCCGGTCAGGATCCACGGCGGGCAGCAGGCGGGTTTCGTCCAGCAGGACGACGACTTCGTCTTTCGAAATCACCCGGACCTTCCAGGGCTGAGTGTTGTGGGTGCTCGGAGCCAGGCTGGCCAGCGCGAGGGAAGCCGCCACGGGCGCTGGAAGGGAAAGGCTGTCCGCTTCCTTCTGCCGGGGCGGCCAGGGGCGAACAACCTCAACCCGGCCTGCCCGAAAAAAAGTGAACCCTGCCGCTCCAACGAGGAAAACAACAAGGGCGATTCCGGCTCCCGGATTCTTCACGCGTTCTTTTCTCCCTTCTCTTTGAACAGCTCGGGCTTCAGGGGCTGAAGGACCCGAAGGAGGCCGCCCGCGTCCGCCGTTCCAACCACGACCGATTTGCCGTTTTTCAGGTGAAAGCGGAGGGCCGGCCCCGGAGAAACGGAAAACCACGAAACACCGTTCGTGAACTTCATCCCGACACGGGTCCAGGGGATCCTTTCGGCTTCGATCCGGTCGATCCCGGAAAAGGGGATATGCTTGCCGATCAGCCATCCCCACCGGACGAAGACCTCCCTCTCGGTGACTCTCACTTCCATGCGGTTCGTCGCGATCACCACCAGGAAGACAACCACAAGTCCCCAACCCATGCGCTGCGCCTCGTGGGGGGCCCCCAGCCGCCTGAGGAAGAAGGCGGCAAGAGCCATGAGCGTCATGAGGCCCGCAAGGACGGCGATCGTTTTCCATCCCGTCTGCGCCTGTCGGTACCAGGTCACCGCCATTTCCGTTTCCCTCCGTTTCAGCAGGATCGCGTTCCTATTGTGTCACCTCGAAGCCTGTTAGCCTAGCCGGGCAAGCCAGGCGGCAGCGGCGGTTCCCGCGAGCCACAGGACGGCGAGGGAACCGTCCACGAATGCCCCCCGCAGTCCCCGCCGGAGGAGGGCGAGCCGCACGTGGTAAAGGCCATGGAAAAGGACCAGCGCCGCCGTCAGGGGCTGGATCGCCAGGTGCGCCCTGAACGCCAGGGGCTTCGGGACCAGTCCGCCGAAAAGCCGCGGGTGGACCGCCGCGTACCCCGTGACGAAGTTCACCGCCAAAACAGGCAAGAGCAGCCAGGCGAAAAACCGGTTGGCCCGGTAAAGGGTTTTTTCGTTCATCCGGGATTCTCCCCAGGCTTTCCGCTAATCCCCGAACATGGGACCGGAGGCGTCTCCGTTGTTGCTATATCCCTGCTTTTCCCAGGTTCCCCTGTAGGCGGTGTTGTCCGACAGTTCGATGCGGTTCACCCAGCGGATCCACTTGTAGCCCCACTTGGCCTCCGCCACGAGCTGGAAGGGATAACCGTTGGCGGGAGGCAGGACGATCCCGTTGATGGTGTCGGCGAGCAGGATTTTCTTCGAGACCAAATAGTCGAGGGGGAGAGAGGTCGTGTATCCGTCGACGGCGTGGAAAATGGCGATCTTCGCGGAAGGCCTGGCCTTCGCCAGGTCAAGGAGGTCCGACACGAGGACGCCTTCCCAAAGGGCCGTTACGCTCCACCCTTCCACGCAGTCGATCCGGACGACCTTCCTGGAGCGGGGCATCCGGGCGACCTGCTCCAGTGACAGCGACTGCGGCTTCTCCACCAGGCCGTCCAAGACAAGGCGGTAGCGTGCGGGGTCGATTTTCTGGACGCCCCGGATGGAATTCTCCCGGAAGTCCTTCACGGATCCGAGCCGGATCCCCTGGTATTCCGTCACTTCCACCGTGGGCAGGGGAGCTGCCCCCGCGGTTGAAAGGAAAAAGAACCCCAGCACCAGGCCCAACGCCCCAATCGTTCGAAACAAGCGGTACTCCATGAAATTCCCTCCTTTCTTGAAAACGTTCCGGAGTTTTTTTCATTATTCCTTCTCGTTGTTTCTGTGTCAATCTAAAGCGGTGCCTGGAGCAAGTTTGGGCCGCCGCTTTCTGGGGTACACTTATTGAGAAAGGAAAGGAAACACGAAAGGACGGTGAGGCGGGTGAAGGAGAACGACCAGGAAGTCGCGCGGGCGGTCGGGGCCCTGCTGGAATCCCAAAGGGTCGGGGTTCTTGGGACCTTCGGGGCGGGATCGCCTTACTGCAGCCTCGTGGGGTTCAGCTTCGAACCCGGGTACGGGCGGTTGTATTTCGCCACCACTCGAGCCACCCGAAAGTTCGCCAACCTGAGCGAAACGGGGCGAGTGGCCCTGCTGGTGGACAACCGGGGAAACCGGGAGGAGGACCTCCACGAGGCCAGCGCGGTGACGGCGGTGGGACCGGTGACGGAGCTGACCGGAAGGGAAAAGGACCGCGGAGCGGCGGTTCACCTCACCCGCCATCCTTCCCTTGCCGGTTTTTTGGAATCGCCCACCACGGCCTTGCTGGCCCTTGACGTGGAGCGCTATTTCCTCGTCCGGCGCTTCCAGGAGGTCATGGTCCTGGAGGTGAAGCGATGAACCTTCTGATCCCCTTTGACCGGCTGTCGGAGGAGGACCGCCCCCGGGCGGGCGGGAAAGCGTGGGCTCTCTCCCGGTTGGGGAGGGAAGGATTCCCCGTGCCGCGGGGGGCCGTCGTGCCGGTCGAGGCCTACCGGGCCTATGTCGGGCCAACGGGGCTTCGGGAGCGGATCCTGCTCGAGCTGAACCGGAAGCCCTTCGAAGCGATGCGGTGGGAGGAGATGTGGGACGCGGCCCTGAGGATCCGCAACCTCTTTTTGAAGACCCCCCTGCCCGAATCGCTCCGTGCGGCCCTTTTCGCGGAGATCGAAGGGCTTTTCGGAAACCGGCCTGTAGCGGTCCGTTCTTCCGCCCCGGGAGAGGATTCTGCCGGGGCTTCCTTCGCGGGGCTGCACGAATCCTTCCTGAATGTCCGGGGAGCCTCTGCGATCCTGGAGCGCATCCGCCTGGTCTGGGCCTCCCTCTGGTCCGACGGAGCCCTGCTGTACCGGCAGGAGCTGAAGCTGGACGTGTCTGAAAGCGCCATGGCCGTCGTCGTGCAGGAACTGGCAGAGGGGGAGCGCTCCGGCGTGGCCTTTTCGAAGAGCCCGGTCGAGGAGGACGTTTCCCTCGTGGAGGCCGTCTGGGGGTTGAACCAGGGGCTCGTGGACGGTACGGTGGCGCCGGACCGCTGGGTCCTGGACCGTTCCAGCGGGACCCTTTTCAAGCACATCGAGGCAGAGCGGAGCGAAGCGGTGCGGCTTGCCCCGGAAGGGACCCGGAAAGAACCCCTGCTGCCGGAACTCAGAAACCGGCCGCCTCTTGAAGACGGGGAAGTGGGCCGGGTCTGGAGTCTCTCCATGGAGGCCGAGAAGCGCTTCGGCTGCCCGCAGGACGTGGAATGGACCTTCTTGGGGGGGCGGCCGTTCCTCCTCCAGGCTAGGCCCGTCACCGCCGGAGCAAAGGGAGAGCCGGGAAGCCGGGCCTGGAACCTCTCGCTTCGGCGGAGCTTCGAAAACCTGAAGGTCCTTCGGGAACGGATCGAGAAGAGACTCATCCCGGCCCTGGTGAAGGAGGCCAGGGACCTGTCGGGGGTGGACCTGGACTCCCTCGAGGACGAGGAGCTGGCGAAGGTCCTGGAAATCCGGGAGGAGGCTCTCGCTCGCTGGACAAAGGTCTACTGGGACGAGTTCATTCCCTTTGCCCACGGAGCCCGGCTTTTCGGACAGGTGTACAACGATCGCATGCAGCCGGAGGATCCGTTCCGGTTCATCGATCTGCTGCGTCCAGGGCGAATGATCGGGACCGATCGGAACGCCCGCCTGGAAGAGGCAGCCGAACGGCTCCGCCAGGACCCGGCTCTTCGCTCTTCCGTGACCGCCTTTCGGGACGGCCGGGACGAAGGGGACGCCGCGGTTTTCCTGGAAAAGGTTTCCTACGAGCTGGGGAAAGACACGGACCTGGCGTTATCCGGGCAGGAAACTCGTAGGCGCCTGGCCGGCTTCCTCCTCGAGATGGCAGCAAGGCCTTCCCTGCCGAAGCGATCCGGGGAGGCGAGGGAGGACCTGGAGAGGGCCTTCTTGGACCGCTTCCAGGGAATGGAGAGGACCTTTGCCGAGGAGTTGCTGGATCTGGCCCGAGCCAGCTACCGTTTGAGGGATGAGGACAACATCCACCTTGGGCGGCTGGAACGCCTCCGCAACGAGGCCCGGGACGAACGGTTGCGCCGAAGCGGTAGCGGCAATGTCCTTTCCGGCGGGGAAGCAGCCCGGGCCGAATCCAATCCGATCCCCGTGAGGCCTCGCCAGATGGTGGGCTCTCCGGCCGGGCCGGGCCTGGCCCGGGGAAGGGCCCGAGTCGTGCGAGACCGCAGAGACCTCCTCGAGTTCAAAGCAGGAGAAATTTTAGTCTGCGACGCCATCGACCCCAACATGACCTTCGCGGTTCCCCTCTGCGCGGCGATCGTCGAGCGCCGGGGCGGCATGCTGGTTCATGGTGCTATCATCGCTAGGGAGTACGGTCTCCCCTGTGTTACGGGCGTGCCCGACGCAACCGAAAGGATCCAAAGCGGGGACACGCTCACCGTTGACGGCTACCTCGGAATCGTCGTGGTTCACGATCCGGAGTAGGTTTTCGCCAGGAGGGCCTTCAGCTTTTCTGCCGTCATGGAAGTGTACAGGGTCCCTTTGAACTCGACCACCGGGGGTTGGGAACAAGCGCCCAGGCAGGAGCTTTTCTTCACGGTTACCCGGTCGGCCAGGCCCATCTCCTGGACCACCTTCACGGCCGTTTCGTAGAAAGACTTGTCGCAGATGCCGCAGACAAGCAGCTTGTCCGCTGCCAGAGCCGGACCCGCAGCCGACGTCGCCAGGGTTCCAGCGGCCAGGGCCAGTGCCAGGATGAAGAGGAGCCATACTTTACGCATTCTTCTCACCTCCTATAATGAACCAAGAATCATTTTAGCTACGTTCTCCCAAAAGGAATCGGTGGATTTACGGATCGTTCCGTTAAGAACGGTAAAGGAGAGGAAATGGAATGGCTAAGGTCGTGGCGGTCTGTACCAGCAAGGACAGGAGAAAACCGAAAGAGCCGAAGGCGGCGGCGATGCTGGTTCGCGGAAAGGGCATCGAGGGGGACTCCCACTTCGGCCTCACCGAACGGCAGGTCAGCCTGCTCCGCTCGGAAGACATCCGCGAGGCGGAGAGATCGGCCGGATTCCCCTTTTCCCCCGGGAGCCTTGCCGAGAACCTCGTGATCGAGGGGCTTCCCGAAGACCTGCTCCCGGGACAGGGGCTCGCCATCGGGCCGGACGTTCGGCTCCGCGTCGTCGAGAAAGGCAAGAAGGCCGGCGAGCCTCATACTTACGACTACCGGGGCTGGTGCCTCCTGCCGACGAAGGGGTTTTTCCTTGCCGTCGAGCGGGGAGGAACCGTCCTCCCCGGCATGGAAGTCATGCTGGAGGGTGAGGCCCGTGACTGAAACCGATAGAAAAGACCTGCGCCGGAGGGCGGAAGAGTACCTGGAGGCCCTCCGCCTGAAGGGATGTCGCCGAACGGAGCAGAGGCGCCTGATCATCGAAGCTCTCCTTGAAAACCAGGGGCAGCACCTGAACGCCCGGGAGCTCATGGAGCGCGTCCAGTCCAAGGATCCGACCATCGGCTTCGCCACCGTATACCGGACCCTCCTCGTACTCGGGGAAACGGGGTTCGTCCATTCGTTCGACCAGGGGGAGGGTTTCGCCCGGTTTGACATCCCCCAGGAAACGATGCATTTCCACGTGCTCTGCCGGTCCTGCGGGAAAATGGTCCACCTGGAAGACGAAGCGGCAAAACAGGAGATCGTGACGGCCTGGATCGGCGAGGCCGGTTTTCGGATCGTTCCCCAGACCTTCCAGCTTTACGGGATCTGCCAGGAATGCCGTGAAAAGGGCGCGCCGATGAACGAAGCCGCAGGGGCGGAAACCTGCTGCGGCAGGAGACGCCTGGGCTGGAACCGATAGGGCTTTTGGCGGTTTGTTCGAACACTCTTGACTCCCTGCCCCGGTGTTCTACAATACCCCTGTTATTGAGAATGAGTTTCTATATTGACGGGGGGGAATCCGTGATGAACATCGCTGTCGCTGCGGAGGGACAAATCCCGCAGTCACGGCCGGCGGACCGTTTTGCGAGGGCACCCTGGTTTTTGCTCTTCCAGTCGGATGGGACGTTCCTCGAGGCGGTGAGCAGCAAGGCCGGGGAGCATGGTGCGGCAGCCGCTGCGGTTAGCCTTCTTGCGCAGAAGGACGTCGGAGTGGTCCTGGCTCCGAGACTAGGCCCCAATGCCGTTTCAGCCCTTGCGGCGGCGAACTTGAAGGCGTATCTTTCCGAGGGTGAAACGGCGGAAGACTGTGTCCGGCTGTTCCTTGCGGGGAAGGCCAAGGTCCTGGATTGATTTGAATCCATTGCGTTTGAAATTGAAAGGGGAAAAACAACGTGTCAGAGAATGCCTGCGAAAGCTGCTCCCAGAAAGGAACCTGCAATTCGACCCCCGAAACTTGCGGGCTGCCCCCCAAAAGCGACAAGGGGCGCATCCGGCGGATCGTGGCGGTGGGAAGCGGAAAGGGCGGCGTGGGGAAGAGCTCCGTTTCGGCGCTCCTGGCGATCGGCCTGGCGAGGAAGGGGTTGAAGGTCGGCGTGCTGGACGCTGACATCACCGGCCCTTCTATCCCGAAGCTTCTAGGCGTTCGCGCGCTTCCGGAAGGATCGCCCCTGGGAATCGTTCCGCCCCAGTCTCCCGTCCTGGGCATTTCCGTCATGTCGATCAACCTCCTGCTCGACGACGTGACGAAACCCGTGGTCTGGAGAGGACCGATCATTGCCAACACCGTGAAGCAGTTCTACGAGGAGGTCTTCTGGGGCGAACTGGACACCCTGATCGTCGACCTGCCCCCGGGGACCTCCGATGCCCCGCTGACCGTCATGCAAAGCCTTCCCCTGGACGGGATGGTTGTCGTGACCTCTCCCCAGGAACTCGCCGGCATGGTGGTGGAAAAAGCCATGAACATGGCCCGGATGCTGAACGTCCCGATCCTGGGCCTGGTCGAAAACATGGTCTACGCGCTCTGTCCCCATTGCGGCGAGCGGTGGGACCTCTTCGGTCCAAGTCACCTGGACAAGCTGGCGACGAAATGGTCCGTGGCAAAGCTGGCCAGCCTGCCCATGGATGCCTTCATCTCGCGCCTGGGGGACAAGGGGCGCCTGGAGGAATACGACAATCCAGGGCTTCTCGATCCGCTGGTCGAAGCCTTTTGCGCGGTGGAAGCCCGAGTCACGGAGTAAAAGCGAAAAAAAGGTCCCCGGCTCGTGAGCCGGGGACCTTTTTTCAGTTGTAGGCCAGCCGGATTTCCGGGGTGGCCAGGGTGGGGGCGATCAGTTCCTGCCAGAGCGGGGAATTCCAGGTTCCCAGCGCGGTGTGGATCCGGTAGTACTTTTCCGGGATCGGGTGGGTTCCCACGACGACGGGCAGATCGAAATTTTCCCGGATGAACCGCCGGAAGAAATCGATTCGCGGACAGGGAGGATATCCGACGATCATTCCCGTGGCGAGATGGATCACTGCCGCCCCGTTTTTCTTCATCTCGGCCGGGGCGTACTCGATGTTCCCGCCGGGGCAGCCGTCGCACGTGGTATACCCCACCAGTTCCACGTCTTTCCCCTCGTAGATGCTGAAGGCCCCTTCCCGGTTTCTCAAAGCCCGAAGGCACTTGCCCCCCGCGCACGTGTGGTACCGGTTGCAGATGAAAATCCCGACCTTCACGAGTTCCTTTTCCATCCGACAGTCACTTCCTTTCATCTTGAGAATCCCTCCCAACAAGTATATCGGGGGATTGATCTTTTCGATAGCGGATATATAATGAGAATCAATCTCAAAAAGGAGGCGATTTTTATGCCTGGTATGGATCGGACAGGACCGCGCGGGGTCTCGGAAATCGCCACCAGCAGGATGAAGAACGCCAGCAGCACGAGATAGAGCGCGAGAAACAGCGCCACCGTCGCGCCCTCGCGCGGCTGGCCTTCGGCGGGTTCGCGATATC
>JAJUIT010000109.1 GCA_029267465.1 Synergistaceae bacterium
GAGCGACCGCTCCTCGAGCGGGACCGAGCCGCGCGCGGCCACGTGCTCGCGCTTCTCCTCCAGCTCTCCGGCGGTATCCACGAGCACCTCCCACTCCCGCCCCCAGTCGACGTCCGGCAGGACGTAGGTGACCCGCTCGTGCGAGGCGTTGAGCAGGACGAGCAGCGAGTCGCCCACGATCCGCTCCCCCCGCTCGTCGGGCGTCGCGATCTGGTCGCCGCCGAGCAGGAAGGCCACCGACCTTTCGGCCCGGCTGGCGGACCTCTCCTCGGGGGAGATCCTGGCGGAAAAGACCGTCCCGAACCCGACAAGGCGGTGGGGCCTGGACGTGGTGCGAAGGCTGGCAGAAGCGGCCCATCCCCTAAAAGCGGCGGAGATGGCGCAAGCCCTCCGGGGAAGGATCCAGTCTCTGGTTTGCGAACTGGCCGAATCGGCAGGGTGCTCCCCCCTGGAAACCGCCGAGATGGTCCTGGTGGGGAACCCGGTCATGCATGCCCTGTTCTGGGAACTTCCGCCCGGCTCCCTCGCCCGGGCGCCGTTCGAGCCGCCGGACACCCGACCCCGTGAAGCCGCCTGCGCCGACCTGGGGATGGCGGCCCTTCGAAAAGCCAGGCTGACCTGGCCAGCCCTGGTTGCAGGATACGTCGGGTCCGACGCCCTCTGCGCGCTGGACGCCGCGCTTGAAAGGGCCGGGACCCGCCTGCCTTTCCTCCTGGTCGACACGGGGACGAACAGCGAGGTCATCCTGGCGACCCGGGGACGGATCCTCTGCGCCTCCGCCGCGGCGGGGCCGGCCCTGGAGGGGGGAAACCTCTCCTGCGGGATGGCCGCGGAGAATGGAGCCATCCACGCCTTCCGCCTGGAAAAAGGGCGCTTCGTTCCCTCCGTGATCGGCGATCCCCCGCCCAGGGGGATCTGCGGCAGCGGGCTCGTCGACCTGGTCGCGCTGCTTCTGGAAACGGGGGTTATCGATCCTTCCGGGACCCTCTGCCCCGAAAGCGCACCCCAGTCCATTCGCGAGCGGTGCGTAAGGCAGGGGAAAACCCGGGCCTTTTCCCTCTTTCCAGGCTCGATCGTCCTGTCCCAGCCCGATGTCCGGGCCCTCCAGCTGGCCAAGGGAGCCATCGCCGCCGCGGAATCGATCCTCCTGGCCGAGGCAGGCATCCAGGCGGCCGATCTCGAAAACATCCTGATGGCCGGGGCGTTCGGAAACGCCCTCGACCCGGTTCATGCCGAACGCATCGGGCTGGTCCCGAAAGCCCGCCGCCCTGCCCGGGGCATCGGCAACGCGGCCCTGGAGGGCGCCGTCCTCTACCTGGCGGCCCCCGCGGCGGGGAGAAGGCGTCACGAAAGCCTCCTCCAACGGATCACCCACGTCCGCCTGCACGAGGATTTCCGCTTCCAGGAAACCTTCATGGCCTCCCTTTCCCTGAGGCCCTGGAAATGAATAAAGGGCCGAAAGCCTCCCCGTGTGCGGGGAAAAACTCCCGGCCCAACGGCGCCTTTCGCGCGCTACCGGATGATCCCGTGAGCTTTCAGGAAGGCCTCCGCCACGGCGGCGGGATCCTGTTTCATTTCGGCGACCCGGAAGTTCAGCTCGGTGATGGCTTCGTCATCGAGCACCTTCGCCAGCTTTTCGAAGGGAGCGGCGATTCCTGGATTGGCGTCCAGGACTTCCTTTCGGATCACGAAGGCCGGGTTGTAGGAAGGGAACATGACCTTGTCGTCGTCCAGGGCCCGCAGCCCGTAGGCCCGGATCCGGCCGTCGGTTGAGAAACCGACGCCGATGTCCAGGGACCCGTCCCGGAGGGCGAGGTAAATCAGCCCCGGTTCCATCTGGACGACGTTCTTCGCGTCCAGCCTGAGGGCGTAGGTGGTCCTGAGCTTCGGCAGCCCGTCGGGCCTGACCAAAAATTCCGGGGTCACTCCGAGCTTGAGGGCGCGCGGGTTCTTTTCCACCAGGGCCGCCAGGTCCGAGATCGAACGGATCCCGTGCTTCTCGGCATCCGCAGCCCGCATCATGAGGCAGTAGGTATTGTTCAGCGGCATGCGGGAGAGCCAGACCAGGCCGTTTTTCTCGTCCGTCGACTTGACGAAGTCGTAGGTCGCCCCCGGTGTCGGGAACATCGTCTTTTCCTTGAAGAACACGGTGGCCGCCGTCCCCGTGTACTCGAAATAGCCCTGGATCTGGTTGGAGACCAGGGCCTGCCGAAGAATGGCCGTCCCGCCAAGCGGAACTTTGTCGTCCACCGTATATCCAAGGTCCTTCATGATCGCAACGCCCATCTTGCCGAGAACCAGCTGCTCCGCGAAGGTCTTGCTGCCCACCGCGAACTTCCCGGCTCCCCAGGCGGGAACCGACGCGAACAGGACAAGCACCAGCAGCGCGAGGATTTTTCTCTTCATCGAGGCACGCTCCTTTCTTTTTTTCCCGCCGTTGACAACGGGGCTACCACTTGTCGCGGAAACGGGTCTCCGCGAGTCCGAGAACCTTGTCCGCAGCGATCGCGAGCAGGGCCGTAGGGATCGCCCCCGCCAGCATGAGGGGCATGTCGAACATCGCCAGGCCGGTGAAAATGAGGCTCCCCAGCCCTCCCGCCCCGATCTGTGAGCTGAGGGCCGCCGTGCCGATGGCGATGACGACGGCGGTCCGGACCCCCGCGAAGATCGCAGGGAGGGCAAGCGGCAGCTCCACCCTCACCAGCACCGTCCAGGGAGGCATGCCGTTTCCGCGGGCAGCGTCGAGGACCGGGGCCGGGACGCCCCTCAGGCCCGCGACGACGTTCCGGAGCATCGGCACCAGGGACCCCAGGGTGAGGGCGAAGATCGCCGTCGGCGCCCCGGTTCCGAAGACGACCATGACGAGGCCGATGACTGCCAGGCTGGGAACGGCCTGCCCCAAAAACAGCACCTGGGCGACCAGCCTCGGGGCAATCCTGTCCTTCAGGCTAGGGCGCGTGACCCAGATCCCGATCGAAAGAGCCAGCAGAAAGGCGGCCAGGCATGCGCAGAACACGAGCTGCAGGTGTTGCAGGGCCAGCTGGAGGATCACCTCGTGACTCAGGGTTTCAAGGTACATCCTTCACCCCTCCTCTGGTTCTCGATGAGCCGGTTCAGGTCGCCGAAAGTCAAAAGCCCTTTCATCCGCCGGTTGTCGTCGAGCACCAGGAGGTTGATGACCCCGTTTTCGACCATGCGGAGCAGGGCGTCGTGGACGCTGCTTTCCGGGGCCACCGAGGGGGCGGGTTTCACGGCCGCCCTCACCGGATCGTTTCTTGCGCGGAACCCCTCGATGTCCGCGTAGCCCAGCACCCTGCCCGTCGCGTCGACGACGTAAACGAACCGCCTCCTGCCGTACTGGATCCCTGTCCTCTCCGCGAGGTCGAGGGCTTCCCCGAACGTCGCCCCCTCTCCGACCACGGGGAGGTTCTCGGTCCGGGGAGGAACGTCCTTTACCTTCACGAAGGAGAACATCGCGAGATGATTGTCGGCTCCCACGAAGTCGGCGACGAAGTTGTCCGCCGGCCGGGACAAAAGAGCCAGCGGCTCACCGACCTGCACCAGCTCGCCGCCTTTCATGACGGCAACGCGGTCCCCCATTTTCATCGCCTCGTGGATATCGTGGGTGACGAAAACGATGGTCTTCCCCAGCCTCTCCCTGAGGGCCAAAAGTTCGTCCTGGAGGACTTCCCGGGTGAGAGGATCCAGCGCCCCGAAGGGTTCGTCCATCAGGATGACTTCCGGGTCGCCCGCGAGCGCCCTTGCAACCCCCACCCTCTGGCGCTGCCCCCCGGAAAGCTCCCTCGGCCACCGTTTTCCCCAGGCCTGGACCGGCAAGCCGACCAGCTCCAGGCAGCGGGCCACCGTTTCTTTCACCGCCTGGCGGGGCATCTTCTTCAGTCTCGGCACCACCGCCACGTTGTCCTCGACGCTCATGTGGGGGAAGAGGCCGATTCCCTGGATGACGTAGCCCATCCTCTGCCGCAGGCGGTCCGGGTTCATGTCCAGCGTATTCTCGCCGTCGAAGAGAATGCGCCCTTTCGTGGGTTCGACCAGGCGGTTGACCAGGCGAAGGGTGGTCGTCTTGCCGCAGCCCGACGGACCGATCAGGACCAGCGTCTCCCCGCAGTACACCTCCAGGCTGAGGTTCCTGACAGCGACGGAACCGCTCTCGAACGTCTTCCAGACGTTTTCCAGCACGATATGGGGTTCGCCTGAAAAGACACCGCTCATGGAGTTATTCCCGCCCTTCTCTCAAGGTTTTTCTGGACCGCGCCGAGGCAGAGATCCAGGGCCAGGGCCATCAGGGTCGTGGAAACGGCCCCGGTGAGGATCAATTCTCGGTTGCTGTTGGAGATGCCGAGCATGATGTAGGTCCCGAGGCCGCCCGCGCCGATGTAGGCGGCGATGGCAGCCACCCCCACCCCCATCACCGCCGAGGAGCGGATTCCCGCCATGATGAGCGGAAACGCGAGCGGCAGCCGGACCGCGAAAAGCAGGCGCGGGCGGTTCATCCCCATGCCCCGCGCGGCGTCGACGATGGCGGGGTCGACGTTTCGAAGCCCCACGATCGTGTTCCGCAGCATCGGAAGCTGGGAGTAGAGGAACAGGGCGATCACCGCCGGAATCGCCCCGATTCCGCGCCCCACCAGCGCCAGGACCGGCATCATCAGGCCGTAAAGGGCGACGGAGGGGATCGTCATGATGAGCCCGTTGACGTAGAGCAGGCCCGCGGCCAGCCTCGGCCTCCCGCTGCAGGCAATCCCCAGCGGCACGGCGAAAAGCGCGGCCAGCGAAACGGCGGCTCCCACGAGGATGAAATGGCGGACAAGCGCATTCCACAAGGATTGAGACACGCTTTTAGCCTCCTTTGCATTCGTTGTGAGGTCGAACGGGAAAAAGCTGAAAAACCGAATGACGCCGCGAGGGAGAAACAGCCCGGGAATGGATAAAATATTACGGATGATAGCCATTTATTGTATTATTTTTTACAACCCAGTCCGATTCTATCATGAACCCAGGTTTATTGTCATGCCTACATATAAAATACAAAAAAGTCCCCCTCGTGCGAGGGGGACTTGCCCGGAATCGAGTCAAAGGGTCATTGGAGGCTTCGAGTGGCCGCGGCGAGGGTGTTTTCCAGGAGCATGGCGATGGTGAGCGGGCCCACCCCGCCGGGAACGGGCGTGATCCAGCCGGCGACCTCGCGGACGGCTTCGAAGTCCACGTCCCCGGCAAGGCCGCTCTCCAGGCGGTTGATTCCCACGTCCACCACCACCGCGCCGGGTTTGACCATGTCAGCCGTGATCAGCTTCGGCCTGCCGGCGGCGGCCACCAGGACGTCGGCCTGCCGGGTAAAGTAGGCGAGGTCCTGAGTCCGGCTGTGGCAGACGGTCACGGTGCAGTCTCTCGCGAGCAGAAGGTGGGCCAGGGGCTTGCCCACGATGGAGCTTCTCCCGACGATGACCGCGTGCTTTCCCGCCAGGGGGATCCGGTAGGATTCCAGCATCCGGACGATCCCGAGGGGCGTACAGGGCACCATGCCGGGAACCCCCGAAACGAGGTGCCCGACGTTCACGGGGTGGAACCCGTCCACGTCCTTGGCTGGATCGATGGCGGCGATCACCGCCTCCGGATCGATCCGGGACGGCAGCGGCAGCTGAACCAGGATCCCGTGAACCGAGGGATCCGCGTTCAGCCGGCCGATGACGGAAAGCAGTTCCTCCTGCGTCGTGGATTCGGGCAGTCTCAGAAGGTCCGACTTGAACCCGGCTTCCCGGCAGGCCTTTTCCTTCTGCCCCACGTAGACCTTCGAGGCGGGATCCTCTCCCACGAGGATGACCGCCAGGCCCGGCACGACTCCCCGGGCTTTCAGCTCCTCCGCCCTCCTGGCCACGTTCTCGCGGATTTCCGAGGCGATTTTTTTCCCGTCCAGCAGATTCGCCGTCATGTTCTCACCTCTTTTCAGCCGTTCATCCGTTCAAGCTTACCACGGTCCGACGACCTGCGCCCCCAGGGCGAGGGTGGGAAGCCAGCAGGAAAGGAAGGGGATGTAGGTCGTCAGAAGCAGCACGGGGATCCCCACGCAGAACAGGTACAGCATCATCGGCGGGATCAGTTCCCCGGCGGGGACACCGGAAAGCCGGGAACCGACGAAGATCGACATGGCAAAAGGAGGCGTCATGACCCCAAGTCCGATGTTCACGATGATCATGGATCCCAGGTGAACCAGGTTGATCCCCAGCTCGTTCGCCAGGGGCAGGATGAGCGGCACCGCCAGGATGAGGATGGGAATGCCGTCGAGGAACATTCCCAAAAGAAGCAGGAACAGGTTGATCGAGATCAGGATCATGAACTTGCTGTGGAACAGCCCGAGCATCGCTTCGGCCAGGGCCTGGGCGACCCCTTCCCGGGTCATGAAACGCGTCAGGACGGTCCCCCCGCCGAGCAGCAGCGCGATCATGCCAAGGGTCACGCAGGTGTTGACCATGGCTTTCGAGAAGTTGCCGAGCTTCAGGTCGCGATAGACGAAGAAGCCGACGATC
>JAJUIT010000097.1 GCA_029267465.1 Synergistaceae bacterium
GACGGCATCGTGGAAGCCTACCGGACCGGGCGCGGCAAGATCGTCGTCCGCGGCAGAACGTCCGTCGATGACGGGAAGCGGGGGAAAAAGTCGATCATCATCTCCGAGATCCCCTTCATGGTCAACAAGACCGCCCTGATCGAAGCGATCGCCGAGGGGGTCAAATCGGGACACCTTGATGGGATCACCGATATCAGGGACGAGTCCGACCGCAGGGGAATGCGGATCGTCCTGGAGCTTCACCGCGACGCCAACCCCGACGTGACGCTCAAGCAGCTCTTCAGCCGAACCAGCCTCCAGACAACGTTCGGGGTCATCAACCTGGCCCTCGTGGACGGGCGGCCCCGGGAGCTGTCTTTGCTGGAAATGCTCTGGGTCTACCTCGATCATCGAAGGGCCGTCATCCGCCGCAGGACCGCCTTCCGCCTGAGAAAGGCCGAGGAGAGGGCGCATCTCGTCGAAGGGCTGGTTCGCGCCCTGGACATGATCGAGGCGGTCATCTCCCTGATCCGTGCCTCGAAGGACACGCAGACCGCAAGGGAGGGCCTGGTGGAACAGCTCGGCTTCACGGAACCACAGGCCCAGGCGATCCTGGAAATGCGCCTCCAGCGCCTGACGGGCCTGGAGCGCCACAAGCTAGAGGAAGAGCTGGCGGGGCTTCTCGCCGACATCGAGCGTTACCAGACGATCCTGGGCAACCCGGCCGTCCTCGACGCCGTCGTCCGGGAGGAACTGGCCGAAGTCAAGCGCAAGTTCGCCACGCCCAGGAGGACCGAAATTTCATCCGCCATCGAGGATGTTTCGGTCGAGGAGCTGATTCCCGAATCGGACATCGTGATCGTCCTGTCCCGGGACGGGTACGTCCGCCGCTCCCCGCTCCAGGACTTTCACACCCAGTCCCGGGGAGGGAAGGGTGTCCGGGGGGCCGTCCTTCGCGGCGAAGACGAAATCGCCATCATGACCTGTACCACGACCCACCGTGACCTCTTCCTCTTCACCTCCCGCGGCCGCGTTTTTGCCATCAAGGGACTTTCGGTCCCCGAACCGAGGAGCGGCAAGGGCAAACCCATCCGGGACCTCATCTCGCTGGAAGAAAACGAGCGGATCGTGGCCATGAAAGACTCGAGCCTGAGAGGCGCGGCCTACGTCTTCTTCGTCACCGAGCGGGGCCTGGCCAAGCGGCTGCCGGTATCGGAACTGGAAAACCTCACCCGGGCCGGGAGGCGCGTCCTCGGACTTTCAGAAGGCGACACGATCGCCCGTGTACGGTTTACCCGGGGAGACAACGAACTCCTCCTCACCACGGCCCAGGGACAGGCCCTCCGGGTCCGGGAGGAGGAATTCCGTCCCCAGGGACGCCTGGCCATGGGAGTCCGGGGGATCCGGCTTGCCCCCGGTGACCGGGTGGTCGGATGCGTCGTCCTGCAGGACACGCTGGACATTCTCCTGATCAGCGAAAAAGGAGTCGGGAAACGGACTTGCTGCCTGGAGTTCCCGGTCCATCACCGTGGCGGCGGAGGAATCCGGGCCATGCGCCTCGGAGACCGCACGGGAGACCTTGTCGGTTCCTGGGGTGTTCTTCCCGAGGACGAGGTGGTGGTCATCTCCAGCCGGGGCAGGATGGTGAGGCAAAGCGTTTCCGGCATCCCGCGCCTGAGCCGGACTGCCACCGGATCCATCCTGGTCCGCCTCGATGAAGGGGACAGCGTTTCTGACGTCAGCGTCGTCGTCGAAACCGCCTGCGACGTGGAGGTTTAAGGGATGAGGCTTGCACGGGACGGAATCGCCGCCATTTCCGCCTGCGCCTTCATGGCCGCGGGAGGGTGGCTGATCGCCCGTCCGCTCGGTGTTTTTTTCCTTTTCGTTCTCCTGCTTCTTCTCTGGTTCTACCGCGATCCCGACCGGAAGGCCCCGGAGGACGAAAGGCTCTGGGTCAGCCCTGCCGACGGGAAAGTGATGGAGATCGGCCACGCCGAGCATCCCTACACCGGGCGAGCCCTCTGCATCGGCATTTTCATGTCTCCCCTGGATGTTCACGTCAACCGCGCCCCGACTTCCGGAACGGTCGAATTCCTCGACTACGTCCCGGGGAAACGCCTGGCCGCCTATCATCCCAAGGCCTCCCTGGAAAACGAGCGCTTCTACGTCGGGATGCAGACCCCCCGGGGGGAAACCCTTCTCGTGCAGATCGCGGGGCTTTTGGCCCGACGGATCGTTTCGAGAGTGCGAAAAGGCGAAGCTTTGACACGGGGGCAGAGATATGGGATGATCAAGCTTGGTTCGAAAGTGGAAGTCTATCTTCCGGCGTCCGTTCGGCCCCTCGTCGCCGTGGGCGACAGGGTTCGGGCCGGCGAAACACCGATTGGAGGACCTGCCGATGAAGAAGAAAATGATCAGGCGTAGCCCTCGGGTGATCCCCTTCCGCAAGATCATTCCCAACATGATCACCAGCGGCAACATCCTGAGCGGGATCCTCTCCATGATCCTGACCCTGCAAGGGCATTACCACCCTGCCGCCTGGCTGATCATGGCCGCCGTATTCTTCGACGCCATGGACGGAAAGATGGCCCGCAGCCTGGGAGGAAGCACCGAGTTCGGCGTCGAGCTTGACAGCCTGGCCGACGCCGTGAGCTTCGGGGCGGCTCCTGCCCTTCTCTTCTACGCGGTCTTCCTCTGGGGGTGGCTGGGCATCGTCGGTGCCCTGTCCGCAGCCTTTTTCGGCCTCTGCGGGGCGTTGAGGCTCGCACGCTTCAACGTGTACCACGCTCCGGGTCCTTTCCAGGGGCTGCCCATTCCCGCCGGGGGACTTTTCCTGGCCTCCCTCGTGATGGGCGGGCTTTCCGTCCCCCCCGTCCTGGCCGCCGTTCTAGCCGTTGCAACGGGGCTTTTGATGGTTTCGAGCATCCCCTACGGGAACCTGAAACGGCTCCGCAGCGGGAACGTCAACCGGCTCAAGCTGGCTTTCCTGTTCGCCCTGACCGTCGCGCTCATCGTGACCCTGCAGGGGCAAGCCCCCCTTGCCGCGCTCTGCATCTATATCTTCAGCGGGTTCTTCCGCTTCGACTGGAGGAAGTGGCTCGCGATCGACCCCGCGGAGCTCGAGGAAGAAGAGGCCGAAGCGGAAGCCTGAGCGAAGAAATGAAGAAGAATGGAAAGGGCGGCCCCGGGAGCTCGAGCTCCCGGGGCCGCCCTTTCTCTACGAGATGCGGCTGAGCCTCGGCCAGAGAAGCGCCACCACGATCACGGCGATCATCAGGTTCGGGAGCATGTAGCTGCCATTGTAGGTCAGTGAGTAGATCCAGACGTTCGTCCCCTTCGGGGCATAGCTACCGAAAAAGACGGCACCCGAAAGGACATGGCAGGCAAACCGCGCGAAACTCCCAAGCGCCACCCCCGCCCAGAGCGGCTTTTTGAAAACTCCGGCAAGGCCCAGGGCCCCGAACGCAAAAGGATAGTCCAGCAGGGCCTGGACGGGGTGAACGACGTATCCGCCCAGCAGCATCTGCAGCAGTCCTGCGACCGCTCCGGCTCCTGCCCCGGGCCGCAGGCCCCGTCTCAGGGAGAAAATCAACAGCGGGATCGACTCCAGGGTGATCGATCCTCCCTGCGGCATCTCCCAGAGCTTGACGTAGAAGAGTGCGACCGTCAGGGCAGCCGCCAGGGCTCCTTCCACCATGACCTTCACGTTGGGTTTCAAAGGGGACTCCTCCATCCTTCCGGTCCTTGCCGGAACAAGGGCGCAACCGGCAGCTGACCTGAGATCGGCATCTCGGGAAGGGAACCGCTGGAGAAGAAAGAAGGGAAACGCGTGAAAAAAGAGGACTCGCATCTTTCCTTCGCCGGCATGATCCGGATCAGGTTCCAGGGGTCGAGGCCTTCGCCTCCTCTCAGCCGGAATTCCGACTCCCCCGATGCCATGCAGACTTATACTCCCACCGCAAAGCGGTGTCAACGCCTATTGGAAACGGGACCTGGCCCGCACCCTCCCGGAGGGGTTCAGAACCGCCTCGAGGCGAGAAAGGATTTTCCGGATGGCAGCAGCCGCATCTCCCTGGAGCGGAACCGGACACCCCTTTTCCGCCGCCTCTCGCAGGGCGGGATCGGCATGGATGACCGCGTCGACCGTGACCCCCAGGAATTTCGCCCTCCGGACGATCGTTTCTTCCGCGGCCGGTTCGACCTGGTTCAGAAGGGTCAAAAGCGGTTTTTCGACCTCCAGGAAAAGGCGCGCCGCAAAGGCAGCCGATTCCAGGGATGGCTGCGAACCGTCGGAAACGAACAGGAACGCGTCCGTCAAACGGTGACTTGCCCCGTACCGATCCATTCCAGCCTCGTTGTCGACGAGCACCCACCAGTTGCGGTCATCCAGGCGGCCCAGCACATGCCGCCCCAGCTCCTCCAGGATCTGCCCGGCGTCATCCCCGCCCGGCCAGGCCTTGCCCACCTCCAGCAAGGCCAGGCAATCCCTGCGGCTCGTGCAGGCCGCAGGCAGCTCGTCGACATGGATCCGTGAGGCCAATGCGGTGGAATTGCCCAGGTAGGCGCCGAGCTTCCTCGTCAGGGCCTCCGGTCCGCCCAGTTCGTCGGCCAGGCTCCGCAAAGGCCGCTTCAGCCCGACCAGCCCTGCAAGGCCGCGGCTGCTTGCATCCGCATCGACGACCAGTACATTCTGCCCGTTCGCGGCAAGGTAGCGGGCCATCATGGCGGTCACGGTGCTTTTCCCGCTTCCGCCCCGGCCGCAAAGCATGATCTTCGTCACCGGGTTCCACCCCCATGTTTAAACAAATGGTAACATTCGGCGCACCTGGCTGAAAAGCCCCAATGACGGTAACTCTTCGAAGTGGTAGAATATTGTCGTTCGGTAAAAATTATGAATTCGTTATAGAACAAAGGGGGAATTGAAATGAGAGCCAAAGCGTTACGGGTGCTCCTGGCAGCCCTGGCGTTATTGATCCTGTCCTCGGCGGGAGCGTTCGCTGCGATGGGAGAAATCGCCGGCTTCACGTTCAACGGATTCGGCCCCGCCGACCAGGTGGGGCCAGGAGAAAGCAGCACCCCGGACGGCAGGCCCGATGCCCGTTTCTCGGTTTCGATCACCGGGGCGGGAGCCTTGGCCGGCCTCGCTCTCCGGGCGGAAGACGGCAACGGCACCTGGGACACCACCCCGGGGAACGCAGCCTGGGGGATGAGGATCCGGGACGGATCGGGGAACCTCCTGACCGAGGCAAACGGGAGACTGCCCATGGTCCCCTTCCTCCTGGGGATGAACCTGGAAATTTCCGTCGCGGACAACGGGGATATCGCCCGGGGAGGCCGGTTCACGCTCACGGCCCGCTTCCTGGACAACTCCGAGGCCCGGTCCACGATCACGATCCCTCCCTCCATCACCGCAACGACCGCCAGGATCCTCTCGGCGCAATGGATGGAGAGGGCCAACCGCGATCTCACGGGAAGAGACGAAATCCTGAGGGGGGACGGTCGGCCCGACGAACGGATCCGCCTTGAACTGGAAGGAGCGGGAACCCTAAGGGAGGCGGAGGTCCGCAACCTCGTTGAAGGAAGGCCGACCTCGGCCTGGGACACGATCCCCGGCAACGGCCGCTGGGCATTGGCCGTCGTTCGCGGGAGGGAAACCCTGAACAACAGCGACGGCAGCATCGAGATACCCATCTCGGGGAAGACGGTCCTGGACCTTTGGTTGAGCGACGACGGCTCCATCGAGCAAGGCAAGACCCGTTACGAGGTCATCCTGCGCTTTGCGGACGGGAGGATCCTGAGGGCGCCGATCGCGGCCCTGGCCGCAGGAACGGAGCCGTCACAGGCGGGAGGAATCCTGCAGGCCACGATGATGGGGGAAGGGAACCGCGATCTTGTCGGCAGGGACGAAAACCGCGCCGGCAACGGAAAGCCGGACTGGCGGATCGATGTCAAGCTTGATCATCTTGGAACGATCATCGGCATGAAGATCGCCAACGTGAAAGGACCCGCGGGGGAATGGGACACCCTTCCCGGAAACGGCCGCTGGCTCCTGGCGGTGACCCGGACAAACGGTGAAATCCTCAACCGCTCGGACGGCGCGATCCGCATCCCGGTGACGGAACCGTCCGCCTTCATCCTCTGGCTGGAGAACAACGGTTCCCTCGGAAACCCCGAAACCCGCTCGAGGATCACGCTGGTCTACGACGACGGAAGAGTCGTCGAGGAGGACATCCGGCCGGCCCCCGTTTCGGAAACCACGGGGGAAGGGGCTCTCCTGGAGGCGGCCCTGGCCGGGGTTGGAAGCTTTGATTACGTCGGCCCGTGGGAGAAGCTGGAAGGGAACCTGAACCGGGACTACCGGTTCGATATCCGGTTCTCGAAAAAGGGGACGCTGACGGGAGTACGGATCGTCAACCTGACCCGGGGCGGCGAGTGGGACACGATCCCGGGCAACGGCCGGTGGCTGGTGGCCGTGACCCGGCCGGGAGGGGGCGTGCTGAACGCCTCGGACGGATCGGTCCGGATCCCGGTGGACGGCACCACGGCCCTGCAGCTCTGGGTCGAGGACAACAAGACCCTCACCGACCCGGCCTCGGCCTGGCGCATTTCCCTTGCGTTCAGTGACGGCCAGCTGCTGGAGAAGGAAATCGGGACCGGTTCTGCGGCGACCCTGCCGGACGTTGAAAAACGGGAACTGCAGCTGTCGAAGCCCCAGGCGTCAACGAGCGATTTCGTGGGACCGTACGACCGGCTTTTGAGAAACGGCAGGAACGACTGGGTCTTCACCCTGAAGATTCGCGGACGCGGGAGGATCCAGTCCCTTAGCCTGAGGAACATCGGCCTCCGGGGCGTCTGGGACACGGTTCCCGCGAACGGCCGGTGGACGATGGCGGTTCGCGTTCCCGGCGGAGCGCTTTTGAACCGGTCCGACGGGTCCGTTTCGTTCCCGGTGCCGCCCAACCGGACCCTGCAGCTCTTCGTGGAAAACAACGGGACCCTGCAGCTTGCGGCTTCCCGCTACGAACTGGTGGCCACCTGGGATGACGGGAGAACCACCACGGTTCGCGTTCCCTGAAAAAAACCGGCGGTTAAGGGGCTCCTTTCGGGAGCCCCTTTTTCATGCCTTCTTCCTTTCCTTCAGGATCCGGGTCAAAAACGTGGCGAGGGGCACACCCAGAAGGAAGCAAACCCCTGCTTCGCCCAGCGCCACGTAGAGAATGGTTGAGGCCAAGGGGACGTCGAGAAGGAGTGAAAGGTAGGTACCGACGACAAGCCCATTGACCAGGACCGGGGGAACGGCCGCCCAGAACACGTTGGGCATGCGCCGGGTCAGCCAGGCAGCAACGAGCGTGGCC
>JAJUIT010000074.1 GCA_029267465.1 Synergistaceae bacterium
AGAGTTTTCCTAATTCCGATAGTTACACATATATGCCATCGCCCTCCCTCAAGTGCTCAACGCCTTTCGGCATCAGAGATTTCGGCATTCTGTATACCCAACATGGGTTATGCCAGAATCTCTAGTGCTCAACGCCTTTCGGCATCAGAGATTTCGGCATTTGTAAGACTCCTCTTTTCTCCTGTTCCCGAATCCATTTGTGCTCAACGCCTTTCGGCATCAGAGATTTCGGCATTTATCTCATTCGACACGAGATGCACGAGGGCAAAAGTGTGCTCAACGCCTTTCGGCATCAGAGATTTCGGCATGACCGTAGCTGAGGGTAGATGGGGGAGACGGGGGTAGGTGCTCAACGCCTTTCGGCATCAGAGATTTCGGCATAAGGGGTCCAAGTTGTACCTGTGGGACAAGTGCAGGAAGTGCTCAACGCCTTTCGGCATCAGAGATTTCGGCATCGCAGCGAAAACGATTTCATCGAAGACTCTCGCCAGTGCTCAACGCCTTTCGGCATCAGAGATTTCGGCATGCCTCGGCCGGGTTGTCGTCAGCGACATCTACATGTGCTCAACGCCTTTCGGCATCAGAGATTTCGGCATCGGAAACGGTAGGCAAGTAACGCATTTTCGGGGGCGGGTGCTCAACGCCTTTCGGCATCAGAGATTTCGGCATAGCACCGGTAATGTTGCCTCGGATTCCAAGCTCTTGACTCCAGGTTTTTCAAGTACGCACTCAGATATGGATCACACTTTCTAGGAAAGCAGTTCATTTTTCCCCTTGCGCACTTTAGAATGGTTGCTATTACTGAAAGAGGGACAATTCAAGCACCATTTTGCTTTTTATGCCTGCCCATTCTGCTTAGTTAGCAAAATTCTCGCAAATAGAGCCATCCCACTGAGAGGTGCTTGATTAGATTATGGGTGTTTTTCACACAATCTCCCAAGTATCAGGATCAGGGGGCCATTCATTTTCCGTATTCTTCTGTTTTATTTGGTCTACGCATTTTTCACACAAGGCAATAAACAGCAAAGTGTCTTCCGGTACAACGATTTTTGAAAGTTCCCATCGTAAGCGTTCTAGGGATCTTTCACTCATGTGGCATCGAAAGAAGCTATATTGGATTCTGCTTCCGTAACCTTCAAGAATCTTTCCAACTTTCCGGAGGCGTTGTTCTTCCCGAATGTCATATGCCACAAGATACCATTTTTTCATATCCGCATCGCTACCTTAGTCGTGATTTGGCGAAAAGACCCGGTTGACCCGACCACTCTTTTTCTAAGAGCCGGACTTCCAGTTCGATCGTTCGCCGATAAGAAAGTGAATATTCCGTTACAGGGTGTTTCCAACTTTCCTGGAGTCGTCTTTCGAATAAAACAATCGCTTTTTTACGGCCCGTTTCGGACAACCAGACTTTTTCCTTTGTAATGGTAAAATCCGATTTTGGATCCCATTGTTTCCTATTGATGGATCCGATCAGAGGGATGTCCCAGACGCTGACCCTGAAAAGTTCCATTAGATCAAGTACGAGAGGGTGGGCGGTGGAACGTGGAGTGTGGTAATAGCCTAAAGCGGGTTCCAGGCCTACAGCTATGATCGATTCCAAAACGGTTCGATAGAGTAGGGAATAACCGAAGCTAAGGAGAGCGTTGAACCGATCCTTAGGCGGACGACGATTGCGTCCTTCCGGGATGAAATCTTCGCCTGCTAAAGGTAGAAGGACAGGCAAAGATTCAAAATAGGCTTTTGCAGCCAGGCCCTCCATTCCCCTAAGAGCCTCCACGCCTTCGGAGTGGGCCGCACCATGTAGCGATTCCCTAAGCGCTTGGACCGAATTTCTAACCGATTCCCTCTTCTGGGTTAGCTGTCGAGTTGAGCGAAGGAGATATCGAAGTTGTCCTTCAATTTTTGCCAAAACTGTCTTTCGGGCTAATGCAAGACAAACGCCGGGTTGGGTTAAGGCTGCATATTGGCGAAGGTGTCGATGGACAGCACCTGCCCCGAAAGTCAAACCGGCTATATAAGTGCCCCCAGAGGAAAGCCAATGTATGGGTATTTCACGGGAGGCACAGAAATGCAGGGCTTGAGTAGAAATCTGTCCATAACCGTGGATAACTAGCGAATTAATTTCATTAACCGGAAAAACCCGGGGTTCCATTTCCTCCCCTTCAATCCTTATGGTCTCTCCGGATTTGCTTATTCTTGCCTTATGACTGACAACGTGGACTGTCGTTCCCTCGACATGTGCCGGGAAAAGGCGAACCGGCTCCCGGTTCTCATCCTTGGAAAGCCGCTCTTCTTCCGGTAGGCATACAGGGGCAAGAGAGCACTTGATGCATCTGCCCTCGTGTTCGGTAATCGGGGGGCGAGACTTTTGGGTTCGAAGAGACCGACCGCGCTCCACCGCGGTTCGAACAGCCAAGCGTAACGTGTCGTCTAGCGGGACACTTACAGTAACGCCTTCCGCATGGTACCGAATCCGGGCCTCGGGTATTTTTTTGCCGAGGTGCTCCTCGAGTAGCATCCCATAGGCACCGACCTGGAGGGCATCGCTAGGCCAAGCACCAGGTTCACCCTTTTCGTTCCGCATGGGTCGCCCTTTTTTGTGTTCGTAAGGAATCCAGCTTCCTTCACGATGCCTCATCGCGTCCATCTTACCGGTCAAGCCCAAAATGGTACTGGACAGGGTATAGGATCGCCTTTCCTCACCTTCTTCCAGGGCAAGCTCCTCGTGCATTGCACGACCTGCATAAACGCTGGAATCCGCCAGCCGGATCTCTTCCACTTCTTCCAGGTAGAAGAGGCGTTCGCAATATTCAAGTGCATGGAGAGACATGACGCGAAGGAGAGGTTCCGTCCCCGAGACTTCGGCTTCGAAGCTCATTTGTCACCTCACGGGGCGATCCGGATCCACAGGGGAGAATCCGATTCCGGGCAGGCCAACGGCCCGGGCACGAGGGAAAAAGAAAGAGCCCTGGTTCCTTTGCCCCCCACGTGGTCCACCCAGATGGGAAGAGAAATCTTTCCCCCCTTGTCCGGAGTGAGCCATTCAGCGGTTTTCCCCTCCCAAACGGGATTCAACTGGACCTCGTCCACCAGGTTCCTGCTTTCCCCCAGGCAAAGCGCACCTTCCCTTTCGATGCGGACACCCTTTTGGGAAAGGGCGTGATGAACGTTTTCGGCTAATTCCCCCTGAGCGATCCAGACTGAGAAGTCTAATCCTGAAAGGACCTCCTGGTAATCCGGGGTCCGGTTGCACCCGAGCCCAGCTCCCAATTGAGCCTTCTTGTAGCGCCAAGTGGTCCGAATCACCTTGGAAACGGCGGGCTTTCCCAACATCGCTATCGCAAGCCCGGTTCCGGAATACCGGTTACGATCCCATTCACCGATGAGGGAAAGCAGAAATCCGTAAACGGTTGACGGAGGGGGAACCCGGTCGGTTTCTAGGAATTCCCGGGCAGTTCCCCTTCGGAAACTGCACAAGGGAACAGTAACCCTCAGGCTCAGGTCCGCCATGGTGGGCACCTTTCATTCCTCTTTCAGCCTGGCCGAGAGGATTTCCTTGAAGGATTTGAAGGCTTCTTTCACTCCCGGCTTTCCGTTTTCACCCACAAGACCGCGAACCGAAGGTTCTTCAGCAAGAAGGCCGCCTACCGTGATCTCTTCGGCGGGAATGTCGTTGGTCCGGATTCTCCTGACCAACTCATCTGCCGTCACTTTCCCGTCTGGAGTCTGTTCAAATACGTAAAGAATACGAGGGGCAGGGTCTTCCGTGACTCGGAGGATCACCGATTCAGGGGAGAAGTCATAAAGAAAACGACTATGGTTGCCGGCGACTTCCCCGAGGTTCTCGAAAGCTTCCAGTGCTGCTATTGCCCGTAGTGGGTCCATCATCGCCCCGGGAGTCATGGCGAAGGAGAACTGGTAACGGGTTGCGTGGACCTCAGTGCCGTAAAGGCTGGTGTTTCCCTTTTTCCCGCTCTTGGCATTGAAGGTGATGTCACCCGTGAAAGGGGTTAGGGAAATCGCCCTTGCGACTTCCAGGACACCACGTCTTTTGTCGCAGCCGCCCTTGCTTTTCTTCTTGCTGGACCCTTCCTTTTCATCGCTCCCGTCGATCTTTGCCGCGTGGGCGCTCATGTAGCCCAAAAGGTCGTCATCGATATACCGACTCTTCCCTTTCCCTTTGCCATTAGGGTCTAACCAAGCGAGCCACTCTGGATCATTCCAGGCGTGATCCTGCTCTTCCTCTACCCAAACACGGTTTACCGGTATCCCTGACTGTTGCCAGTAATACCGGACTGCCCACCGAATCGCCTCGGAGGAGACGGTCGTATGGACCTGTCCCTTCCAGAGGATCTTCTGCAAGGTCGAAATGTTGCCTTCGTTTTCTCCCCTGTTGTTTGCCGCGATGCCCGGGCAGGTCACGATCGAACCGTAAACATGGAGACTCATGATTTATTCCTCCTCTTCCGATAATGTGGTTTCAGCTTCGAGTTCCTTCTGGAGTTCCGGAGCCTCTTTTCCCTTGTAGGAAGCCAATCCAAGCAAAGCAAGATCGCGCGCTTTTTGCCAATCGGGCTGGACCATGATACTGAGGACCTGTTTCCAATCTTCCTGCAAAACGGGGTTGATCCCTCCGCGAGAGAAGAAGTCCGACAGTTCCGCCCGCAGGGTTTGGGCATTCTTCGCTCTCATCAGTCCCGTGCGCATCCGTTCATACTCACGATCGAAGGGGGGACGCTCATTCCTCTCCTTCGCCTGTGAAGCCAACTTCCCTAAACGGAAACGGATCGCCTGGTGTATCGCCTCGACGAATTTTTCCTCGGAGCTCAGATCCCATACGATTTCGTTGACCATCGCAAACAACCCCTTCCTTTCATAGGAGATCCTTTTCGCCAGTTCCTTCGATGAAAGAAGCGCCGAAAATCCCTGATACCAAGGTTTGCCTCCCGAAATGTTCTCGGAAACCAATCCCCGAACAGTGCTGGTTATCGTACGTGCAACGAGCGTTTCTTCCTTCCCGTTTCCCTTTTCGGCCGGATCTTTCTTTGGCCGGATTAGGGTTCGGTTCCCCAGGCATCTCTGGGCCAGCGAGAAACGATCCAGGGTTTCGGGGTGGACGTCCTCGAAATCGAGGGTCCCCGTTCGTGGTGTCTGGTTTTTGTCCCAGGGGACTTTCCCGTAGGTGATGACCGAAAAACCGGTTATTCCGAGGGTATCCATGGATTCTTCGGCTTTGAGGCAAAGGAGGGCCGATAAGCCGGCATCCGCCAGCCCGGAAGCATTTAGCTGCCCCATTGGAGAAACGAGGTATCTCTGGAAGGCATTAGCATAGGTGCGCAGGTTCGTGATGTGGGGAATGACGACCGCCGCCCTCTTTCTCTTGTCCCGCTTTCCGTCCCTTCCCATGAGGCTTAGGCGGTAATAAAGGCAGGCCATGGGGGCAAAAAGGAGACAGAGGTAGCGTGATGGTGTTTCCTCAAAAGCGGTACAACCCTCTCCGAAAGAACTATGTCGCTGGACTGCCCCCGGCAGCAGCCATTTTTTGATGGGGATGGATTCCTTGAATGTTTGCCCACTGCTGGTGAACAGGTCTTTCGCGGCTTCCGAGTGCGCGAAGGATTTGACCAGAGGCTTATAGGAAAAAACCGGGTTTTTCCCTTCCATCTGGACGGAGACTTGAACCGGGGCCGTTCCTTTTGGAACTTTGTTCTGCTTGTTGTGGTTCAGGAAGGTTTCGAAAAGTGCCTGCTGGAGCAGGGTCTTCTCCGCGGTACCCATACCCCTTGACCGATGTGCGGCAAAATCGACGAGCCCGTCCTTGCTCACGCGAAAAGACGAGGAGAGCAGTTTTTCGAAAAATGCCTTCGGTTTGTCCTCCCACCGGAGGGTCACTCCAACATCCGAGAGTTCCCAGGTGCCGCCTTCCACTCCCCCGGATTTTCCTAGCTGCTGCAGGCTCATGAAGAGTCCGGCGAGGCCGATGCGGTGGAAATTTGTCATCATCGGGTCAAACAGGGACATGGTCAGGCTTTTTCCCACGTCGCACCCCTCCTTTCAGAATAAGTGATTTTGCCGTCAGGGATGATTGGATAACGGCCCTGACGGGGCCAACTGAGCCAATCGTCCTTTCTTGTCGGAATTGGCATGGGGATGGCAAATTCCGCCGGGTTACCTTTGCCGGAATCTCTCTCTAGGATCATTTCGATCGTGTACCCGTTTTCTTCGATAGCTGTCTTCCCAGTTTCTGTCCGCCATAGGCCGTCGAGCCACCCGCACAGAGCGGGGGCCGAGTTTTCGTCCTTCTCCGGCGTGAATCGGACGAAAGCCTCGGCGAGTTCCGCCTGGGATTTCGGCTTCCCATCGGCGAGGTGGCAAATCCATTCGCGGCTGACACGCAATTCTTCCTCTTCGTAAGGCTTTTTCGTCTCCGGTTTGATGAAGATGGCCGGGCGAGTCGAGCATGGGGTTTCCTCGTGCCGGTTTAGACGACCCATTCGCTGGATCATGGCGGGGATCGGTGCATATTCCGAAACCAGTAAATCTGCGGAAAGGTCGAGGGAGATTTCGGCAACCTGTGTCGTCAGCGCCAGCAAGGGCCGCTCAGGTTTTCTGAATCCATCGACGACGGCCCTGTGCCGCAATAACCTGTCGCGGTAGCGGTAACGGCTGTGATAGGGTTCCACCGGCAGGTTTTCGCTTTCCGCCCACTCGAATAGGCTCATGACTTTCCCGACGGTATTGCAGATCCAGAGGACCTTTTCCCCCCGGGCAAGGGATTCCGCAACCCGTGCTTTGCACTTTTCAAGGTCGGAACCAAAATCTTCAATCGTATATCGTTCAGCCTCTTCTCTCTCTCGGGGGCCTTTCAGGAAATGCACGGGGCCTCTGTTCCGGCAGACTCCTTCGAGGGCGGTGCGCCGAGAGCCCGGCAGTGTGGCCGTCATGAGAAGCACGGGGACTCCCCGGAAGATGTCGAGGAATTGGAGAAGGTAGGAAAAAACCCTGTCGCTATAGGCATGGATCTCATCAAAAACGAACATCCCCTTCAGGATTGAGGGCCAGGCATAAAGGCCCCTTCGGGTGTTTTCAAGGAGTCCCAGGACGGTATGAGCGGTGCAGATTACAACGGGAACGGGCCAGGTTTCCAGTGCTTCCATGCGCATGCTGTGAAGCTCGGATTCTTCGTGCCCGAGAGAAGGCATGTTGGGAAGGATGGCATAATCGACGGTCGCTCGGCTATGAATCAGCAATGCTTCGAATTCGGGATCGTGGAGGTAGCCTGAAAAACCCTCCGAAGCGGTGCCCGTCGTAGGGTAGCAAAAGAAAAGCCGATGACCTGGCCTTTGTGCTGCGGCCCACAGGTAGGCCGCCACGGTTTTCCCGCTACCGCACCCCGCTTCGAGGATCGTGGTCCCACCTTCCCTTCTTCCGGCTTCCTCCTGAAAGGCTCTTGTTTTTTTTATACCGATTTTCTGCCTGGCGATTTTCAACAGGGAATCAGGGGCCAAGCCGACTCCCAGGCGATTGGCGATCCAGTCCCCCAGTTTCCTGAAGGCCGTGTTCTCGTGCCTTGCCAAACAGGAACCAGCCAGGTCCGCAGAAAGGAAAGTGGTTTTCAATGCGGCGATGGCCTTTTTTTCATCCGCGGAAAAGTCGTTCTTTTCGAAGCCTTGGATATAGGCAAGCACCTGCCTCGGGATCCCTTTGCGCAGGAGGGAGTGTTCCTTGTCGGAAAGTGCAGGGACAGGACCGAGGTCAAAGCGTTTTCTTCCTTCTTCCAGGACTTGCAGGAAATCCTGGTGACTGCGATACAGGGTTATCTTCGTTCCGGTTCGTTCGTCCTGTAGAGGGTCAGGGCATTTCAGGTGGTGGCCGGCCACAGAGAAAATGACGCCTGCCTTTTCCCAAGAGGACAGGGGGCCCCAAACGGGTTCAATCCATTTCTCGAAATCCATGAATAAGGCGATGCTGGCATATTCGTGACGTAATCCCTGCTGTTTCCGAGGGGCACGGATCATTTCCTGGAAGTGGTCGTTTGCCTTGCCCCAGTCGTGAATCCAGGCGCAAAGCCACAGCAAGGTTTCCCAATTTTCCAAATTATTGATGCTTTCCAAGGAAAGCGAAGCCAGGATTTGATTTTTTGTTATAGAGGCAAGAGTTTCGGAAGCTTCACAAACCGAACGGGTATGCCAGAGCAGCGTTTCCTCCGGCCGGATATGGGAAGGGTTGGAGGGGGACTTTGCCAGCAGTTGTTCGTGTCGCATGTCCTTAGGCTTTCGCTGGGATGAAAATCCCGCAACCGAAGCGACGACGCCCTCCGATTCCCCGTTCCTGTAGGAGGATCGAATCCGCATCGCTTAAACCTGCAACCTCTAGGGCAAAACCGACAACCGTTTTGTCTCGTATCGATATCGTTCGCTTTAACGCAACCTCAGAATCCAACCGGGAGTTGAGCCCTTCTACGGATCTATTCGATTTCCTTTTTGTAAGCGTTGGCCTTCCATCCAAGCCCAGCTCGGAAAGTTGCCGTTTGGCTGCCTCGAGAAATTCAACCGGCTCCATGAAACCTTTAATGACGACAAGCCGGCTACGCAGGTGTGGTGAGGGTTTGAGGAGCAAGGGATTCGGTACGCCGAGGCTGATGGGACAACCGTCCAGGTTCAGGGTTTTTCCGGCCAGGGTGAGGAGAGGCTTGATGAATTGGTCGGTGACCCTGAAGATGACCCGGCTTTTCTCGTTCAGCTGCAGTTTCCTGTTTCCGACTAGCGTTCCATTGATGGGGTGGATACCGAAGGTTCTTGTTGAACTGCAGTTTTCCTGTTCCGTACTGAGGTGCTCGTGAAAATCAGGGATCAGTCTACATACAGCGGCATAGAGAGAATAACCGTGATCCGCAGGGATAACTGTACCTGTAAGATGAAAGCTCAGATCGACAACCGGCATTCGAAAGCCTCCTTTTGGAAGGATTTCCTTCGATTACAGCCTTTTGCCTCTTTCGAAAGATTAGGATGAAATGGCGACATCATAAGTCGTTGTCACAAATTCTTTTCCGCAAGAAGTAATTCTAGACCCAAACAAGAATAGGCACCATCAGAGAATCCCTGATTTTTGAGATATTTTTCTAAAAACGTTCTAATAATAAGACCTGTCTCGGTTTCTATTGGCTCAGACCAGCTTCTTTACATGGAGTTTTAAGATTTAAAAAGTTGTCCTCCTGATGGTCCCGGGGGCCCGATTCTTATAATTTTTGCTGTTTTAATTTCAGTACGAAACTTTGACCGCTAGTTTCACCATGAAGACACCCCCCCCCCTTCCGCATGCCAGTGAACGTGTAATCCTTCGGCGTCATGAGGGGTACTAGGCCTCCCGGGCCTCGTATATCCATGCAGTTGTACTCCAGGAACAAACCCCCGACCGATCCTTGTCCGTGTGGTCTAGTCCAAGGGGCCCGAGACTGTCAGGGCGAAACGATATAGTTCGATGTTCTAGGGCGAGGCGCTTCCCTAACCGGGAACTGCTCCCCTCATGTTGCGGAACGTAGCAAAGGCCGAATCGGCTGCCGCTTAAGAGACGGGTTGATGGAGTGGCTACTACAACGCTGAAAAAAGGGTTCGTATTTGCGGCCGCATCGGGAAACGGCCTTCGCCCTATCCCCTCGCAGATGTTCGGTGCCGCGAGCCGCTACGCTAGGCCTGCCAAGCTCGAAATCCGGGTGTCTTGGTTGTGTTTTAAATAAAAGAGTGACACAATGAATTAGCAAAAAGCAAATATTAGGGCTCGAAGAGCAAAGGAGTGTAGTGCTCCCCTGAAATCAAGCCACTAAAGCTGTTTGTTTTTGTCGATACTGCTTTGGGGAAAGGTACCCAAGAGACTGGTGCGGCCTTTCCTCGTTGTACCAGTGGATCCAGCGGCTGTTTGCCCGCCTTGCTTCCTCGAAGGAACGAAAATTCCTCAGCCAGACGCACTCTTCCTTCAGGCTCCTGAAAAATCTTTCGATCATCCCGTTCTGTTCCGGCGTGTACGGTGTCACGAATTCCTGGGGCAATCCGTAATCTCGGC
>JAJUIT010000076.1 GCA_029267465.1 Synergistaceae bacterium
CAGACCAGTCCAAGTCCTTGTCGGGAGGAGCTGCAAAAAGGATGAAAAGGCGGGCGGTGTCAGCGCCGTACTTGCGAATGATCTCGTCCGGGTCCACAACATTTCCCTTCGACTTGGACATCTTCGATCCGTCCTTGATGACCATACCCTGGGTCAAAAGGTTCGTGAACGGTTCTCGAACCTCTACATACCCCAGATCCGAAAGCACCTTCGTGAAAAAGCGCGCATAAATCAGGTGCAGGCAGGCATGCTCGATGCCTCCGATGTACTGGTCAACCGGCATCCAGTAGTTGACGTCCTCTCCCCTGAAGGGGCCGTCCTGCGTCCAGGGAGAGGTGAACCGGAGGAAATACCACGAAGAGCAGATAAAGGTGTCCATGGTGTCGGTCTCCCTCTTCGCAGGACCACCACACGCTGGGCAGGTCGTATTGACCCACTCGGGGGTTTCCGGCAGGGGGCTTTTCCCCCCGGGAAGAACCTGGACATCCGGGAGAAGAACCGGCAGCTGCTCTTCCGGGATGGGGACGATACCGCACTTTTCACAATAAACCACGGGGATCGGCGCTCCCCAGTAGCGCTGCCTGGAAATGAGCCAGTCGCGAAGCCTGTAATTGATCTCCCGCTTCCCGATGCCGGTTTCCTCCGCCCACTGGGCCATCCGGGGGATGCTTTCACGCGTCGAGAGGCCGTCGAAAGAAGCCGAATTGCACTGGATCCCGCCTTCTTCGAAGGCATGGGACAGTGTTTCAGGATCGAGCGCACCTTCTTCAGGCTGGATGACGAGGCGTATCGGGATCCCGTATTTGCGGGCAAACTCGAAGTCCCGCTGGTCATGGGCCGGAACGCCCATGATCGCCCCGGTTCCGTATTCGATCAGGATATAGTTGGAAACCCAGATGGGAACCTTTTCTCCATTGACGGGGTTGATCGCCTTGAAGCCCGTGTCGACTCCCTTCTTTTCCCCTCCCACGGCCGTCCGTTCGATCTCGCTCTTCTGAACCGTTTCCTTCACGAACGCCCGGATTTGTTCCCCGTTTGGGCTCAATCGCGCAAACTCCTCCACCATCGGATGCTCGGGGGCTAGGGCCAGGAATGTGACCCCATAGATCGTGTCGAAGCGGGTGGTGAAGGTTTCAAGGCCCTTTTCCATTCCTTCCACAGGGAAAGTCAGGCGGACGCCTTCCGATCGGCCGATCCAGTTGCGCTGCATGAGCTTGACCCTTTCGGGCCAGCCCGGTAGGCTATCCAGTGAATCGAGCAGTTCCTGGGCGTAACGGGTGATATTGAGGAACCATTGCTCCAGTTTTCTTTTCGTGACGACACTGCCGCATCGCCAGCAATGCCCTCCGTCAATCACCTGCTCGTTCGCCAGAACGGTCTGGCAGCTCTCGCACCAGTTGACCGGCGCGTGTTTGCGGTAGGCAAGGCCGTTTTTCAGGAAGAGAAGAAAAATCCACTGCGTCCACCGGTAGTACTCCGGGGCACACGTTTCGACCCTTCGTCTCCAGTCATAGCTGCATCCCATCGATTTGAGCTGGGCGGTCATGTGCTCGATGTTGTCCCAGGTCCACTTCTTGGGGTGGACACCGTATTTCAGGGCAGCGTTCTCCGCGGGGAGCCCAAAGGCATCGAAGCCCATCGGGTGCAGAACATTCCACCCTTTCATCCAGAGGAAGCGGCTCAGGAGGTCGCCGATCGAATAGTTCCTCAGGTGCCCCATATGCAGGGCACCGCTGGGGTAGGGAAACATCTCCAGGCAATAAAATTTGGGTTTCCCGGGATCCCGCTCGACGTCGAAAACCCTGTTTTCTGCCCAATATTGCTGCCACTTTTTCTCAACGCGTTCAAAATCATATGGCATCTAGGCCTCTCCCCTCCCGTTAAACCATCCAAACCGGATGTTGGTTTATTATACCCACCATGGCAAGCGTAGGCAAAACAAGCAGAGGCGCAGGCCCTTTCTGGCCTGCGCCTCTGCAACTTCCCCGCTTAGCCGAGAGGACCCTTTTCCGGGTTGGCCCGTTCCATGAACGCTTTCACGATTTCAAAGGGGAAGGGGAAAAGCGTCATCGAGTTCTTCTCGCTGGCAATCTCTCTCATGGTCTGCAGGTACCGAAGCTGCAAGGTAATCGGACTCACGGCCATGATCCGGGCGGCCTCGCTGAGCCTTTCGGCTGCCTGGGCCTCTCCCTCGGCGCTGATGATCTTCGCCCTCCGTTCCCTCTCGGCCTCCGCCTGGCGCGCCATGGCTCTCTTCATCCCCTCTGGCAGCTCCAGCTCCTTGACTTCGACCGCGCTCACCTTGATCCCCCAGGGGTCGGTCTTTTCATCGATGATCTTCTGAAGCTCAAGGTTGATCTTGTCCCTTTCGCTCAGCACTTCATCCAGTTCCGCCCGCCCGATCACCGACCGAAGGGTCGTCTGGGAAAGCTGGCTGGTCGCCATGATGTAGTTCTCGACCTCGACCACCGAACGGTTGGGATCCATGACTCTGAAATAGACGACCGCGTTGACCTTGATCGGGACGTTATCCTTCGTGATCACTTCCTGGACCGGAACGTCCAGCGTAACAACCCTGAGGTCGGTCCGAACCATCCGGTCAACAAAGGGCACGATGAGAACGAGGCCCGGCCCTTTCGCCCCCACAAGCCGTCCGAGGCGGAAAACGACTCCTCTCTGGTATTCCGGAATGATCTTGACCGCGGAAGTCAGAAGGACCAGCGCGATCAAAAGGATTCCGAGCGTGCTTCCCGCGTTGAAAAGAAAATCGATCAGGCTACCAATCATTTGTGCTCCGCTCCCTTCTCTTTCAAGGATTCCGCTCTTTCTTCCCTGACGTGGAGCAACAGGCCTTCGGCTCGGGAAACCCGGACCCGGGTTCCCTTGGGGATGCTTGCCCCGTCTTCCGAAACGGCCTTCCAGACTTCTCCGTGACAGCTCACAAACCCGTAAGGGGCCAGGTCTTCGACGACAACGCCTTCATCATGGACCATTCCTTCCTGCCCTGAAGTTACCCTCTTCCTTGTTGAACGCCAAACGGCTCCCGCTGCCAGGATAAAGAAAAGACCTAGGGTCAGGGCGACCCCTGCCATGAATCCGAACGACACGTTCAAGAGCTCACCCCCGGGTGCCCTGAAAAGTACCAGCGACCCCACGACCAGGGAAGCCAGCCCGAAAAGGCTCAGGACACCAATTCCCCCAACGACGAGGTCCAGGACGAGAACGACGATTCCTGCGGCCAGAAGAATGATCCCGGCCCAGTTGAACGGAAGCATCCTCAGGCCGTACGCGCCGATGAGTGCCATCACGGCTCCTGCGGTCCCCAGGACGAACCCTCCCGGTGTCAGGACCTCGAAAACGACCGCCAGGATGCCTAGCGTCAGGAGCAAGTAGGCCACGTCCGGCCGAGAAACGAAGTGAAGGACCCGAAGCCGTGCGCTCATCTCGAAGGTCCGGATCTCGTAGCGCCGGAGATCCAGGACGACCTCGGCTGTTTTCACCCTTACCTTGCGGTGGTCGGCCCATTTAAGCAGAGAAGGCACATCGGGGGCGATCGTGTCAATCACCTTCTTTTCCAGGGCTTCCCTCGCGGTCAGAGAAACGCTGCTAAGAACCATCGATGCGGCCACTCCGGAGTTCCTCCCGTGTTCCTCGGCAAGGGATCGCATCTGGGCAGCAAGGTCATTGGTGATTTTCCGGTTCATTTCGCTGTCCGGCACGTCCTGCCCGGAAGCACTGACCGGGTGTGCCGCCCCGATGTTCGTCCCGGGTGCCATGGCCGCGATATGTGCGGCCATCACAAGAAACGCTCCGGCCGATGCCGCCCGGGCTCCGGTTGGACCCACCCAAACCGCCACAGGAATCGGTGCGGAAAGGATTTTCTGGGACATTCCGCGCATCGAGGTCACCAGGCCTCCGGGGGTATCCAGGCTGATCACCACCAGGGCCGCTCCTTCCTTCACGGCATAGGCGAAGGCCTCTTCCAGGTAATTTTCAAGGGAAACCCCCACCACCCCCTCCATCGGCACGGAAACGACCACCGCCGTCTTTTCCTGCGGAAGGGGCGCACTTTCTGCAATTCCAGAAAGGGAAACAGCAACGAGAAAAACGGCCAGAGCCTCTTTGATCAAGCTTTTCATCCCCCGGTCAACTCCTTCATTGCCTCGCCGATTGATCCAACTTTCACGATTCGGATCCCCGACGGGGCATCATGATCCTGGTAACGGCTCGTGACAACCGTGGAAAAGCTTAGCCGGGCCGATTCCTTGATCCGCGTGGCGATACGAGGTACGGGGCGGATTTCCCCTCCCAGTCCCACTTCGCCGATGAACACCGTGTCTCGGGGCAGAGGGAGGTCAGAAAGGGAAGAAGCCAGGGACATGCAGACGGCTAGGTCTGCAGCCGGATCCTCTATATGAAGCCCTCCCACAACGTTCATGAAGACATCCATCGACCGCGATGGCAATCCCCCCCTCCGTTCCAGAACCGCCAAAAGGAGACCCATCCGGCTGATGGACACCCCACGGGCCGTCCTCTTTGGATAGGGAAACGGAGTGGCGCACGAAAGCGACTGGATCTCCGCCACCAAGGGACGAGCTCCTTCCAGGACGACCGTAACCGCCGTGCCAGGGATGGGATCCTCGTTTTCGTTCCAGTAAAGCCGGCTGGGATCCGGAATTCCCACCAGGCCCGCTTCGACCATCTCGAAGACTCCTAATTCATCCGTACCGCCGTAACGATTTTTCACCCCCCGGACATGCCGGTAGGGGGAAGTCCTGTCACCGGTAAAGTACAGGACGACGTCCACCATGTGCTCGAGAAGCTTTGGACCCGCGATCTGGCCGTCTTTGGTGATGTGTCCGACAAGAACCGAAGAGCAGCCGCATTTTCTGGCTTCCTCCGAGATAACCTGCGCGACGGCCCGAACCTGTCCCGGGGTCCCCGGCCAACCCGGCGTGTCCGCATGTCGCAGGGCCTGAACACTGTCAATCACTGCGAAATCGTAATCCTGAAGCAGCGGCAAAATTTCCTGAACGTTCTCCTGGCAAAGGACCGAAATTCCCGAATCCGCCGCACCGAGACGCCTCGCCCTCAAGGCGACCTGCGAAGCGGCCTCTTCGCCTGAAACGTAAAGGACCCGGTAGCCGGCCCTTGAAATGGAGGCGCAGGTTTGCAGCAGGAGGGTGGACTTTCCGATCCCCGGCTCCCCTGCCAGCAAGGCCACGCTCCCCTCGACCCAGCCCCCGCCTGTCACCCGGTCCAATTCTTCGATCCCGGAGGGGATTCTCCTGGGCAACGCAAGGTCGAAGAGGCCCGAGACGGCCGTCACGGTTTTCGAGGAAAGGCCCGAGGGCGTGACTTCGGCCCATTCTTCCTCGAAAGTTCCCCAGCTTCCGCAGGCAGGACACTTCCCTGACCAGGTCAGGGAAAAAAAACCGCATTCCGAGCAACGAAAGCGTTTTTCCCCTGGTTTTCTCGCCATTTTTCGTTCCCATTTGCCTCCAGACTTCTACAATTTAACACGATAGATTTTAACAACTCGCGTCGTGTTTGTCGACTTTAAAGCCTTCCTATTGCTAATTGGGATTCCATTTTCAAAGACCCTTTACAGGAGCCAGGGTAGCGTGATATGATGCAATCCGCGCTAATTCTTATCATGCTATTATACTAAACTAGTAAAGGAGTTGCACATGATCATCGTCAAGGCCCCGGCACCTTCTGACCGCGAGTCCATCGACCGTTCTGTCCAGGAACGGGTTCATTCGATCCTCCAGCGGGTTTTCGAGGATGGAGAACAGGCCCTGTCAGAACTCAACCGCCACCTGGATGGCTACGAAGGCCCGATCCTGGTTCGGGAAAAAACCATGAACGAAGCCCTGGCCCAAATGGACCCGTCCCTGAGGCAGGCGGTCGAAACCGCCATCGATCACGTCCGTGCCTTTCACAGGGCACAACGGGAAATGTTCAGGAACCAGGAATGGGAAATCTCGCCCGGCATCAGGGCAGGCATGCGATTCCTCCCCGTCAGAAGTGCAGGGGTTTACATCCCAGGGGGCCGCTATCCGCTGATCAGCACTGCCGTTATGGGGATCATTCCGGCCCAGGAAGCCGGGGTTTCCCGGATTGTCGCTTTCTCGCCGCCCAGAGGCAGTTTGGGCATCTCAAAGCCGATTTTGGCCACTCTGGCCCTTCTTGGCTTGAAAGAGGTTCTCGCGGTGGGAGGAGCCCAGGGGGTCGGAGCTTTAGTCAGGGGACTTCCGGGGATTCCCCCGGTCGACCTTCTGGCAGGCCCGGGAAACGCCTATGTAACGGAAGCGAAAAGGCAAATGTTCGGGAGAATCGGCATTGATAGCCTGGCCGGACCGAGCGAGGTCCTGGTTATCGCCGATCAGACGGCAGATCCCGGCGTGCTTGCCTCCGACCTACTGGCCCAGGCCGAGCACGACCCGCTCGCGAGGGTTTCCCTGTATTGCCTTGAGGAGAGCCTGGCCAGGAGAACCGTGGCGGCAGTCGAGGACCTCCTGCAGACGCTGCCCACGGCAAAGACGGCACAACAGGCCTGGGAGGCCTCTGGGACGGTCGCCGTCTGCACCCTTGAGGAAGCCGTCAACGCCGCAAATCGGGTTGCCCCGGAACACCTTGAACTCGCCGTTCAAAATCCGCGGGAGGTCCTGGAGAAATGCACGGCCTATGGGGCCGCCTTCCTTGGTCATTATTCAGCGGAAGCTTTCGGAGACTACATCGCCGGAACCAACCATGTTCTCCCCACGGAGGGGCGCGCTCGCTACTCCGGCGGCCTCTGGGTCGGAACCTTCCTGAGACCCCTGACTCACCTGGAGATGACGAAAGAGGCGGCCGGTTCCCTGTCAAAGCCGGGGGAATGCCTGGCTCTCGCCGAAGGGCTGCACGCTCATGCCCTCGCGATGCGGCTGAGGGGAGGATCCGGGAATTGAGCCGTCAACCCAAGGGGACACGGACGCTCGGAGGCCGGGAGGGAGAAAGGATCGAACGCTGCAGGAAGGTCTTTTTCGAAACGTTCTCCGCCTACGGCTACCAACCTTTTTATGCTCCGGGGCTGCAGCTTTTTGAATCCGCGTGGGAAAAACTCCCGCCACGCTTCAGGAAACGCTTGATCCCCGTCTACACCCCTTCCGGCGAACCCTGCTTCTTGAGGGCGGACTTGACCCTGGCTGCAGTCGCCTATCTCTCGTCGCACTTTTCGCCTCAGGAAAGGCCGCTGCGGGTCTGTTACGCCGGCCCCCTTTACAGGGCCCCGATCCCCCCAGAAACTGACTTCGAAAAAATGCAGTTCGGAGCGGAACTTCTCGGATGGGAAGGACAAGGGGCGGATGTCGAAGTCATCGCGCTTCTGCTGAGATCCCTGCGACGGCTCGGCATTCATTCCCCCGTCGTCGTGCTCGGGCACGCGGGTTTTCTCAGGGAGTCCCTGTCGCGTCTCGATCGATCCCTCTCTTCCACGCTGACGATGGCGCTTCTAGAACGCCGTTACGAGGCCTTCTTCGACGCCCTCGGGGAGGCCCATCTTCCTGGAGGGGCGGATAACCCGCTTTTTCGCCTTCCGTATTTGCGTGGAAACGCTTCCAGGACCTTGAAGGAAGCGAATCTCCTCTTCGGTGAGACACAGCCCTTGCGGGACCTCGCCCTGATCGTCGGAGCATTGGAAGAACTAGGCCTCGGAGAAAACCTGAGGCTCGACCTCGCCCTGGCCAGGGAACTTGGCTACTACAGCGGCCCTGTTTTCGAGATTTTTTCCGGGAGTGCGGGTTTCAGCCTTGGAGGTGGGGGGAGGTACGACGGTCTGCTGGAACAGTATGGCATTGTTGGGCAGGCCCTTGGATTCGGGCTGGATCTGCGGACGGTCGCCTCGCTTTCCCGCTTTGAAGGCCCAACGCCTGCGGTCGCCTGGTGCGGGCAGCTTTCCCCGAGAGTCGCCCTTGAGCGGGCGGATGATTTCATCGCCTCGGGATACCGAATCGAGCTGAGCTGGCAGGAGAACAGAGAGGGCGCGATCCAGCTCGCCCGTTCAAGAAATTACGGCTGGTGGATCGATCTGCCGGCTTGCACCGCCTACCCGCTGGATTCAATGGATGAGGAGGAGACCGGATGCTGACGCTTTGCCTTCCGACCGGCCGGGTTCTGGACGAGGCGGTCGAAGTTCTGGAAAATCTCGATATCCCAACGCTCAGGCTGAGAGATAGAGGCCGATCCCTGGTCATCCAGGAGGGCGATTTTCGTTTCCTTCTGGCAAAACCCATGGATGTCCCCGTTTATGTCCATTACGGGATCGCCGATCTTGCCCTCGCAGGTTCGGACGTGATCTGGGAAACGGGGGCTTCCCTCGTGGAGCTTGCGGACACGGGAAGAGGGGTTTGCCGGATCGTCCTAGCGGGCCCCAAAAAGGTTGCGGCTCGGTTCCTCGGCCATGAGAGCCGGCTGATGGGACTCAGGGTCGCGACCAAATATCCCCGAATCGCGGAAGCCTTTTTCGCGGACCGGGGAATCCAAGTCGAGTTCGTTCACCTCAACGGTTCGATCGAAATGGCTCCGCGCCTGGGGCTGAGCGATTGCATCGTCGATATTGTTCAGACCGGCTCGACCCTTAAGGCCAACGCGCTTTCCGTGATCGCGGAAATCGCTCCGGTCAGCCTGAAGTTCGTGGCTAGCTGCAAGAGCCTCCAGCTGGCCTGGGACGGCATAAAGGAGATCATCGGCAAATTCTCCAGTTCTTCGAGGAAAGCGGGCGATGAGGATGGAAAAGCGGTATGAGAGGCGTTCCAACGAAACGGCTGTGGAGTTCGAGTTCCTTCCCCCGGGGGAAACCGTCCGCGTGGAAACTCCCATCGGATTTCTAAACCATATGATCGGCCTCTTTCTCCACCATGCCGATATCCCGGGGGAACTGAAGGCCTCGGGCGATACCGAAGTGGACGCTCATCACCTGACCGAGGATGTGGGGATCGTGATGGGATCGGCTTTTCTGGATCTTTTCAGGAGCGGCACCTGCCAACGCTATTCTTCGATCGCCCTTCCCATGGACGGCACGCTCGTTCTGATAGCGGTGGATATCAGCGGACGCGGCGGTCTCACCTGGAATGCCGCCTTCCCCACTCAACGCTGCGGCGAATTCGATACGGAACTGGTCCGAGAATTCTGGACGGCCTTTGCCCGTGAAGGGAAAGTGACTCTCCATATTCATGCCCTTGCGGTCGATAACTCCCATCACCTTGCGGAGGCGATCTTCAAAGGCACCGGGCGGGCCCTCAGGGCAGCTCTCGTCCCTTCAAGCCGTGAAGCCAGCACGAAAGGGCTCTGGATATGATCGGGATCATCGACTACGGGGCGGGAAACCTGGGAAACGTGTTGCGGGCCCTTTCAAGCCTCCAATATGAAGCCTCCCTTCTGGAAAGTCCCTCAAGCCTGGCCGACCAGGTGGATTTGCTTGTGCTCCCGGGAGTCGGAGCGTTCCCTCCCGCGCGCGATGAGCTTGCCAGAAGGGGATGGATTCCCGTCCTGAGAGAATGGGGAAACACCGGGAAGCC
>JAJUIT010000036.1 GCA_029267465.1 Synergistaceae bacterium
GCCGGAACCGACGAGACGATCGGGTTCGATACGGCGGTGAACACGGCCCTGCAGGCGGTCCAGAAACTCCGGGACACGGCCTCGAGCCACGACCGTCTCTTCATCGTGGAGGTCATGGGACGCAAGACGGGGTTCCTGGCCCTTGAAGTGGGCGTGGCCAGCGGGGCGGAAGTGGCGATCGTACCGGAGATCCCTTTCAGCCTCGGCCGGATTGTCGACAAGCTGCATTATTCGAGGAAACGGGGCAAGACGCATTCGATGATCATCCTGGCCGAGGGAGTCATGCCCGCGCAGGCGCTCCGCGATGCCCTGATGGACACCGGCGGGTACGAGGCCCGGGTGACGGTCCTGGGGCACGTCCAGCGAGGGGGGAGTCCCACATCCTTCGACACGGTCCTGGCTTCCCGGATGGGCGTCCGGGCGGTTCAGGCCCTGGTCCAGGGGGAACGGGGGATGATGGTGGGGGTTACGTGCGGCCGAATGCGGACCGTCCCGCTGCCGACGGCCTGGGAGGAGAAGAAATGCCTGAACCCGGAACTGATGTCCCTGATCGATATCCTGAGCATCTGAAAAAGTTTGCGGAAAAGCTCTGCCGCCTCGTGGCGGCGGACCGGCCGGGCAGAAAGGCCCCCCGTCTCTGTCATACCGGCACGTTCCTGGAGGCTGCCTCCCAGCTGGAGAGAGCGCGCTCCGTGGTGATCGTTACGGGGTTTCTCGTGCCCGAAGCCGGGCAGGCGGAAACCGACGGGCCTCCCGGCAGCGCGGTGCTGGGGAGGGCGCTCGTGCGGCTCGGAAAAGAGTGCCGGATCATGACGGACCCCTTCTGCCTGCAGGTGGTGGAAGCCGCCTCCCGGGCGATCGGGGGTCCCTGCGTGGAGTCGGCTTCCCGTCCCGAGGAGGTGCTCCGGGGAGGGCCGGATTGCCTGCTCTTCGTGGAGCGGCTGGGGGAAGCGCAGGACGGTTCCTACTACAACATGCGGAAAGAAGATATCACCGCTTGGACACTCCCGCTCGACCGGGCAGCTTCCCAGGCCCGTTTCGAGAGAATTCCCGTCATCGCCGTGGGGGACGGCGGAAACGAGGCCGGGATGGGCAGCCTCAAGGCGCCGTTGGGGGACCTGCTCCCGGATTTCCGTCCCTGCCTGTGCGCCGTCGAGGCGGATTTCTGCCTGCCCGTGGATGTTTCGAACTGGGGGTGTTACGCCCTTGCGGCCCTGTTATCCGTGATGAAAGGGGTTTGGGCGGGACATTCCGCGAAAGAAGAACGCGCCATGCTGGAAGGCATGGCGCGGGCGGGTGCGGTGGACGGGGCGACGAAGAAACGGGAACGTTCCGTGGACGGGTTTTCGGAGGAAGAAGACCTCCGGCTGGTGAGCGAGATCTACGAAGCTTTTGAAAAATTCATGAGTTCCCCTCGTTCTTCCCGGTGAAGCGGCCGAGGGCTTTCGTCAGCAGAAGTGCCACGCCGGCCCCGATGCCGGTTTGCAGGACGTCCGTGACGAACTCCACGGGGGCTGCCTTCCACCCGTAAAGGATGCCGGCAAGGGTCGTGTAGCCCGCGATCATGACGCTCATTCCCACGGCGAGGGCAAGAAGGCGGTTTTCCGGAGGACACCGACCAGGAAACCCTCCAGGCCCTTGATGACCAGGGTGAAAGGGGCCCAGAGGGGATAGCCGAGAATCAGGTCAGCCAGGGATGCCCCGATTCCGCCGGCGGCAGCGGCGTAAAACGGGCCCCTTGTCAGGGCGATGGTGTAGATGATCCCCTCGCCCATGTTGAAATAAAGCCGAAAACCCGGCAGGGGAACGCTCAGCAGGGTTGCCGCGGTGACGCAGGCAGCCAGCAGACCGCCCAGGGCGATCTGCCGGGCTCCAACGCGGCGGTTTCGGGAAGATTCTTCCATCTGGGATCACCTCGATCATGCGGTTTTGTTGCATGCCTTACGATACCCATGATAAAGTGTCCGGGGTAGTGCCAGAAAGGGGGAGCAATCCGGCCTTTCTGGTTGCCATTTGGGGAGGATGGGTGTTAAGCTATGGCCAGAATCCGGAAAGTGGCTCTCCTTCGCCTGATGGTTCTTGTCGGTCTTGTGTTCGTTCTGGCTGCCTGGGGTGTACGTCACGCGTTCGTCAGGGAACCTTTTCAACTCTCACAGGTCATCGTCTGCGAGGACCTCGACGAAAAACTTCAGCCGCTCAACCCCGGTTCGTCTTTCCCTTACGGAAGCCGCCAGCTTTGCCTGACCTTCAACTACCAGGGCGCCCATGAAGGGGATCGCCTGCGCATTGAGTGGCTGCACGAGAACCGTCTCATTTACCAGGAAAGCGTGTCCCTGCCCTCCGGCAGCGGCAACAAGGTCTTCTACCTTCTCAAGGAGGACGCCTCCCCCCTGCCGGCCGGAAAGAACAAAGTCACCATCGACCTGAACGGACGCCGGCGGGCGGACGTTGAGTTCTCCATCAGGCCTCCCGGAAAATAGAAAGGTGAAAGGAACCCGAACATGAGATTTTTCCTCGATACAGCCAATCTGGACGAGATCCGGCAGGGCGTGGAGTGGGGCGTCCTGGCCGGCGTCACGACAAATCCTTCTCTAATCGCCAAGGAGGGGGCTGATTTCCCTTCGCGAATCCGGGAAATCGCCGCTCTCGTGGAAGGACCGGTCAGCGCGGAGGTCCTTTCCACGTCGACCGACGCGATGGTGCTGGAAGCCCGCAGGCTTTTTTCCCTGGCCCCGAACGTGGTGGTGAAGGTGCCGATGATCCCCGAAGGAATCGCGGCGGTTCGCGCCCTCTACCAGGAGGGAATCCCGACCAACGTGACCCTTGTGTTCTCTCCGCAGCAGGCGCTGCTGGCGGCTGCCGCGGGGGCAACGTACGTCAGTCCCTTTGTCGGACGGCTGGACGACATCGGGGAGGATGGATCGGGGCTGGTGCGGGACATCGTCGAGATCTTCGATGTCCAGGGGATCCAGACACAGGTCATCGCTGCAAGCCTTCGTCACCCGCGGCACGTGTTCGAGGCCGCCCTCTACGGTGCCCATGTCGCGACGGTGCCGTTCCGTGTGCTCGAGCAGATGTTCCATCACCCGCTGACGGACAGCGGGCTGAAGAAGTTCCTCGCAGACTGGGAGGTTCAGAAAAAATCGCATGGCGGATAACGAAATGGGCAACGGCCAGGTCCAGGTTGAAGCAACCCTGCAAAACGGAAACGAGCCCCCTGAAGCGCCGGCCCCGAAACCGAAGTACTCCTACGGAAAGCTGGCAGCTCTTACCGTCGCCGAATTAAAGAAGATCGCGAAGGAACTGGGGGTCACCGGCTGCTCCTCCTGCCGGCGGAAAGAGGACCTTCTGGTCGCTGTCCTGAAAGCCAATGCCGAAAGCCAGGGCTACCGGTTCGGCGGCGGCACGCTGGAAACGCTGCCCGAGGGATTCGGGTTCCTCCGGCCGAAAGGGCTGCTTCCAAGCGATCACGATATCTACCTTTCCCTCTCCCAGATTCGCAGGTTTGGACTGAGGAACGGGGATGTCGTCTGGGGACTGATCCGCCCCCCGAAGGAGCAGGAACATTACGAAGCCCTGCTTCGGGTTGAAATGGTCAATTTCGCCGACCCGGAGAACGCGCGGAAGCGGCCGCATTTCGAGGCCCTCACGCCGATCTTCCCGAACCAGCGCCTGAGGCTTGAAACCGACCCGAAAGAAGTTTCGACCCGCCTCGTGGACCTGTTCGCTCCGATCGGCAAGGGACAGCGGGCCCTGATCGTCTCTCCCCCCAAGGCCGGCAAGACCACCCTCCTGAAAAAGATCGCCAACGCCGTCACGACGAATCACCCGGAAGTCCTCCTCATGGTTCTCCTGATCGACGAGCGCCCGGAGGAGGTTACCGACATGGCGCGCTCGGTGGACGGCGAAGTGATTGCCTCCACCTTCGATCGCCCGGCAGAAGAGCACATGCGGGTGGCCAACCTCGCCCTGGAGAAGGCGAAGCGCCTGGTGGAGGTGGGCAAGGACGTTGTCCTTCTCCTTGATTCAATCACGAGGCTGGCCCGGGCCTCCAACCTGGTCGTGCCCCCCTCGGGGAGAACGCTTTCAGGCGGAATGGATCCGGCGGCCCTGTACTTCCCGAAGCGGTTCTTCGGTGCGGCCCGGAACATCGAGGAAGGGGGAAGCCTCACGGTGATCGGGACCTCCCTGGTTGAAACGGGCAGCCGGATGGATGACGTCATCTACGAAGAATTCAAGGGAACCGGCAACATGGAAGTTCAGCTCTCGAGAAAACTGGCAGAACAGCGGCTTTTCCCGGCGATCGACATCACCCGGTCGGGGACCCGGAAGGAGGAACTGCTGCTGGAGGAGGATGAACTTCAGCGGATCTGGATCCTTCGACGCCGCATCGTGAACGCCGACGAGGCGGAAGTTCTGGGCCTGGTGATCGATAAACTGAAGAATACCGCCTGCAACCGGGATTTTTTGGCGACGATCAAGTTATCCTGATGAGACTTGAGAGGTGATGGGCGTGCAGAGACGCGGCTTCAGGCCACATCGCAAACACCGGATCCGGAGCGGGAGACTGGGGTTCTGGATCGTCATGGTGCTCCTGCTCTGCGGGGCAACGGTGCTGACGGTTTCGGCCGGAAACAGGGCCGGCGGCCTCTGGAGCGAACTTCCCACCGAGATGCCGGAATCCTCCGGCAAGGTCGAAGAAGGCTTTCTGATCGTGGACGTGTCCAGCACCCTGAAGGCGGACATCGCCGAGGCAGCGGAGAAACCCGGCACGGGGATGTCCCTCCTTGAGGGAATGGGAATCGGGCCTCTTCCCGAAGCGCCTTCCCTGAACGACGAGGAGGTCATCCTGCAGGAAGTTCCCGGCGCCCCCGCCGGACAGGAACCGGCTGAGCCGGTCTCTTCCGATGCGGCCGCAGCGAAGCATCCCTGGAAAGTCCACACGGTGGCGGACGGAGAAACGCTGTCGGAGATTGCCGGGCTATACGGGATCTCGGTGAAATCCCTGAGCGTCGCCAACGAGATCAAGGATCCGGACAGCCTGCTCGGCGGGCAGAGAATCCTTGTCCCGAACACGGATTCGGACGTTTTGGCGGTTCTGCAGGAGGTCCGGCGCCTGAAAAAGCTCGAGCTGGACCGCCAGAAACAGGCGAAACTGCTGATCATCGCCAATTACACGGTCAAGCCCGGTGACAGCCTCTGGTCGATCGCGAACGCCTTCAACCTGGACATCAACACGATTTTCGGCTGTAACACGCTCAAGAATCCCGATGCCCTGAAGGTGGGAACGGTCCTGCGGATCCCCAACCAGGACGGTGTCCTCTACACGGTTCGGCGGAAAGACACGGTGGCCGGGATCGCAAAGCGGTTCGGAAGCTTCCCTGAGGCCATCCTTTCGGCGAACGGGATGGCGAGCGAGAAAGAACTCGTGGCCGGGAAGGAGATCTTCGTCCCGGGAGCGAAGCCGCTTGAGGAGGCCCGGGAAGAGACTCCCAAGCCAAAAAGGCGCATCGGCAGGATGGAAGTCCCGGTGCCTTCGGGAGCGGCCTACTCGCGCTCATTCCGATGGCCCGTGGTGGGGAAGATCAACAGCCGTTTCGGCTGGAGGAGAGACCCCTTCTCCGGAAGGAGGGATTTTCACACCGGCCTGGACATCAAGGGTCCCACGGGAAGGACCATCGTCTCTGCGAAAGCCGGTATCGTCGTTTACGCGGGGTGGATGAGCGGATACGGACGCACGGTAGTCGTGGACCACGGGGGCGGTTATGCCACCTTGTACGCCCATTGCAGCCGCCTGATGGTTGGTTCGGGGAACCGGGTGCAGCAGGGGCAGGCCATCGCGGCCGTGGGCAGCACCGGGAGGTCCACCGGAAGCCACCTGCACTTTGAGGTCCGGGTGAACGGGAGGCCGATCAACCCGCTGAAAGTTCTGCGGTAAGGGCCTGGGCCGCCAGGAAATTGACGCATGAAGGCCTCGATCGGCTCGGGTATGATAGAAGGGACGAGGCGGGGCCTTTTTTGATTTGCCTGAACGAATAACAGGGGAGGCGCCATGGAAAAGATGCCGAAATTTGTCTTTGTCACGGGTGGAGTCGTTTCTTCGCTGGGGAAGGGGATCACGGCCGCCTCTCTCGGGACGCTCCTGAAGAAAAGGGGCCTCAAGGTTTCGATCATCAAGATGGATCCCTACATCAACGTCGACGCGGGAACGATGAACCCGTTCCAGCATGGAGAAGTTTTCGTGACCGACGACGGGGCTGAAACGGATCTGGATCTGGGGCACTACGAGCGTTTCGTGGACGAATCCCTGGTTTCCGACAACAACGTCACGACGGGGAAGATCTATTCGGCCGTCATCTCCAAGGAGCGGGAGGGTCGGTACCTGGGAGCGACGGTGCAGGTCATTCCTCACATCACCAACGAGATCCAGGAGCGGATTCTCCGGGTCGCCGATGAAAACGACGTCGTGATCGCGGAGATCGGGGGAACGGTTGGCGACATCGAGGGGTTGCCTTTCCTCGAAGCGATCCGGCAGATCGTTTCCCGGGTCGGGCGCGAGAACGTTTTGTACTGCCATGTGACCCTCGTCCCGTTCATTTCGGCCGCAGGAGAGCTCAAAACGAAGCCCACCCAGCACAGCGTCAACGAGCTCCGGCGCATCGGGATTCAGCCGGACATCATCGTCTGCCGGTCGCAGTACGAACTCGGCAACGAGATCAAAGACAAGATCGCCCTTTTCTGCAACGTGGCGAAAGACTGCGTGATCGAGGCCCTCAACGAGGAGACCATCTACAACGTCCCCCTACAGCTTTACCGGCAGGGCTTCGACCGCATCGTTCTTCGGCGTCTCGGGCTTGCCGCGGAAAACGAGCCGGACCTTGGCGACTGGAGAGACTTCGTCGACAGTTTCCTGCACCCTTCCGGTGAAGTCGAGATCGCCATGGTGGGGAAGTACGTTAGCCACAAGGACGCTTACCTGAGCGTCGTGGAGGCGCTGACGCATGCCGGGGTGCACAACCGGGTCAAAATCCGCCTCCGCCCGGTCGAAGCGGAAGAGGTCGAACGGCTGGGTCCCTCGGAAATGCTCAGGGGAGTCCAGGGAATCCTGGTGCCGGGAGGTTTCGGCTCCAGGGGAATCGAGGGCAAGATAGCGGCTGCGGGTTACGCCCGGGTGAACGGGATTCCCTATTTCGGGCTGTGCCTGGGAATGCAGGTGGCCGTGGTGGAGTTCGCGCGCAACGTCTGCGGAATTGCCGCCGCGCACAGTTCCGAGATCGACCCGGGAACCCCGAACCCGGTCATCCACTTGATGGAGGAACAGCGTCACGTCTGCAACCTGGGAGGCACGATGCGACTTGGGGCCTATCCCTGCGAGCCGGTTCCGGGGACCCTCGCCGAGCGGGCATACGGGCAGCCGCGGATCCAGGAGCGCCACCGACACCGGTACGAATTCAACAACGAGTACAGGGAGCGCCTTAGTGCCCACGGGCTCCGGATGGCAGGAATCTGTCCGGGAAGGGACCTGGTGGAGATCGTCGAGCTTGCGGGGCACCCCTGGTTCGTGGGGGTCCAGTTCCACCCCGAGTTCAAGTCCAGGCCGGTACGGCCTCATCCCCTGTTCAGGGACTTCGTTGCGGCGGCGGTAAAATACGGTCAATAGAGGCATTGCGAACTGGAAGGGAGGGCGACACCGATGAAGAGGTTCCGTCGAAGCGCGCTGGTTTTTCTGGCCCTGTTCACCATCCTGCTCCCGGCGTCCCGCGGGTTTGCCGAGGAAACGGTCTTTCAGACCCTAGGAGAAATCGAGCGGCTTGTCTACGGTCAGGAAATCCAGGGAGGCGGCCTGATTGCCAGGCTGGGGCAGGTTGAAAAGGACCTTTTCGGGAGAGAGCTGCCGGGAAGCCTTTCCGAGAGACAGCAATCGCTTTTGGGGTTCCTGAGGCAGGGAACGCCCGGGCAGCCTTCGTTCCTTTTTAAGCTCTCAGTGGCAGAGTGGGCGGTGATCCAGAAGGTGCGACCTGATACAGCCGCATCCGCCCGCATCGGGGACCTGGAAAAGCAGCTGGAAGGAACCGCCCAGGAAGGAAAGCCCCTGGCGATGAGGCTAGAGCGGCTGGTGGGCATGCTCTTGCCGGAACCGGTCATCGGAAAGCCCCTCGATGTCCCCGCGCAGACCGTGTTCAAGGTGGAGCTGGCGCAGACGATTTCCGCAAAGGTTGCCAAGGCTGGAGATCCCGTCACGATGAGGCGGGCCGGGGACCTGACCATCGGGGGCATGCTGGTAGCCCCGAAAGGCAGCTTGGTGATGGGGCACGTGGATTCCGTTCAGCCTCCGCGGTCTTTTGGCAGGAAGGCAGAAGTCCGGATTGCCTTTGACAGTCTCATGCCCCTTGGGCCCGAGAAAATCCCGGTCTTTATGGGAGAACAGGCCAGGAAGGCCGCGAAGACCGACGATTCCATCGTGGCGGCTGCAGGGGCGAGTTTCCTCGGGCTGATCCTGCTTGGACCCGTAGGCCTTGCCGGAGGCCTGCTGGTCCGTGGAGACGCTACCGTTCTCCAGGAGGGAACGCCGTTCTATCTCGAGACGTCCCAGCTGACCAGCGTGACGGCCTATCCCGTCCCGCAGGGGCTCAAGGGCATGCTGAACCCGGTGGACATGAAAACAGGGCCTGAATCCGGAGATGTGAAGGGAGGGGTCAAGCCTTGAAGATTTCAAAACGGCTTGCAGGGATCCTGGTTGCCCTTTCGCTCCTGGCCGGGGGCACGGCTTTGGCGGTGGACCTCACCGACCTTCTCGGGGTCGTTGGAGGCGGAATTCTGGTGAGTGCGATCGCCGGCCCCGCGAACGACTTCATCAACACGATTACCTTCAACCAGAAAATCGGCGTGACGGAGACGACCAAGGTGGTCCCGATCGTTTCCATCGGGAGCGGAACAGCCATCGGGGCAGCCCAGGTCGCCGGGCCCAAATCCGCCGTGGACAGGACGAAAGCTGTGGCCCAGATTGAAACGACTTTCCAGGGACGCCTCCGGATCAAGATCCTGGTTCCGATGGATTCCGAAAACCCGCTCCAGGGAGTCCGGCGGGTGCAGGGCGTCGGAGTTTCCGCCGTCATTGATTTCCGGTTGTAGCGGTTCCGGAGAAGGCAAAAGGTGAGAGCCAGAAACCTTTTTTTGCTGGCAGCCCTGGGCGTCGCGGCCGCAGCGGGGTTCGTGCTGTGGAAAGACCTGACCTTGCCGGAAAGGGTTCACAAAAGTGCCCAGACGCAGGTTCTTCTGGAAAGCATCGATCTAGAAAGGGAAATTTCCGGAGATCTTTTCCGGCTCAAGGCCGCGGAAGCGAGAAAAATGCAGGACGGGACTGTCGAAGCCTCTTCGCTGGATCTCGGCGCGACGATGCGGGGCGGCTCGCAGTGGTTTCTTCAAGCAGCCTCGGGCCGTCTTGAGCCCGGAGGGGAAATCCTTCTGGCGGGGAAAATCGTTGCGACGCATCCCCGCAAGTCCGGGAATCTGAATATGGAGGCAGAATCGGCTCGATGGGATCCGACCCGCAGAATCTGGGAGCTGGGGGGGACCATCAGCCTTCGGCACGGGGGAATGATAGCCGGAGGGATGACCGGTACGGTCGAGCCGGATGGCCGGACCAGACTATCAGGGGGGGCCTGGGCAACGTGGGAAAAGCCTTGATTCGCGGGCTAATGGCGGCGCTGGCCTTCCTGGTCCTTTCGGAAACACAGGGATGGCCGGCGGAAGCCATGGCCGCCGATGAGACGAAGGAACAGGTCGTCCTCGAAGCGGACAGCGTGGTTTACGACCAGCGGGCGGGAACGGCGCAGGCGCTGGGAAATGCCCAAGTACGGCGTGGGATCCTGGTCCTGACCGCCGATTCGATCTTCCTGGACGAGGACATGACACGGATCCGGGCCGAATCGGTCCAGGAACGGGGAGTTCGGGTCCGCTACGGGAACCGGGTCCTGGAGGGGAACAACCTGGAATACAGGCTTGACGAAGAAGCCGGAATTCTCCGGAAGGCAAGAGGGGAAGCGGACGCAGTCCGTTTCGACGGAGACTCAATCGAGTTCGCCTCCGTCGCGACGGCCCGGGCGAAGGGATGGCTCAAGGCGAAACAGTCAAAAGGCGCGGCTTCGGACGACCTGTTCATCCAGGGGGCTGAGATGTCCCTGACAACTTGCCGGGAGGAACCGCCCGCCTACCGGCTGAAAACGCGGCGGCTCCTCATCCTTCCGGGGAAACGGGTGATCGCGGTGAAACCCCGGATTTACATCGAGGAACACCTCCTGGCCTCCTATCCCTTCGACTACCGTATTGACCTCGCGAAAAGCAGCGCCAAACCCCTGGTCCCGGTACTGTTCCATGACAGCGACCGGGGAACCGGAGCTTCCTTCCGCTACGGGTTTGAATGGGGGGAACGCCTGACGGGCGACCTGGACCTGGCCGTATCCGCCAACCAGGGAATCGAGGGAGCGACAAGCCTGTCTTACCGTTTTTCTGAAGATGGGGAAGCCTTCCTGGACACTTCCTACATCTACAATGCCGATGAGGGAGAAAAGCGCTGGCGCCCTGTGTGGGGAGTCCGTTCCTCCGGTAAGGGCGAGGATCGTTTCAGCTGGAGCGCCCTCTGGTCCCAGCGGGAGAGCCTGAACATCAACCAGGGAGTTGGAAAGACCTACAAGGGAGTCTTGTGGCGTGATCCGGAACTGACGCTTGCCTCTCCCTGGTGGGGGAACACGACGGAGGGGAACGTACGGTTCAGGCTGTTCGGCAACTGGGGCCGATACGAGGAATCGGGCGAGCACTACGAGAGGACTGGGTTCGGTGTCGAGGTGAAGGGGCATTCGGGAGACCGGAACTCCGTGGAACCGTTCTGGAACGCGAAAGCGGCACGGTATCACTACGATACCGGGGATGACCGGACGGTGATCGATGGAAGCCTCGGGTTTCGGTGGGAGCGCTGGAACTGGTTTTTCGAGACCCGTTACGCGCGGCGCTGGATCGATGGAAGAACGCCGATGGACTGGGACGACCTGGAAGAAACCGAGCAGATTTTCCAGACCGTCGACTGGCCTCTCTCGAAGCGGTGGCGTATGGCGGTGAGGGCAGGCTACGACCTTCAATGGGACCAGGTTCACGAGATGGCCTATCGACTGGCCTATGAACGGGAGTGTTACCGGTTCGAGCTCTTTTTTGTGGATGACCGTGTCGGGGATGATGATCAAGTCGGGCTTCGTCTCAAGATCGCGGCTTTTTCCGATACTCCCCTGCTCTCCCTGGACCCGGGAACCGGGGGCTTTGACTCGTCATGGGGGGAAAATCCGTGAGAATTCTTGTTGCCTACGGGGGAAACAGCCCCGAAAGGGAAGTTTCGCTGAACAGCGGGAAAGCGGTGCTGGAGGGGCTGAAGGCGGCTGGATTTTCGGTCTCCGACGGATGTATCGAAACCCCGGTCGAGCTGCTGGAAAGCGTGCGGTCGGAAAGGCCCGATCTCGTTTTCATCGCCCTGCACGGAGGTTGGGGAGAAGACGGGAGAATCCAGGCCGCGCTCGAGCTGATGGGTATCCCCTACACGGGATCGGGGCCCCAGGCTTGTTCCCTGGCGATGGACAAGACCGTGAGCAAGGTGCTCTTCGAGAAGCGGGAAGTCCCGACCCCGTGGGCGGTGGAAATCGGGCCGGAAGACCTCCTCGAAGGGCGAGGGCCCCTTGAACGTCTCCGGGAGATTGCGTCCTGCCAGGGGCTCGTGGTGAAACCCTGCTGCTCGGGAAGCACCGTCGGCGTCACGATCCTCAAGTCGGAAGAGGGGCTGGAGGATGCGATCCGGATGGCCCGTTCCTACAGCGAACGCGTCCTGGCGGAAACCTACATCCCCGGGAAAGAACTGACCGTGGCCGTCTGGGGGGAGGGGAAATCATCCTTTGCCCTGCCGGTGATCGAGATTCGCCCCCGGCTGACCTTTTATACCTACGAAGCCAAATACACGCCGGGCTCGAGCGAATACCTCTGCCCCGCGCCCCTGGACGCGGAGACCACCGAGAGGGTCAAAGCGGCCGCGGTTTCCGCGCACCGGGCCCTGGGGTGCCAGGTGTACAGCCGGGTGGACCTGCGGCTGTCGCCAGAGGGGAATCCCTATGTCCTGGAGGTCAACACGGCTCCAGGCATGACGGGAACCAGCCTGGTTCCGAAAGCGGCAAAAGCCGCGGGCTGGGAGTTCCCGGAGCTGCTGGGCCGGATCGCGGAGAGCTCGGTGAAAGCGATTCGAAACCTGGCGGGGAAATGAACAAAGGGCCTGACGAACTTCGTCAGGCCCTTTGTTTTAGGCGACGGAGATGCGGGTGATCCGGAGTTTCCGGACGCCTTTCGGGGCCCGGACAAGAACTTCGTTGCCGACCTCGGCTCCCAAAAGCGCCTGGCCGACCGGGCTGGCGGAAGAAATCCTCATCTGCGCCGGATCGGACTCTTCGGAACCGACGATGGTGTAAACGAAGGCCTTCTGGGTTTCCAGATCGAAGACCTCAACAGTAGTCCCCAGGGAGACCCGGCTCGTATCCAGGTCCTTTGCATCCACGACCTTCGCTTTACCCAGCTGGGCTTCGAGCCAGAGGATCCGGCTTTCCATCTTGGCCTGGGCTTCCTTCGCGGCGTGATACTCGGCGTTTTCGCTCAGGTCTCCAAAACCCCTGGCTTCTTCGAGCTGCCGGCCGATTTCCATCCGCCCTTCGCTACGCAGCCGGATGAGCTCGTTTTTCAGCTTCTCGTAGCCCTCTCGGGTCATGATGATCGTTTCTTCTGCGTTTTTTGCGTTTCCCATGTTGGGCCTCCTTCAAAAAGAAGACAATCCCCAGTACGATGGCGTATTTTAGCAAAGACGGGGTTTTGGCACAAGGCTTGACAAGAAGATCGAAAAAAGTTATAAACTCGCCCAATGTGGTGAATGCCGTTTTTGTTTATCGCGATGAAGGGAAGAGTATCCTCCGGAACGTCTCGCCAGAGAAGGGAACCCGTCGGCTGAAAGGTTCCCCCGGGGCGCGGAGGGGAAGACCATCCCGGAGCGGATCCCGAAACCGGCTTTCGGAGAAGGGATCGGGGAGCGCCCCGTACAGCGTGCCAGAGTGCCGCCAAATTCCACGGCGGAATGGGAGTGGAACCGCGAGTCCCCTCGTCTCCTGACGAGGGGACTTTTTGCATTTTCGGGAGGGATGAACGATGAGCGGAATCCTGCAACGGTACGCGGATCTCTTGCCCCTGACGCCTTCGACGCCGAGGCTGACCCTGGGGGAGGGCAATACTCCCCTCTTGAGACTCCGAAGGTTTGGAGAAACGCTGGGGATCGATCTCTTCGTCAAGGTGGAAGGGATGAACCCCACGGGTTCCTTCAAGGACCGGGGGATGGTCCTGGCGGTTTCCAAGGCCCTGGAGGAGGGAGCCCGAGCCGTGGTCTGCGCCTCGACGGGAAACACCTCGGCTTCGGCGGCGGCCTATTCCTCGGCGGCAGGAATCCCCTGTTTCGTGCTTCTTCCGGCCGGGAAAGTCGCCCTGGGGAAGCTCGCACAGGCAGCGGTGCTGGGGGCCCGGGTGCTGTCCGTCCGGGGAAATTTCGACCAGGCCCTGGATTTGGCTGTCCGTGCAAGCAAAGACCTTGGCTTGACGCTTGTCAATTCCCTTAACCCCTATCGCCTCTGGGGGCAGCGAAGCGGCGCGTGGGAAGTGGCGGACGAGCTTGGAGAGGCCCCGGACTGGCTCGCGATCCCGGTGGGCAACGCCGGGAACATCACCGCTTATTTCGCCGGGTTCGTGACGTACAAAAATCGGGGCATCATCCGGAATCTGCCCCGGTTGATGGGGTTTCAGGCCGAAGGCGCCTGCCCTTTGGTCCGGAAAGAAACGGTGGACCAGCCGGAAACGGTTGCAACCGCAATCCGGATCGGTCGTCCGGTCAGTGGCAAAAAGGCCGCGGCAGCAGCGAGAATCACCGGGGGCGGATTCTACGCGGTGACCGATGCCGAGATCCTGGAGGCCCAGCATCTTTTGGCTTCTTCGGAAGGAGTCTTCGCGGAGCCAGCCTCGTGTGCCCCGGTTGCAGGGTTGATTCGGCTTCACCGGGAGGGACGCCTCCCGCGGGGGATTCGCGTCGTGGCGGTCCTCACGGGGAACGGGCTGAAAGACACTGAAACGGCGACCAGGGGGATCGCGGAACCGGTAGAGATCGAAGGGACCTGGGATTCGTTGAAGGAGGCCCTGTCATGGAACCGGCCCGTTTAAGCTTTCGTCTGCCAGCCACCAGCGCAAACCTGGGGTCCGGGTTCGATACCCTTGGGCTGGCCCTTACGCTTTACAACGACATCGAAGTTCTTGAAACCCTGGAAGAGCACTGTTACGAGATCGAGGTCATCGGCGAGGGTGCCCAGGACCTCGCGGAACCTTCCCGGAACCTGCTGGTGAAAAGTTATGAATACGCCTGCAGGAAATGGCAGCAGCCCGCCGTGGGACTGCGGCTCCGGTCGATCAACGCCATCCCGCTGGGGAGAGGGCTTGGAAGCTCGGCGACGGCCGTGGTGGGAGGGATCCTGATCGCCAATGCTTTCCGTGCTGAACCGCTGGGAACCGAGGCTTTGCTTCCGCTTGCAACGGAGCTGGAAGGACATCCCGACAACGCGGTTCCCTGCCTCACGGGAGGGATGGTGGTGAGTTGCTGGAACGGCACGGAAGTTCGCTACGTCCGCCTCCCGGCGATGCCCGAGGGGATGAGCGCTGTGGTTGCCGTTCCCGATTTCAAGGTTCACACGCACGAAGCCCGGGAGGCCCTGCCGAGAGAAGTTCCCCTCGGGGAGGCGGTTTTTAACCTGAGCAGGGCGGCGCTTTTTGCCGCTTCCTGGGCAACCGGGAACTGGGAGAACCTGATGTTCGCCATGGAAGACCGGCTGCATCAGCAGTTTCGGGCCCGCCTGTTCCCTGGAGGCGAAGCGATCTTGACCCGAATGAAAAAAATCCCCGAGTGCCTCGGGGTTGCGATCAGCGGTTCTGGGCCGAGCATGCTCGCCTTTGCCCGGGGCAATCCGCAGAGGGTCGCCATTGCGATGTGCCAGGCGTTCACCGAAAGCGGAGTCCGTTCCCGGTTTTTCGTCCTCGATACGGATATGCAGGGGGCACGGCCAAGGGGGGCTGTAGAATGCCGAGAAAAGTGATGAAATTCGGCGGCAGTTCGCTGGCAAATGCGGCAAGGATCCGATCGGCAGCGAAAATCGTCGCGGAAGAGGCGGGGAAGGGAACCTCTCTCGCGGTCGTGGTTTCGGCCATGGGCAAGACCACGGAAGGGCTTCTCGGGCTTGCGGGGGAGGTTTCCTGTACGACGGACCGGAGGGAACTGGACCAGCTTCTGGCTTCCGGGGAGCAGCAGAGCGCAGCTCTATTCTCCCTGGCCCTCAAGGATTTGGGGGTTCCCGCCAGGTCGTACACGGGAGCCCAGGCGGGAATCCGGGCGTCGGGAATGTGGATGGACGGCAGGATTTGCGAAATTGTTCCAACGGCCATCCTGCAGGGGTTCGAACGCGGGGAATGCGCCATTGTGGCCGGATTCCAGGGAGTGGGTGAAAACGGGGAGATCCTGACGCTGGGCAGAGGGGGATCGGACCTGACCGCCGTTGCCCTGGCCGCCGCGCTGGACGCGGAGGACTGCCTGATTTACACGGATGTTGACGGGATTTATTCAGCCGATCCGAACCGTGTCGAGAACGCCCGCAGGATCGAGTGCCTCAGCTACGAGGAATGCCTTGAAATGGCTGTGCTCGGGGCCAAGGTCATGCAGGCCAGGAGTGTCGAGATGGCTGCGAAATACGGTGTCCCGATTACGGTCTTGTCCAGTTTTCAGCCGGGAGGGGGAACGAAAGTGCAGGAAAGGTGCGTCAGGGAGGACCTTGTGGTTCGAGCGGTGGTTCCGGATCGGGGTGTGGCGAAGGTGGCGGTTCTCGGGGTGCCGGATGTCCCTGGGATCGCGGCGAAGCTTTTCAGCGGCCTGGCCGGTCGCGGGATCCACGTGGAAATGATCATACAGAGCACCATGAGGGGGCAGGTGAACGATATCGCCTTCCTGGTGAAGAAGGGGCTTCTGGGCGAGGCGATAGACGCCTGCAGGAATGTCGCCCGTGAGATCGGGGCCCAGGGGGTTAATTTTGATGTCGAGGTGGGCCGGGTCTCGATTGTAGGGGCCGGAATTGCGAACCACGTGGATGTGCCGGGCAGGATGTTCACCGTCCTGGCCAGGGAAGGCATCAACCTTGACATGATCGCTTCCACCTCGGGCTCGATCACCTGCGTCGTCGCGCTGGACCGCCTTGACGACGCAGCCAGGGTCCTGCATCGGGAATTCATCGAGGAGGGGCAGGCATGAAGGTTGCCGTGCTTGGAGCGACGGGCCTGGTCGGCCGGGAAATGCTCGCGGTCCTGGAACAGCGAGATTTCCCCGTGGATGAGCTGGTGCCCCTGGCGACAGCCAGAAGCGCGGGGAAAAAGCTGCGCTTCAAGGGCGGGGAATGGACGGTTCGGGAAGTCTGCGAATCGGCTTTCGAGGGAGTGCAGGTTGCGCTCTTCTCCGCAGGCAGCGAAGCCTCCCGGCGATGGGCTCCCGTGGCGGCGCGGAAGGGAGCCGTGGTCATCGACAACAGCTCCGCCTGGAGAATGGATCCGGCCGTTCCACTGGTCATCCCGGAAGTGAATCCGCACGTTTTGCAGGAGCACAGGGGGATCATCGCAAATCCCAATTGCGCGACGATCCAGGCCCTCGTTGCACTGTTTCCCCTACACCGGGAAGCGGGCCTGGAATCGTTCAGCGCGGTGACCTTCCAGTCGGTTTCAGGGACCGGGGCAGCGGCCCTGGAGGAACTGCGGGAGGGCGCAGAGGCATTCCTTTCGGGAAAAGACTTTCATCCGAAGGTTTACCCTTGCCCGATCGCCTTCAATGCCATTCCTCAGATCGGATCCTTCGACGAAGAGGGAATCTCCCAGGAGGAATGGAAGATGGTCAACGAGTCTCGCAAGATCCTGGGGCTTTCGGACCTTTCGGTCAGCTGCACGACGGTGCGGGTGCCGGTGTTCCGGGGGCATTCGGAGGCGATTACGGCACGTTTCGTTAAGCCTCTTTCCCCGGAAAGGGCGCGCGAAATCCTGAAAAACGCCCCCGGGGTCACCCTTTTTGGCGAAGGTGCCCCTGAAGTCTATCCAACTGCCCTTGATGTCCAGGGAACGGACGCTGTGGCCGTAGGGCGGATCCGGAGGGACACGGGATCCAGCCGCGGTCTGGCCCTCTGGGTTGTGGCCGACAACCTCCGAAAGGGAGCGGCGTTGAAC
>JAJUIT010000066.1 GCA_029267465.1 Synergistaceae bacterium
CCGCTGGTCACCGGCCAAAGGGTCATCGACGGCCTCTTCCCGATCGCCAAGGGGGGGACAGCGGCGATCCCCGGCGGCTTCGGGACGGGAAAGACCGTGACTCAGCACCAGCTGGCGAAGTGGAGCGAAGCCCAGGTGGTCGTTTACATCGGCTGCGGGGAGCGCGGCAACGAGATGACCCAGGTTCTCGAGGAATTCCCCGTGCTGGAGGACCCTCGCTCGGGGCGCCCGCTCATGGAAAGAACAATCCTGATCGCGAACACCTCGAACATGCCCGTTGCCGCCCGTGAAGCTTCCATCTACACCGGCATCACCATCGCCGAGTATTACCGGGATATGGGCTACGACGTGGCCCTCATGGCCGATTCGACTTCCCGGTGGGCGGAAGCCCTCCGCGAAATCTCCGGCCGCCTGGAGGAGATTCCCGCCGAGGAGGGCTTCCCCGCCTACCTGCCTACGCGGCTGGCGGAGTTCTACGAACGCGCGGGGCGCGTCGTCACCCTGGGAGGGAACGAGGGCAGTATCACGATCATCGGGGCCGTGTCCCCCCCTGGAGGCGACTTCACCGAGCCGGTAACAAGGAACACCAAGCGGTTCATCCGGTGCTTCTGGGCATTGGACCGCAACCTTGCCAATGCCCGGCACTTTCCGGCCATCGGATGGCTCGAATCCTACAGCGAGTATGCCCAGGAGGTTGAAAACTGGTTCGGGACTCACGTGGATTCCAGGTGGGGGCAGCTTCGGGAGCGGGCCCGGGCCTTGCTGGCGGAGGACGAAAAGATCCAGCAGGTGATCCGCCTCGTGGGCGAGGACGTGCTGCCGGACGAACAGCGCCTGATCGCCTTCACGGCTTTTTTGATCAAGAACGGCTACCTGCAGCAGGGAGCCTTCGGGGAAGACTCCTTCTCGCCCCCGGAAAAAGGGTTCGCCATCCTTGAGCTGATGCTCCACTTCCACGACAAGGCCGGGGAACTGGTCAAGCGGGGAGTCCCCCTTTCCCTGATCCGGGACGGTCGTCCCGTCCTGGCGCTGACGCACCTGCGGGAACGTCCGCTGAATGACCCGAAGGGGGGGCCGGCCGCCCTCCGCAAAGAACTCGACGCCTTCCTCGAAAAGGTTGGCACGGAACGTTCCGCCGCGAAAGGAAGGATGTAGCGATGGCCATCGCCGAGTACATCGGTCTTGAAACGATCAACGGTCCCTTCGTCCTGGTCGAAGGGGTCCAGGGGGCGGGCTACGGGGAGCTGACCGACGTCATCGGTCCGGACGGGAAGGTCCGAAAAGGGCGCGTGGTCGTCCTGGACGAGCGGGCCACCCTGGTGCAGGTCTTCTCGGGAACCGGGGATCTCGTGCCCGAATCGACCCGGGTCCGCTTCCTGGGAAAGGAACTTTCGATGACGCTTGACCCCGCGATCCTGGGGCGGACCTTCACCGGGCTGGGAGAACCGAGGGACGGGTGCGGGCCCGTTTACGGCAGGGTCACCCGGAACGTGAACGGCCAGCCGATCAACCCGATGGCCAGGGCCTACCCAAGGGACTTCATTCACACGGGGATCTCCTCGATCGACGTCCTCACCACCCTGATCCGCGGCCAGAAACTGCCCATCTTTTCCGGGAACGGCCTTCCCCACAATGCCCTGGCGGTCCAGATCGCGACCCAATCGAGGCTGGTGGGGGCAGAAAACTTCGCGGTCGTCTTCGCCGGGATCGGCATCAAGCACGACGACGCCGCCTTCTTCTCCCGCGAACTCTCCGACAAGGGGCACACCGATAAGATCGTGACCTTTCTCAACCTGGCGGACGATCCCGTGATCGAACGGATCGCAACCCCGAGGTTCGCCCTGACGGCCGCGGAGTACCTGGCTTTCGACCTCGGGCTTCACGTTCTGGTGATCCTAACGGACATGACGAATTATTGCGAGGCGTTACGGGAACTGGGAGTGGCGGTAGGGGAGGTCCCGAGCCGGAAAGGGTACCCGGGCTACCTCTACAGCGACCTGGCCTCCCTTTACGAGCGCGCCGGGGTCCTGAGAGAGGGAAAGGGGAGTGTAACCCAGCTTCCGATCCTGACCATGCCCAACGACGACATCACCCACCCCATCCCGGACCTGACGGGCTTCATCACCGAGGGACAGATCGTCCTTTCCCGGGAACTGGACGCCAAGGGAATCTACCCGCCCATCGACGTCCTGGCGAGCCTCTCCCGCCTCATGAAAGACGGCATCGGGAAAGGGTTCACCCGGGAGGACCATCCCAACCTCTCAAGCCAGCTGTTCGCCTCCGTCAGCCGGGTGCAGGAAGTGCGTGCCCTGGCGAGCGTGGTGGGATCCGACGAGCTGGGAAAACAGGACAAGGCCTCCCTGGCGTTCGGAGAGCTTTTCGAGAACCAGTTCCTCAGCCAGGGAACCGGCGAGGATCGCGACATCGGGTTTTCTCTTGACAAGGGGTGGGAGATCCTTTCCGTCCTCCCCAGGGAGCAGCTGACACGGATCTCCACGGAAGAAGCGAGGAAATACCTGGCACAAAAATGAGAAGCGCGAGACGAGGTGCAACGGCCTCGCCTCGCGCTTTTTTAATCCGCAACCCTGGGTCCTGGGGTCAAAAGGGTAAACAAATCCTTCCCTACACCGCATTCGGGACAGATCCAATCTTCCGGCAAATCACTGAAAGGCATGGGAGGCAGGATTCCTGCCTTGGGGTCTCCCACCTGGGGATCATAGACATAACCGCACACGGTGCAAACGTATTTCGTGTGCAATGGGGACATCATTTCTTTCCCCCCCTTCTGGAGTCATTGAACTTCCCAACGCTTTTCTAAAGCCCCAATTCCCGCAGTTTTTCTTTCCCGGGGATCCCTTCCGGCGTCCAACCCCTGATTCGGTAGTAATCCCAGAGGATTTTCCCCATGTAAGGGATACTGCCCTTTGCCGCACCGCTCTCTTTATCGTGCACTCCCAGGCGAGGAGGCAGAGCGTCATCTTTTCTGGTAATTCCAATTTTACCATTAAACAATCTTTTTAGGTTAAAGTTTCTTTCCCCGGCTTTCATCAGATCCGCTTTCGAATAGGGAATCCCGGTTACCTGGTGAATCCACTGGGCAAAAATGGCCGGGCTCGTCGAGTCTTTCCCCCGGATGAGGAACTTGCAAAGCCCCAGGTTGTTCATCGCTTCCATGAAATTCTGCATGATCACTGCAATTTCCGCCTTGTTTTCGTGTCCGTGACGGGTGAATTCTTTCTCGAAATCAACGAGCGAGAGGGGAAAGGCTCCCTGTTCCGCAAAATAGGTCAGGCCTTCCAGGTGGCAGGCGCCCCGATTGGCCGTCGCATAATTGGCCGCCATGGATGTAAATGCCCGGGGATCGTGGAAGGCGTACTCCAGCCCCTTCGTGTGCACGGCAAACTCGACCGCGAGCCCGCCCAACTGTTCTGAGGCCCTCTTCACGCCCTGCCCGAGAAATTCCCCGAACCCCTCCCTCTTGCCGATGAGTTCCGTCAGCTTCAGGATCGCCTCCCCGTTCCCCCACGTGATTTCGATTCCGCCCGTCTCTTCTTTCGTGATCAGCCCATTTTCGTAACACTCCATGGCCCAGCCGATCACGCCAGAGGTCGAAATCGTGTCCAACCCGTAACGGTTGCAGAGGTCGTTTGCCGCCACGATCACATCCAGATCCTCATTGAGAAGGTTTGCCCCAAAACCGTCCGTCGTTTCATACTCGGGCCCATGGGCGAGCTGCCCCTTGAACGGACCGACCGGAACCCTGACATTTTTCCCGCAGCGAATCGGGCACGCGAAACACCCGTAATGGGAAACGAAAACCGTTTCTGCGATCTTCTGTCCATTGGTCTTCGCGGCCCCCTCCGTCCAGGACCCAAGGGACCAGTTCCGGATCGAAAGATCTCCGTTTGCCTCTACGGCCATCACTCCGCCTGCGGTACCGAAGTCCGTCAATCCCTTCGTGTTGGCCTTGATCACCGGGACGGTTTCCTGAATCGATTGAACCAGCCCGGGGCGGTCGAAAAGATCCACCGGGTTTGTCCCACGGATGACCACCGCCTTCAGGTTCTTCGAGCCCATCACCGCCCCGAGCCCCGTCCTGCCGGCCGCTCGAGTCTCGCTGCCCCCAAACATGATCCCGGCGAGCAAAACGAGCTTTTCTCCAGAGGGCCCTATCGCAGCGACTTCGTACTTCTCTCCATGCCTGTCCTTCAGAAGTTCCGAAGTTTTATAGGTGTCCAGTCCCCACAGGTCTTCAGCCTCGCGGATCGAAACTTGCCCGTTTTCGATCAACAGGTAGGAAGGACGCTGGGCTTTCCCGCGAACCAGGAATCCCTCGTAACCCGTCTTCCTCAATTCGGCTCCGAAATACCCCCCAACCGTCGCCTCTCCCCAAATCCCTGTAAGGGGGGATTTCGCACAAACGGCCATCTTGCATCCGCAGGGAACAGGGGTTCCCGTGAAAAGCCCGTTCATGAAAACGAGGATGTTTTCAGGGCCAAGAGGATCCACCGCATAGGTTCCCTCATCGTAGAGCAGCCTGGCCGCGACTCCCGACCCTCCCAGGTGCAGTTGCCAGTACTCTTCCGGGAGCTGTTTTTCCTGGATGGAACCCTTTGTCAGATCGATGTCAAAAACTTTCGCCGAGATGCACCTCATTCGCCTTCCCCCCTCCTGCTGGGCTGCAGGAGGGGGCTTCGACAAGCCCCCTCCTGGCTTCTTTGATCCGTTTAATAGGCTTTCTTGTAAAGTTCGACGATCTGGGCTTCCGTCACGAACCTCGGGTTGTTTCCAGGGCTGCCGCTGACCACGGCGTCATGCGCCATTTTCTCCAGGGGCTTCTCAAAGGCCTCCCTGTCTGGAACAAGGGTTCGAATCGGAGGAACCTCCACGTCCCTGCAGAGCCTCTTGATCGCCTCCACCCCTTTTTCTGCCGCCTCGAGGGAAGAAAGCCCCGCGACCTTCTCTCCCATTGCCTCCGCAATCAGCGCGAATTTTTCAGGCTTGGCAATGTAGGTAAACTCGGCCCAAACCGGAAGCAGGACCGCGTTGGAAATGCCGTGAGGGACGTGGAACACCGCCCCGATGGGCCTTGACATCCCATGGATCAGGGTGACGGATGCGTTGTTGAAAGCCAGCCCCGCCTGTGTCGAAGCCAGCATCATCTGGGCTCTCGCTTCGAGATCATCCCCGTTGCACCAGGCTTTCCGCAGGTAGGTCCCGATGAGCTTGATCGCGTTGAGCGCCAAAAGATCCGTCATCGGCTGTTCCTTTTTTGAAACAAGGGCTTCCACAGCGTGGCAGAACGCATCCAGCCCCGTAGCGGCCGTCACCTGGGGCGGAACCGAAAGCGTGAGGACCGGGTCTGCGACCGCGATCATGGGAATGACAAAAGGAGACCCGATGAGCATCTTGACATTGTTCTTCGTGTCAGCAATGATCGTGAACTTCGTTACTTCCGACCCCGTTCCCGAGGTCGTGGCGATTGCCACCACCGGGGGAGTAGGAGTGCCTACCTTGTCGGCTCCCATGTAATCCGTGATCTGGCCCCCGTTGGTGGCGAGGATTCCAACAGCCTTTGCGGTATCGATCGGGCTTCCCCCGCCCAGGCCGACAAGGAAATCGCATTCACTTTCCCTGTAGACTTTCAGGCCTTCTTCGACGTAGACGTCTGTCGGTTCGGTCCCAACCCCGTCAAACAGAACGCTTTCGACCTGAACGTCCGCGAGGATTTTTTCGACCTGAGCCGCATATCCTGCTTTGACCATAATTTTGTCGGTCACCAGCAAGGCTTTCTTTTTCCCGAGCCTCTTCACTTCTTTCCCGATGTTTGCAAGGCATCCAGGTCCCTGGAGCAATACCTGAGGCATCCGAAATTCCGTTGGCCGCATCATCTGTTTGAACCCTCCCTCTTCTGTAGTGTTGTGGATTGCATTGCGGTTTGGACAATTTGCTTAGACTTGAACGAGATTCCTAGGGCAATCCCATCGCGTGGTAGAGAATCAAGGCCGCGACGGCAATCATGGGGACAAAGATCTGGGTCACGGCGATGGGCCAGTAGGCTTCCCTGTGAGTCTGGTGACAAATCGCAAGCAAGGTGATCTGCGCCCCCTGGTGAGGCAGGGTGTCCAATGTCCCTGCCGCAATGACCGAAATCCGGTGAACCCAGGGAAGGGGAACCCCCATGCCGATAAACGTGTCCTTCAGGGCCGCAAAAGCCACGCTTAGCCCGCCGGATGCGGAACCGGCAGCTCCGGCAGCTACCGCGACGACCGTTGCCACAAACAGGAGCGGGGGCATGTTCAGCCCCTTCAGCCCGTCGATCAGGGTCGTGAAGCCGGGAGTCTGGCGGACCACTCCTGCGAACCCGACGACGATCGCGGTGTTGAGAATCGCGGGCGCCGAGTTCATGGCCCCGTTGTTGAAAATGGACACCCATTGCTGGTATCCCCCTCCGTATTTCAGCAGGAGGAGAAAGCCCGCAAGAATGCCGAAAAGGACCGAGGCTTCAACTTTTACGTGGAACACGTTGAACAGCAGCAGGATCAAAATGCAGGGAATGATCGAAATGACCGGGTTGGGAAGTTTTTGCGTTACATCGAGCGAAGAAGTGAATTTCCGGACGTGTTCGTCCTCGACAAAAGTGAAGCCTTTCCGCGCGTACTGTCTCCCCTGCCATTCGAGGTAGATAAAAATCAGAACGAATTGGAGGAGAGTGGTCATCGTTCCGCCGATTGGGTCCGCCAAGGGACTCGTCCCGAGGAACCTCATCGGAATGACGTTTTGAATCGCCGGTGTTCCGGGCCCGCTCATCGACCAGGTCCAGCATCCCGCAGAGATCGTCGCAGGGATGAGACGGCGGGAAAGGTTCGCTTCCTTGAACATGTGCAGGGCGACCGGGTACATGGCGAAGAAAATGACAAACCCGCTGATGCCGCCATACGTCAGGATACCGGTTACCGTCATGATTAGCGGCGCAACGTACTTCCCCTTGGTCAGGCTCGTCATCCACTGGGCAAGAGATTTGGCAGCCCCCGTTTCTTCCATCACGGAGCCGAAAACGGACCCGACGAAGAAGACAAGGAAGAAACTCTTGATATAGGCTGCGGCCGTCTCCATGTAGGGCCCCAGCATCGTATCCATGAGAGGAAGCCCCGCCACGGCGGCAACAAGCAAAGCGAGCAAGGGGCCTAGGATTAGTGCGCTCCATTTCTGGAAAGCCAATACCCCGAAAAGGATCAGGGAAATCGGCAGGATTGCTACCTGGAGAAAATCCATCTTCATCCCCCCTCTACCATCTCTGAAGTCTGGAAACCCCGATTCCTCTTTTGGCTGTTTCCCTCGTTTTTCCCTTCTATCCCCCCCCGATGATGGGCATGATGTCCAGTTTTCCGCCCCTTTCCAGCGATTCCGAAAGAGGAACCCATTTGCCGTCCAGAAACGCACCTTCGACTTCAGACACAGGGATTTTGAGTTGTGCGAGAATCTCCTCGAGGGTGACGGGCGCCTCGACATCCAAGACAACCTCTTCCCGCTTTTCGCTCTGGTAGTAGCTGAGGTGCCCCTTCAAATGAATGTTGATCCGCAAAACCCGTATTTCCTCCTCTTCAAAGAGAAATCCTTCCCTGTTTAAATTAAGAGAAAGCAAGCCCGAAGGGTATGTAAATGACTGATAAGGTCGCAGCCTTTTTGGTGTCCTGAATAGACAATTTCGGGGCCTCGTCAATTCACTGAAAGGCAATGGGACTTGGGGAAAAGGGAGGTATACTGTTGTTGCATAAAGAGACCATTTCACTCGCTGGGAGCTCTTGATGATCGTCGCTGACCTGCTTCATCAGCATATCTTCCCGGACTTTCGTCTTGTCGCGGGGAATGAAGGGCTTACAAGGGAAATCACCGCGATTTCGGTCATCGATGCCCCTGACATGGCAAGCTGGCTCAAGGGGGGAGAGTTCCTTTTCGGCACGGGGTATATTTTCAAGGATTCCCAGTCTGCCCTCTCCCTTTTCTTCCATGAAGTCGCGGGGCGGGGCATTGCGGCGATGGGGCTCAAGCTGGACCGCTACCACGCGAAATTCCCCGAAACGCTGCTTCAGGAAGCGAACGAACTGAAAATCCCCGTCTTTGAAATTCCTTTTCATTACCGCTGGTCGGACATCATTCACGAAATCCAGTCCAGGCTGTACCACCAGGACCAGGAAAGGCTCGGTCAGAGCCGATACGCCCCACCCCTCCTATGGAGTTCCGATTGGGATTCAAAAAGACTGATTTCAACCCTTGCCACGGAAATCCAAAAGGAGATCCTTGTTGAAATTCATACCCTTCAGATGAAATACGGCTTCGCCCCGGATGGCTCCCCGATTGAAAGCGATCGATTCAACGAAGTAAAAACGGCTTTCGCCGTTCGGGAAATCGAACTGCCTAGAAAGGGGAACATTTATATCTCGCTGGAAGAAAAAGAAGTGCAGGAGTGGAAACTCTGGACAGCCAATTACAGTCTGAAGACCGAAACACCGATTACCCTTACCTTGATCTTGAGCAAGGAAGAAAACCACCCTTCCCTGAGGGACGAAAGGCTTGTCCTGCGTGCGATCAGCCTGCTTCGAAGCGAGGCCCTGGAGCTCGCGCTGGCCTCGAACCAGCTTTCGGCGAAAAGAGAACGATTCCTTGAAAATCTTTGCCTGGGCAGTTACCAGAATCAGGACATGGCGGCTCAACGGGCAAAAAACCTGGGCGTTTCAATTCCATTCCCCTGCCAGGTTTTTGGGGTAGCAACGATGGATCGGATCACCCTCCCTCTCTGGATGCCCCCCTATGAAAACCGCTACGCCCTGGGAAACTTTTGGGTGGTTATCGAATCCTCAAAAAAACTGGAACAGGATGCCGAAACGCTCCACGAAATCGCCCGGGACAACCATTTGTGGATCGCCTTGGGAAGTGTTGCGGAAGATTTTCCGAACATCCAGCGTTCTTACGAAGAAACGAAAAAAGCCCTGTACTGGATCAGGGATTTCAAGCCACGGCCAGGTCTTTACCGTTTCTCAGATCTTGCCCTGCATGCCTTGCTCGGACGGCTGTCAAGAATGCCCGAATCGGAAGGCCTTTGGAAACGATTCTGGATGCCGCTCAAGACCATCGATTCAAGCCGAAGGGCAATCCCCCTGGAGGAGGTGCTTAACAGCCTCATCCTGTGCGACTTTAACGCAAAAAAATCGGCGGATTTGCTGCATATTCACTACAACACTGCTCGCAACTACCTTCGCGAGATCGAAGAACTCCTGCGGGTCGATCTGAATAACAGGCTGCATCGCCTTGCCCTTTCCCTGGCTCACCAAATCGAGATTGCCAAGTCGAAGGAAAGCTGACCGCCTTTTTACCTCTTGTAGGGAATTCTCCTCGAAGGCTCGAACGGAGCCTTCCCTTCCTTCAGGATCCATTCCCGGAAGACCTCGAGGTTTCGATCTTCCATGTGATCGAACAGCATCGGCGTCCGGGTCCCATGCGTGTGAAACCGCATGGGATCCGGATCCAGCCGGGCGGAAACGATTTCTTCGTTGCCGCTGGCCTGGGCCAGGAGCCAGCCTGTCGGGTCAATGATCATCGAACTTCCGAAGAAGTTGTTGCCGGAAGCGTCCTGCCCCACCGCATTGACCGCAACATAGTAAACGTGGCTGTCGTACGCTCTCGCAAAATTCGTAAACGCCCAGACGTTGTAGGAACGCAGGAGGGAAGAAGGTCGAACGATGACTTCCGCTCCCATCAGGGTTTCAACAATTGAAAATTCGGGGAAATCGCCATCGTAGCAAAGAGAAAGGCCGATTTTAGCGAAAGGGGTTTCCACGACGACCGCCTTGTTCCCCGCGGTCGTCCATCCTCCCCCTTCCTTTCTTTCTGTCGGGAACGGATGGGTTTTATGATAGACATCGCCCAGGATCTTTCCGTCACTTCCAATCGCGACGACAGAGTTATACACGATGTCATTTTCGTTTCCCCTGGAATAGGTGGGCCATATGACGGAGACTCCGTACCTCGCCGCTGCCTCCTGGATTGGAAGGGTGGTTTTGCCGGGAATGCAATCCACCGCCTCCCACAGGGCAGCTACGGTTTCTTCCTGTGTCGGTCTGGGGGGAGGGGTAAACCCGGTTGTAATCGCTTCTGGGAAAACGACCAGGTCCGCCCCGTGTTCATGAACAGCTCTTTCCAGGAAAACAATCGCCTTCCGGATGTTGGCTTCAACGTCCATGGGAGCTACAGCAAACTGGCATCCTGCGACGACAAACGATTTCATTTTTCCCCTCTCCTATCCTATCCCTTTCCAGCCTGTCATCCATGAAAAATGGAGGACTCATCTTCTCTCGCTATCGGCCAAATGGGTTAGCGTTCCCCTTCCCGTCTATCCTCCACGTTTCTACGCACAGCCCGGGAAGCTGTCAAGCGGGTCCAGAACCTGGACCCGCTCTTTTGCTTCCTGGATTTTACCTGCACCCTTACGCCGTGAGGAGGGTGAGCATGGCACCGGCGGCCACAGCCGTGCCGATAACCCCTGCCACGTTCGGCCCCATGGCGTGCATCAGGAGGTAGGTCCC
>JAJUIT010000098.1 GCA_029267465.1 Synergistaceae bacterium
AACGCAGCCCGTCCCGCCGCAGACCAGCACATGACTCCGATAGGTCGGCATCTTCGCTTCCCCCCTAGTCCGCTCGGCCGATCAGCCGGTCTTCCACGATCCGCCCGTTCACCAGGTGCTCCGACACGATCCGCGGCACATCCTGCACCGTTACACGGCCGTACGTGATCCGCGGCTCGCCCGGTCGGATCACGTCCAGCAAAGGCTCCTGCTGGCACATCCCGATGCAGCCCGTGCCTTCCACCGAAACGTCCTTCAGCCCCCGCTTCGACAGCTCCTCCAGCACCGCCTCCATCACCGCTCGGGCCCCTGCCGCGATCCCGCACGTCCCAAGACCGATGATGATCCGCGTGCGACCCTCCGAACGCGCGGACGTCTGGTCCGTCGCCTTCTCCTTGATCTTCCTCAGGTCTTCCAGGCTCGTGATCTTCGCCATATTTAATGCCCCTCCAATCCGCCGCTATTCATACTGGTCCAGGATGCCCTTGAGTTTTTCTGGAACCAGGCGTCCGTGGGTCTCGTCGTCGACCATCATGACCGGGGCCAGGCCGCAGGCCCCGAGGCAGGCCACGGGCTCAAGCGTGAACCGCAGGTCATCCGTCGTTCCGTTCTCCTCCACCTTCAGCGTCTCCTTGATCGTCTGCAGGAGCTTCAGGCTGCCCCGCACGTGGCAGGCAGTCCCCCGGCAAACCCGGATGACGTGCCGGCCCCGGGGCTTCAGGTGGAACTGCGCGTAGAACGTCGCGACGCCGTAGATCTCGGCCGTCGGGATCAGAAGCTCGTCCGAGATCGTCTCGATGGCCTCCGCCGGCAAATAGCCGAAGACCGACTGTGTCTCCTGAAGGATAGGGATCAAAGCACCCTTGCGACCTTTCCAGGGAGCCACGATCTCTTTCGTCCTGGAGACCACTTCCTCCTTCACCAGCATTCCTCTTCCCCCTTTTCTCATTGGCCCCGCTCCCCCTGAACCGAAAAAGGCAAGACCAGATAGTTAATTTGATCACATATTGTCTTAAAAAAATCTGCCCATTTAAGGGCCGAGCATACAGCATGGCTTATACCATCGAACCGTTTTTTCGACAAGGGGGCGGAAAGAGGAATTTCCAAAGCCCGATGAGGATGAGTCAGGGCCCCTTCTCAGCCGTTTCGATGTTCTCCCTGAGATAGTCCCGTAACCACAAAGCCACTTCCGCGTTTTGAAAAAGTCCGGAATCCCCGAGGATTTCGAGGATTTCCTTTGAATCGAATTCAAAGATCCGCCCGTCGCAAACGTGCCGGTAAATCCAACGTACACCGGGGGCCCCCGCAAGGAGAGTGACGATCGTAGAGGGAATGTTCCCGAGGGGAGGACGGTCGATGCAGTCCAGGGCAAAATCCGCCCGGAGCCGCGTTCCTTCCCCGGGAGCCGATTGCAGCGAAAGGGAACCGCCGCAAAGCTCTGCGGACTGTTTCAGGAAGGGCAGGCCAAGCCCAACGCGTCGCGTTGTGCGTGTCGTATAGAAAGGATCCAGCACCTTGACCGCCGTCTCTGCGTCCATGCCATGCCCGTTATCGACGACTTCCAGAACGAGGCGATTCCTTCCGGTGTCCTGAAGGACCGCGATCTCGATCCGGTCTGCTCCGGCGTTCAAACTGTTCTCCGCGATGTCCAGGATATGCTGAGAAAGATCTTCAAGCATCGAAGCGCTCCTCCCATGTGGCCCTGAAAGCATGAAAAGCCCGTTCTGCCCGCTGGGAACAGGCCGGGGTCAGCCCCTCCCCAAAATCAAACCTTTCCCCTTCGACCGTGACAAGCCAGGCCTCGGGTTTCCTGCCATGAATTCGCAGCCCCATCGCAAGGATCCATTCAGGGCTCACCGTGTGGAGGTTTAGTCCTTCTAGGATTTCTCTCGCTTCCACGGATCGGATGCAGAACCCCTCCGGGGATTTCTCCATCGACGCGTCGACGAAGATCGCAAAATCCGCTCCCTCAAGGTCCTCCGCGGCTTCCGGGAGAAGCTGGTGTTCCAAGGAAAGGTTCACGCGATGTCCGCGGCCTTCAAGGTATTTCGAGATGAGAGGAGCCAGGACGAACGCGACCCCGTCGTCCATCCGGGAATCATTTCCGTATCCGAAAATCGTGATGTTCATCGTGTCATCAAAGAAGGGGCCCGTTTCTGGCGGGCCCCCTTCGCTCCCTTTTTTTTTAGTTTACCTCAGGACCTTCTTCACCAGGCTTCCATCGACTGCCAGGACCTCCATCACCAGGGGCATCTTGCCCACCGCGTGCGTGGAGCAGGAGAGGCAGGGGTCGTAGCAGCGGATGACGTGCTCCAACCGGTTCATGATCCCCTCCGTGACTTCCCCGTTCTTGATGAAATCCTTCGCGACCATCTCCACGCCCCGGTTCATGGCATAGTTGTTGTGCCCGGTGGCCACGATGAGGTTCGCCTGCGTCATGGCTCCCTTTTCATCCACCCAGTAATGATGGATCAGTGTGCCCCGAGGGGCTTCGATCACGCCGATCCCTTCCGGCTGCAGGTCGCTCGAGGTAATCCGCAGGTCGCTTCCCGTGATATCGGGATCCTCAAGGAGTTCCTCCATTCTCTCGAGCGCATAGAGGGCCTCGATGAGCCTGGCATAGTGGGTGTACATGGTGTAGTGGACGATCCCGTCCGGCGTGATCGCCCGGAAAGCCGCCAGTTCTGCGCTCGCCTCGGGAGTGTCGATGTCGTCGCAAGCATTCACGCGCCCGAGGGGGCCCACACGGTAGGAACCGTTCGGGAATCCAAGCGGGATGTAATAGGGGAACTTCAGGTAGCTGAACGGTTCAACATGTTCGGCGATGTGGTCCAGGTACTCCCAGTCCGGGAATTCCGCGATCACTCTCCCGCGGGGTCCCTTCAGGCGGATGTCGCCGTCGAAGAGCTCCAGGAAACCGCCATTGACCAGCCCGAGGAAGGCAGTCCTCATCGTGGCGAAGTTCCTGGCTTCCTCACCGTGTTCGGCCAGGTAATTCTTGATCAGGGCAAGCGCTTCCCGGACGATCTCTTTCATTGCCGGGATCTGGGCCAGGAAAGCGTCGCGCTCCTCCGCCTTCAGGCTGCGGTTGACGCCTCCCGGGATGCTGTGCCAGGGGTGAACCTTTTTCCCTCCCAAAGTCTTGATCAGTTCCTGCCCGAATTTTCGCAGCGTGACGCCCTTCACCGCAAGCTCGGGGAACTTTTCAACGAGCCCCGCGACATTGCGGATGGCGGGATCGGCATCAAATCCGAAAAGGAGATCCGGGCTCGACAGGTGGAAGAAGCTCAGGGCATGAGACTGAACGAATTGTCCCATGTGCATCAGCTCGCGGAGCTTGTGGGCGGTCGGTGTGACCTCCACGCCCATGATCATGTCGCAGGCCTTCGCGGAGGCCAGGTGATGGCTGACCGGGCAGATGCCGCAGATTCGAGGGGTGATGACCGGCATTTCACGGAAGTCGCGCCCCTTCGTGAAAACCTCGAAACCCCGGAACTGCGTTACGTGGAACTGGGCGCTCTGGACATCGCCCTTCTCGTCAAGGTTCACGGTGATCTTTCCGTGTCCCTCGATCCGTGTAACGGGATTGATCTCGATCTTGCGGACGGCGGAATTTTCAGCCATATCCGGTCCCTCCTAGTCGTATCGCATCATTTCCGAGGGGATCTTGGGCATACGCCCCTCGAGCAGTTCCTGGAAGACGTAGAGGATCGTGTCAGCATCCGGCGGACAGCCGGGGACGTACACGTCCACTTTCACCACGTTGTCTGCCGGAATGGCCTTGGGCAAGAGCGCCGGGACCTCCCCCTGGGGAATCACGCCCTCAGGGTTCACGGTGCTGGCCGTGTGGATGTATCCACCTTCAAGGACTTCCTTTGCCGGCATGAAGTTTCTCATCGTGTTGATACCGCCGAAAACCGCGCAGTCCCCCCATGCCACGATAACCTTCGCTTTCTTCCGGAGCTCCTTCGCGATGTGGAGCTCTTCCTCGTTGCCGATCGCCCCGTCAATCACCCCGATATCCACATAGGGGATCTCCTTGAAGTCCGTTATCGGAGTCGCCGTGACTTCCACCTTGCTCAGAAGATCGACGATACGCTCGTCGATGTCCAGGAAGGACATGTGGCAGCCTGCGCAGGCTTCAAGCCATACCGTTGCGAGCTTTGGCTTCGACATGTTCATCCACCTCCTACAGAGCCGCCATTTTGGCGTGTTCGGGAGAAACCTTTGAAATGAAAAACTCTTCGCAAGGCGCCGTTTCGGGTCTTTCCACCCGGATGCCGAGGTCCTTGGCGATCGTTTCGAACACCGAGGAGAGGCCCTTCAGCTTTGCCTGGGGCGGAACGATCACGTTTAAACGCCGCCGCTCCCCTTCGATCGTGCAGAAGTGACCGCTTCGCTCAAACCAGGCCGGAGCCGGCAGCAGCACGTCAGCAAGGTTCACCAGCGGCCGGACTAGGTAGGGAGTCTGGACGACCGAGAACCCGCTCCTGGAAATCGCCGCAAGCGAATCCTCGTCCTCAGGGATCATCCCCGTGGAATAGACGTACAGAAAATCGAGATCCTTCGTACGAAGCCAGGGCTGGTCGGCGACGCACGTGTTCACGGCTCCCAGGCTGTTCCCGCTGGAAAGGAGCGGAACAATCCCCAGGCCGTCGCCAAAGAAGGCCCGGGCCGCGATGGCAAGATTTCCAGCCGCCGCTACCACTGCAGGATTTTTCGCCAGGCCTTTTCCGAGGACGAACACCGGCTTTTCCGCAGAAGCGATGAGCTTCACGATTCCTTCGGCCGTTTCACGGCTGATTTCAGCGGACGCGGCCAGCTTGTCCAGGGCCTTAGCGTAATTGTCCAGGGCAGTCATGCCGTCCAGCTCGACCTTTGATTCGGTCAGGGCCACAAGGCAGGCAGCCAGGTTCTTGAGGAATCCAGGTTCTTTGCAGGTCCCATTCAGGCGGACGCTCACGTCGGTCAGCCCGTCAAAGGGATCGGCGATGTCCCCGGCGAAAATGAGCTTCGCGTTGTTCCGCAGGACCGCCACGCGGACGTAGCTGGCCACAACCGGGGCCTCATCCTGCGGGTCGGCGCAGAGATTCATCACAAGGTCGCTTTCCAGAATGTTGTGCGCGCCCGTGAAAGGACGGACGCCTTGTGCCCGGAAAGGTTCGAACCCTTTCACGAACCCGCGCAGGATATCGCCGTCGAAAGTGTCGATGTCGACTTTCATGGCATCCCTGAAAAACGCGGAGAAGATCGAAAGCTCCTCGTCGGTGCAAAGGCTGGAAACCAGGGCCCCGGCTTTCTCCTGCTCGGCCGCCGGCTTGATCCGGGAAGCGATCAGGGTCAGGGCTTCCTCCCAGGAGGCCTCCCGGAAATGGGCCCCCTCGCGGATCATGGGGACGGGCACCCGCTCGCGCTCGGTCGATTCCGGTAGCCACCATCGCCCCATGTGGCACAGCTGGCCCCCATCGGGGAACTCCGTTCCTGTGCCTTCAACGCGGGCAATGCTGCCCGTTCTGACATAAGCCTTGATCTTGCAGCCCACGGAACAGAGCGGACAAACGCTTTCCACGATGTCGTCACAATCCTTTCGGCGCCCCCGGTAGGCCAGCTCCCGAATCGTGATCGTGCCCGTGGGGCAGACCTGGGCACAGGCGCCGCAGGAAACGCAGGTGGAGCTTTCGCCTAGCTTCTGTCCCATGTCAGCGCAAACGGTGGCCGCCCAGCCCCGTTTTTGCAGGTCGAGGGTGTGGGCCCCGACTTTCTCCGCGCAAACCCGGATGCATCGCAGGCAGAGGACGCACCGGTTGTGATCCATCATCAGGTCGGGGTGCGTCGCATCGTTCTCGAAGGGAGCGTAGAGATACGGGTAGCGGACCGAATCCATCCCGTGCTCGATGGCCAGGCGCTGGAGTTCGCAATCTCCGCTCTGCGAGCAGTACATGCAGAAATGGTTCCTCCCCGCGAAAAGCAGCTCGAGGATCTGTTTGCGGTATTTGCTCAGCTTTTCGGACCTGGTATGAACCACCATGCCGTCCACCGCAGGGGTAGTGCAGGAGGTCAAGAGTTTCGGGTTCTTCTCGACCTCGACAACGCACATGCGGCAGGCCCCGATCGGGGAAAGCCCCTTCAGGTAGCAGAGGGTGGGAATGTAGACATCGTTCTTCTGGGCAACCTCGAGGATCGTGTCGCCCAGGACTCCCTTGCATTGCTTTCCATCAAAGTTCAGGATGATCTCTTTCATGGCCTATCCCTCCCGAGCCGCCGCTATTCCTTGCGGATCGCCTTGAACGGACACACATCAAGGCAGGTCCCGCATTTGATGCACCTGGACTGGTCGATGACGTAGGGCGTCTGCCTGTCCCCGCTGATGCACTTGACCGGGCAGTTTTTGGCGCAGAGGCCGCATTTCCGGCAGAGATCCGGGCTCACGAGATACTGGACCAGGGCAGGGCAGGCCTTGGCAGGACACTTCCTTTCCCGGATGTGGGCCTCGTATTCGTGGCGGAAGTACCGGAGGGTGGTCAGGACCGGGTTCGGAGCCGTCTGACCCAGGCCGCAGAGGGAGGCTTCCTTGACCATCACCGCCAGCTCCTCAAGCGTGTCGAGATCTTCCAGGCTCCCTTCACCGCGGGTGATGCGCTCGAGGGTGAGAAGCATCTGCTTGGTCCCCTCCCGGCACGGTACGCACTTCCCGCAGGACTCCCGCTGGGTGAACTCCAGGAAGAACTTGGCCACATCGACCATGCAGGTATCCTCGTCCATGATAACCAGTCCGCCGGATCCCATGATGGCACCGGCGGCAGTAAGGGACTCGTAGTCAACGGGGGTATCCAGGTGAGCCTCCGTGAGGCATCCCCCCGAAGGTCCGCCGATCTGGGCCGCCTTGAACTTCTTGTCGTTGATGAGTCCGCCGCCGAGGTCGAAAATGATCTCCCGGATCGTGATCCCCATCGGGACCTCGACCAGCCCGGTGTTCTTCACCTTCCCCGTCAGGGCGAAAACCTTCGTCCCCTTGGACTTCTCGGTTCCCATCGACGCGTACCAGGCACCGCCGTTGAGGATGATCGGGTTGATGTTGGCCCAGGTCTCGACGTTGTTGATGTTGGACGGCTTGCCCCAGAGCCCCTTGTTCGCCGGGAACGGAGGCCTCGGGCGGGGCATTCCACGCTCGCCCTCGATCGACGCCATCAGGGCCGTTTCCTCCCCGCACACGAAGGCGCCTGCCCCTTCCTTGATGTGCAGCT
>JAJUIT010000020.1 GCA_029267465.1 Synergistaceae bacterium
AAGGTGATTGCTCCCTATCTGGCACCTGTATTAGGATGGTGCCATGGAGCTAAAAGCCTATGAATACCTAATTCGTAGCGAGTCCGCCGCAAGAAAATACCTGTTGGGATTTTGCTGGAAAAACCACCAGAGATTTTGTCCCGTCTGCCGACAGAGGAAGCTTTACAAGTTGACTGACGGTAGGCGCCGCTGTTCCCGCTGCGGGTACACGTTCCACGACTTCTCGGGAAGGTGGCTCAATCTTGTCAATCTTCCCTGCGACCAGTGGCTCCGGATCATCAAGCTCTTCGAGCTGGAGCTTTCCGCAAGGAAGATAGCCCAGCAGGTGGCGGTTTCTTACAAGGTCGCTCACCGAGCTGTCATGGTTATTCGTGCCGCCATCCTCGCTCACGCTCCCGATGCGGAAACGCTCCTGGGCGGTGAAGTCGAGCTCGACGAATCCTACTTCGGCGGCAGGCGCAAAGGGAAACGCGGCCGCGGAGCTGCAGGAAAGGTTCCCGTGTTCGGCATCCTGGAACGGGACGGACTCGTCCACGTACAGGTCGTTCCCAACGTCAAGGCCGATACGCTCGTCGGCATGACGGTGAAGAAGGTACGCCGGGGAAGCATCGTCTACACGGACAAGTTCCATGTCTATGATTCCCTGATGTTCTGCGGCTACCGTCATCTGAAGGTCGACCACGGCAACAAGGTCTATGCCAGCGGCAAGGTCTACATCAACGGCCTCGAAGGGTTCTGGAGCTTTTCCAAGGAGCGCCTGATCAAGCATCATGGTGTTTCCAGAACCTGGTTTCCGTTTTATCTCAAGGAACTGGAGTTTCGGTACAATCATCGAAGGACTGATACCTTCCCTGTTCTCTGTCAGTATGTCTGTGACTTTGTACCCTTTGTGCCAAATAGGGACTAATCACCTATGCTAAAGATAGAACGTCTTTCGGGAGCGTGATGATTTTGGACGAGGCCGAACGGCTGCTTTCCGTGATCCGCCACGAGATCTACCCCCTTACCAAGCGCCTGGTGGCGGAAGGGAACAACCTTTTCGGGGCGGCGGTCCTGTCGGGGCCGGAACTGGACGTGGTGGTCGCCGGCAGCAACCGGCGGGAGGAGGATCCCACGCTTCACGGCGAAATCGCGACGATCCACGCGTTCTACCGGTTGCCGAGCAGGCCGGACCCGGCGGAAACCGTGTTCCTTTCCACCCATGAACCGTGCCCCATGTGCGCGGCGGCTCTTGCCTGGTGCGGGTTTCGGGAGATCCGCTACCTGTTCGATTACCGGGAGACGGCTCTCGATTTCGCCATGCCCGGCGATCTGGCGATCCTGGAGGAGCTGTTCGGGGCGAAGGCGCTGCGGCACGAGAACGCCTTTTTCAGGATGGTGCCCATCCGAAACCTGGCGGAAAAGTCTCCCCGAAGGGATCTCCTGCTGCGGGAGATCGATTCGATCAAGGCCCTGTACAGAAAGCTCAGGGTGAAAGGCGTGGAACGGAAGGAGGACTGAACCGATGGTCGAGAAAATCGTGAAGTTCGAGGACGACTGGGCGAAGCAGCTGACGAGCGAACAGGTCCTGATCACGCGGAAGAAGGGGACGGAACCGCCGTTCTCGGGCCGGTACTGGAACCATCACGAGGATGGGGTTTACGTTTGCGTCTGCTGCGGGAACGAACTATTCGACTCGAGGGACAAGTTCGATTCCGGAACGGGCTGGCCCAGCTTCAAAAAGCCCCTGCGCCCGGAAAGCGTCGAATTCCGGGAGGACACGAGCCATTTCATGCGGAGGGTCGAAGTTCTCTGCGCCCGTTGCGATGCCCACCTGGGACACGTGTTCGACGACGGGCCGCCGCCGGAAGGCAAACGTTACTGCATCAACTCCGCCTCGCTGGATTTCAGGGCCCGCTGAGGGAGGTCCGAATCGGAGGCCGGCCCTCCCTCAGGGCGTCAGGAAGAAGAAGTCAGCGTCCCCTGGCCGGGTGGGAGCGCTCCCACTCGGTCAAAAATCCCGTGGCCGTTCGCGCCTCCTGGTAGGCCAGCGCCAGGCCGGTCTGCTCGTCGAGCAGCGCTTCCGAGTCGATCCCGCTTTCCCTTCCCATTCCCGGATGAAGCCGCCTGTTCCTGGTGTCCATCATGATGAACCCCTCCTTCATTTTGATCGCCCCTGCCGCGGGGCGGTTAAGCCGCTTTCCGGATCCGGACGGCCTTGCCGGTGGATCGCTCCAGGCTCCCGGGAGCCAGCAGGCGAAACCCCACCCGGATTCCCAGCCCTTCGTTGAGTTTCTTCGAGGCGACGCGGGCCAGCCGGGCTGAGGCTTCCTCTTCCAGGGCCGTTTCGGATTCGCAGTGCACGGTCAGTTCCTTCAGGTAATCCTTCTCGCTGACTTCCAGCTGGTAGTTCAGGGAAAGCCCCTGGATCTGGGCCAGCAGGGCCTCCACCTGCGACGGGTAAACGTTCACGCCGCGGATGATGAGCATGTCGTCGCTGCGTCCCTTGACGCGCGCCAGGCGGACGCCGGGCCTGCCGCACGGGCAGGGACCGGGAAGGATGCGGGTGAGATCCCGGGTGCGGTAGCGGACCAGGGGCATGGCTTCCTTGGTGAGCGTGGTGATCACCAGTTCGCCTTCCTCGCCCTCCGGCAGGACTTCCCCGGAGACGGGGTCGATGATCTCGGCCAGGAAATGCTTGCTGTTCAGGTGAAGGCCGCTTCTGCAGCCGCATTCCATCGCCACGCCGGGGCCGATGATCTCCGAAAGCCCGTAGGAGTCGATGGCCGCGACGTCCAGTTCCTTCTCGATTCGTTCCCGCATGGCTTCGGACCAGGCTTCTCCGCCCAGGATGACCATGCGCAGGGGAATCCGGTCCCGGAGGTCCCTTTCCCGGATCAGCTCGGCCAGGTGCAGGGCGTAGGACGGGGTGCTGGTCAGGACGGTGGTGCCCAGGTCCTCCATCAGGAGAAGCTGGCGCTCGGTGAAGCCGCCCCCCGTGGGGACCACGGCAGCCCCGATGGCCTCGGCCCCGTAGTGGAATCCCAGCGCCCCGGTGAACAGCCCGTAGCCGAGGATGACCTGGAAGGTGTCATCCTCGGTGACCCCGGCGGTTCTCAGGCAATTGGCCATGCACTCGGTCCAGGAGGCGATGTCGTTTTTCGTGTAGGCGACGACGGTGGGTTTTCCCGTCGTGCCGGAGGAAGCGTGGTAGCGCACGAGCTCCCGCTTGTCGCAGGCCAGCAGGCCCGTCGGGTAGGCGTCCCGCATGTCCTGCTTGGTGGTGAAAGGCAGGCGCCGGAGGTCTTCCGGCCTTTTGATGTCATCGGGCGTGACGCCGGCTTTCTCCATCCGGCTCCGGGTCAGCGGGACCCGGTCCCAAACCCTTCTGACCGTCTTCTGCAGCGCTTCCATGCTTCCCCGTTCCCATTCCATCACGATCACGTCTCCTTTCGGGAAATAAAAAAAGGCCGGGGTCCCTTTTTAGGGGGACCCCGGCCTCGAATCGGCACGGACGCCTAGGCGTCGGCCCATCGAGGGGGTCCCACGCCGGTAAAATAATAGCGGATGGCGAAGAAGCGGTTCGTTTTAAGGGTTACGGAATGAAGTCTCATTTTCTTCCTCCGCGAATTGCAGATATTGTGGTGCTTTATAGCACCGATTAAATCCGATGTCAAGCCCTGCCGCGGGGCATTTTTTCCGCTCTTCGGTCTACCCATTTACCAAGATAGTGGGGTATAATGCTTTCAAAGCGGAAGGAGGCTGCATACCGTGAGGAAAAGCGAATTCGAAACCTACGTTGACCTGCGCCGGAAGCTGGAGCAGCGGGGGGTAGAACTCTGCCGCCTGTACGCGAAGGCGTACTACGGGGTGGAAGAAGACGACCGGGACATCGTGATCACCGAAATCGAGGTGGGACCCAGCGGGCGGGTGATGTTCACCTACTCCGTCGGCGACCTGGATGAGACCCTCTACCTGCCCCCGGAGTACCTCTGGCGCACCGACGAAGAGGTCCTTGTCCTTATGCAGCTGGACCGCCAGGTGAAGGACGAAGCGATGAGGCGGCAGAGGGCCAGGGCCGCCGAAAGCCCGGCTGTCGAGCACAAAAAGGAGGAAAAGAAAAAGGAGGAAAAGAAGGAGGGAGTGGAGATGGAAAGGGAACCCGAAGTTCTGCTGAACTTGAACTGCACGTCGGATTTGAGCTGTTTCATCGAGTACATCGACTACGATCTCCAGGAACTGCGGGACATGATCTCCGACCTCGACCGGGGATGGGTCGAGCACGCCCAGCAGGGGCACGCCTAGCCGTTTCCGGGTTGTTCCCGTGTGAAGGTCCAGCCCGGCGGGAAGTTCCCGCCGGGCTTTTCCTGTCTACAGGTTTGAAACCCGAGAGCGGATCTCCGCCTCGGCGGCTTCCGGGTCCTCGCAAAGGACGATCCGGATGCCGAACCGCGCCGCCCGGGCCAGGTTCGAGGCCCGGTCGTCCACGAAGAGAACCTCGGGTCCCCGGAGGCCCAGGTCCTGCAGGAGGCATGCGTAGGCTGCCTCGTCCGCCTTGGTCCTGCCCGTCTTGAAGCTGTTGTGGACCAGGTCGAACCGCCAGAGGAACGGAGTTTTCCGGTCCAGGGCCTCCAGCCAGTCGGTCTGGTCGCTCAGGATCGCGGTCTTCAGTCCGCGTTCGCGCAGCCATTCCGCGAGATCGAGCATGCGGGGGCGCAGGGTGAATTCCTCCAGGACGGCCTTGCGGAGGATCCGGCCGGGCGCGGGGATTCCCGTTTCGGCCCGGAAGGCTTGCCAGAATTCGGCCTCGCTGGCCTGCCCGCGGACGTACCCGGAGGAATGGACGAGGCGCTCACCGGTATCCAGGGCCCTCTCTTCTCCAATCCCGAATTCCCGCCCGATCCGTTTCAGCCCGCGGACGAACCCCTCCTCCGCGAGGACTCCCCCGAAGTCGAACACGACCGCCCGCAGGGCGAATGTCCCGGCTGCTTCGTCCATTGTCCCTTCGCCTCCCGTGAAAGACTGCCGACGATATTGTACCCGTTCCCCCGAAGTCCCCGGGGATGCGGTCGGGATGCCTTTACGGAAGCCCCGGGAAAGGCTATAAAGACATCAGTGCCATCGACGAGGGGAGTTGCCGAGGATGGAAAAATTCCAGCGGCTCGAGATCGCGATCGGGGAACGGAACGCCGCTTTCCCGGAAGAAAGGTGCCTCTGGTGGAACGGTTCCTGGTTGAGCCGGAAGACGTTTGAAGAAAAAGTGGAGGCGGCTGCTCGGGCCCTGGAAGCGGGGGGCTTTCGGGCAGGCGAGCGAGTGGCCTGTTTCCTGCCGAACTGCCCCACGGTCCTGGTGCTGTCCGTAGCGGCCTGGAAGCTGGGGGGAACCGTGATCCCCCTGAACATGAAGGCCGGAACCCCTTCGATCCTGAAGACCCTCCGACACGTGGAACCAGCGGGCGTTTTCCTGCACGAGGGCATGGAACCCCTGGCGGAGGCCCTCCGATTGGAGGGAATCCCGGCGGCGGCCGCCGGCCTCGAGGGCGTGCTCCCCCCGCTGGCCCTGCGCCCCGTGACGCGGGAATCCACGGACATGGCGGTCATCTTCGCCACGTCGGGCACGACGGGAGACCCGAAAGCGGTTCCGCTGACTCATGCCAACCTCCTTGACAACGCGACGAACGTCCACGAGAACATTGAAGGGTTTGAGACGGGGCGGGTCCTGATGAATGTCCTGCCGAACTTCCACGCCTTCGGCTATACGATCTGCGGCCTCCTGTCCCTGCTGTTCGGGCTGCCGCAGGTTCTCCTGCCTTCGTTCATCCCCCTGAAGTCCTTCTTCGAGGCTCTCCGCGCCACAAAAACCGAGATCCTCATCGCCGTGCCCACCATGCTGCCCTTCATCCTGGGGGCGGTGGCCAAGGGGGAGGAATGCCCCGGTTCGCTGAAATACATCCTTACTGGGGGCGGGCGGCTCGACCCCACCCTCGACAGGCGCGTTCGGGACACGCTGGGCGTGGTCGTCTTCGAAGGGTACGGCCTGACGGAGACCTCTCCGGACGTGGCAGCGAACCGGAGTTTCGCGACGAAGAAGATCGGCACCGTGGGTCCGGCTTTGCCGAGCTTCGAGATCCAGGTGCGCGACGAAACGGGAAATGTCCTGGGTCCAAACCGGGAAGGAATCCTCTGGGTACGCGGTCCATCGGTCTTTTCGGGCTACTTCCGTTCCCCGGAGATGACGGCCGAGCGGATCGTCGACGGGTGGTTCAACACCGGCGACATCGTCCGGGTAGACGAAGACGGCTACATCGAGATCCTGGACCGGGCCAGCGACCTCATCATCGTCGGGGGGTTCAACGTCTACCCGCAGGAGATCGAGACGGTCCTGAACCAGTTCCCCGGCGTGTCCATGTCGGCGGTCATCGGGATCCCCAACGCCGTTTCGGGAGAGGTCCCGAAGGCGTTCGTGGTCCCGAAGGAGGGGGCAGCCCTCACGGCCCAGTCGTTGATCGCCCACTGCAAGGAGCACCTGGCGCACTACAAGGTGCCCCGAAAGGTGGAATTCGTTCCCGAGCTCCCCCTTTCGAGCGTGGGCAAGGTCCTCCGGCGCGAACTCAGGCGCATCGAGAAGGAATCCGTCAAACCCGTTCAGGAGGCCTGACCTTGGAAGAGACGAAGACACCCCCGGCTGAAGAATCCGCCGGGAAGGAATCCGTTGGGACGGACCTTCCCGAGCTCCCCGAGGAGGAGCTGCACGAGGGGCCGCGGAAGTGGTGGACGCGCCAGAACGTTCTCTTCGCGCTGTTTTTCGCCCTGATCCTGCTTTCGGTTGCCGGTTTCTACATCCAGAGGGGGATCGTGCAGGGATACGAGCACCGGGGCGACCGCTACCTCGATCAGAAGGACTACAACAAGGCCCTGAAGTATTTCCTGAAGGCCGCCGATCACGATCCGCAGAACCCGAGGGTCATCTTTTCCGTCGGGAAGGCGATGCTTGCCCTCGGACGCGACCACGAGGCCCTGCAGGCTTTCCGGTCCAGCTACCGGCTCGGAGGGGCCAGCGCGGAGCTGTATCTCTACATGGGGTTCGCGGAAAACCGGATCGGGCGTCCTTACCAGGCCAAGCTCTTTTTCGAGAACGCGCTGAAAATCGATAAAAAACTTTTCGCGGCCCACCGGGAGCTGGGGATGCTTCTGCGGGCTGACGATCCGGCGGCCGCGGAAAGCCACCTCTTCCAGGCCCTGAAGGGCTACTCCGCTGAAAAGGACCCGGAACTTTACCGCACCCTGGCCCAGGTCCAGGTGAAGCTTCAGCTTTACGGCAAGGCCACCGGGACCCTGGCGGACATTCTCAAGGCGAACCCGAACGATGAAGAAGCGAAGGCCCTGCTGGAGAAGGCAAAGCGGGGCCTTGAAATGGAGCGTCTTTACCGGAGGATCCGATGAACCGCGGCCGCGGAAGGCGAATCCTTTCCGCGGCTTTTTCCCTGGCTTTCCTGGCATCCTGCCCGGGGCCTCTTTCCGCCTCTGGAACGGAGCTTCCCGTCCCGCGCTTCGAATCCGCCGACTGCCCCTTCCGGATCCCCTCGGATGGTTCCGTCCAGTACGGCAGGCTCGTCGTTCCGGAAAACCGTGCCGTGCCGCAGGGGGGCAGGACGGTTTCCATCGCGGTTCTCATCCTGAAAAGCCGTTCCGGAAATCCGCGTCCCGACCCGGTCCTGTACCTGGAAGGGGGGCCAGGAGGACCTTCTGTTGCCTATTACGAGGACTGGCTTTCTTCCCCGATCCTGGACCGGAGGGACCTGATCCTGTTCGACCAGCGGGGCGTGGGGCATTCCTCGCCGACCCTGGACTGTCCCGAGATCCGGTCCGCACGGCTGGAGGCCCTTAGGCCGGGAAAGGATCCCGAGGCGGCGAGGCGTTTGATGCTGGAATCTGCCAGGGCCTGCGCAGCCCGCCTCCGGAAGGCCGGGGTGGACCTGGATGCCTACAACACGCAGGAGAGCGCGCACGACCTGGCCGATCTCAGGCGGGCCCTGGGCATCCGGCAGTGGAACCTGTACGGGATCTCCTACGGCACCCGCCTGGCCCTTAGCCTGATGCGGACGGACCCGCAGGGGGTCCGTTCCGCGGTCCTGGACTCGGTGGTGGACCCTTCGGCGGACGAGTTCGCCGCGGCAGCGGAGAACGCCAGGGCCGCCTTTGACCGGTTCTTCGCGGCGGTGGAAGCAGACGCGGCCGCCCGGCGGTTTTTCCCGGATTTGAGGTCCCAGCTGGAGGACACGGCGGAACGGCTCGGCCGGAATCCGCGCCTGGCCCGGATCCGGCTTCCCGGCGGGAAAACCGCGACGGTTCGCATCGACGGGGACACGCTGCGGGACGCGGTCTACAGCTTCCTGTACGACCCGGCGAGCATCCCGTACCTCCCGTTCTTGATCCGGGCCGCGGCCTCGGGAGACGTTTCCCACCTGGCGATGTTCACGGAAGACCTCCTGTACGACGACCTCTCGGACGGCCTCTACTACGCCCTCCAGGGGCACGACGAGGCCCCTTTTTCCAGGGGCCCGGAATTGGCCCCTGGAGCCTACGATCCCCTGCGCCTGGAGCGGGAGATGGCCCTGGCCTTCGGTTCGGGGCGGGGGGACGCGGAAGCGAACGCGCCGGTGAGCTCGGACATCCCGGTTCTGCTGCTGGCGGGCGGTTTTGATCCCATTACCCCCGCGGAGGGAACGCGACGGGTGGCCCGGCGCCTGTCCAGGGGGACCTTCATCCTTTGCCCCGGGCTGGGGCATGCGGTTTCCACCTCCGGGGGGCTGGAGCGTCTCGTGGCGGATTTCCTGGAGGCTCCCGCGAAAAGCCCGGCAGGACTGTCCGCCGAAGCGTGCGACGTGCGCCCCTTCGCGGCCAATCTTTTCGTGACGGCGGCCCCCTACCGGCTGGCCACCCGCCTCTTTTCGGACCGCGATCCGGACACGGCGGCAGCGGCCCTGGCGCTTGGGGGGATGTTCCTCGCCGGGACTCTTTCCCTCTTCTTCACCTGGAAGGACCGCCGACGGGAAGGAGTTTCCCGCTGGGGGCTTGCCGCCCGGCTGGCCGGCGGCCTGGGGGCGGCCTTCAACGGCAGCTTCATGGTTCTGCTGGCGTCGGCCATCGCCTGGGTCAATCGGCATGATCCGTCGATGCTTTTTTTCGGCCTGCCACCGGAGATAGCGTTCCTTCCCTGGCTGTCCCGTTCGGGGGTCCTGGCGGGCGTTTTCCTGTTGCTGGGGCTTATCCCCCTTTTTCGCGACCGGGGCGTTCCCGGCTCGACACGGGTGTTTTTCCTGGGGGCTGGGGGGAGCGGAGGTTCTTTTTGCCATGGCAGTGGCCCGGCTCGGGCTGATCTAGAAAACCCCCCATTCGGGGAGACAGGAGGCCAAGAGATGAACCTGTACGAACTGGAGAAGATCGAAGAAAGGGAACTGGCGCCGGGGTTCTTCGCCCGGCTGGTCCATTCGGAGAAGATGACGTTCGCCTACTGGCGAATTTTGGAGGGGGCCGCCCTGCCGGCGCACAGCCATCCCCACGAGCAGGTGGTGAACCTCCTGGAAGGGACGTTCGAGCTGACCGTGGACGGGAAAAACCGGGTTTTGAAGGCGGGAAACGACGTGGTGGTGGTCCCTCCCCACGCGCTGCATTCCGGGAGGGCCCTGACGCCCTGCCGGATCCTGGACGTCTTCTGCCCCGTCCGGGAGGACTACCGCTGAGGGGTTGCATCTGAAGCGGAACGGATCCTCAGCGAGTTCAGGATCACGGAGATCGAGCTGAAGGCCATGGCGGCCTCGGCGATGACCGGGTGCAGCAGGGCGGCCATGGCAAGGGGGATGGCCACGAAGTTGTAGGCAAAGGCCCAGAACAGGTTCTGGCGGATCACGGAAAGCGTCTGCCTGGAGATGGAAACGGCATCGGCGATCCGGGAGATTCCTCCCGCGACGATGACGATGTCGGCACTGTCGATGGCCAGGTCCATGCCGGAGCCCACCGCGACTCCCACGTCGGCCCCCTTCAGGGCGGCGGCGTCGTTCATGCCGTCTCCCACCATGAGGACCTTTCCGCCCAAGGCCTGCAGGTCCCGGACGAGGGAAAGCTTCCCCTCGGGCCGGATTCCCGCGTGGACTTCCTCGATCCCGACGGCCTCCGCCACGGTTCGGGCTGTCTTTTCGCTGTCTCCCGTGGCCATGACGGGCCGGATCCCCATGGACTTCAGGCGGGAAACCGCCTCCACGGCATCATCCCTCAGGGGGTCGGCAACGGAGAGGAAGCCGACGGGTTTCCCGTCCTTCCTGACCTCCACCACCGTCCGCCCCAGCTTGAACTGGTTTGCGTAGGGGGACGGGTCCAGGGGGCGCCCTACGAACAGCTCGGAAGTCCCGAAAAAGCCCCGGATCCCCTCCCCGGCGATTTCTTCCACGGAATCGGGCCGGGGACCGCCCGGAGCGGCGAGGGCGGCGACGGCCCTTGCAAGGGGATGGTTGGATTGCCCTTCCAGGGCTGCTGTCCAGGCCAGGGTTTCGCCGTCCAGGGAGTGTTCCGCCACGGACGGGTGTCCCTCCGTAAGGGTCCCCGTCTTGTCCATCACGACGATGGAAACGCCGGAGGCCGTCTGGATGGCCTCCGCGTTGCGGATGATGAGTCCCTTGCGGGAGGCCTGTCCCGTGCCGGCCACCAGGGCCATGGGCGTGGCAAGGCCCAGGGCGCAGGGGCAGGCGATCACGATGACCGTGATGAAGGCGAAGACCCCCAGGGAAACGGGATCCCGGACGGGAGTGACCCAGGGGAGGGAAAGTGCCGCCCGGTCCAGGAACGCTCCGAATCGGCCGGCCCCGAAAGCCCAGAAAAGACCGCTGGAAACGGCGAGAACCGCCACGGCGGGAACGAAGGCGTTCGTGACGCGGTCGGCGAAGGCCTGGATGGGGATTTTCGATCCCTGGGCTTCCTGGATCAGCCCGATCATCTTCGCCAGGAAACTGTCGGGCCCGACGCGGGTGACCCGGATCCTCAGGGGACTGGTCAGGTTGAGGGAACCGCCGGTTACTTCGTCGCCCTCCCCCTTCAGGACGGGAACCGATTCCCCGGTGATCATCGACTCGTCAACCGCGGAACGCCCCTCCTCGATCGTTCCGTCCACGGGGATCCGGTCTCCGGGCCGGCACAAAACGAGCGAACCGGCCTTCACGGCCTCGATCGGAAGGGAAATTTCCCCCTTTTCCTCGTCCAGGACCACGGCCTCCCGGGCCTGGAGCCTGAGCAGCCCCCTGATCTCCTTGGCGGCCCTGTCCCGCAGGGAGGATTCGATGGCCCTCCCGGTGATGTGGAGGGCCATGATCATGGAGCCCAGGGCCCCGAAGGAGACGAGGGGAAGTCCCGTCGCCGCCAGCAGGGCGGTTCCCCAGGCGGAGACCGAACCCAGGACGACGAGGACATCCATGTTGGCATGCGCGTGGGAGAGCGCGATCCAGGCTCCCTTCAGCGAAGCGCGTCCCGCCCCGAACAGGACGATCGCGCCGCCCGCGATCTCCATCCACAGGAACCCCATGACGTGAGCTCCGGCCATGTGGAAGAGCATGAGGGCCATGAGAGGCCCGGTGACGGCCCAGCTGAGAAAAAGGTTCCGCCTGGACTCTTCGTAGCGTTTCCGGTCGATGTCCTCGGAAGCTCCGTAGGCCACGCCGTAGCCGACGGCTCGAACCGCCGCCTCGAGCGTTTCCTGGGGGAGGTCCCGTTCGAGGACGACGAAGGCGGTTTCCGTGGCCAGGTTCACTGCCGCGAAGGAAACTCCCTCCGTTTTTCGAAGGGCCTTTTCCACGGTCCGGGAGCAGGTGGCGCAGGTCATCCCGGTCACGCGGAAACTTCGTTTCAACCCTTCCGGCCTTCCTTCTTCCACGGGAATCGCCTGCCTTTGGATCAGACCTGCACGTCGACCCAGGTCTCGTTGATGCAGGAGTGCCCTCTCGGGGTGGTTTCGGGGCTGACAAGGACGTTCAGCCCCTCGGCGGCCTGCTCGGCGACGACTGTCCCAGGCGCCGTGCCCGGATCCAGCCTGACTTTTACCGTCAGCTTCCCCCGGCGGTTGACCAGGGCCACGGGCTGCCCGTCGCTCAGCCCAAGCCTTTCCGCGTCGGCGAGGCTGAAAAATGCCTCGGGGGGCGTCTCGGGCGGCAGTGCCTGGCGCAGGTCCTGCCCGTTGGTATAGTCTTTCGCGTGAACGGTGACCAGCCGCAGCGAGGCTTCCGGCACGGCTGGCGCGTCGAGGGAAACGGGGAAACGGAACGGCTTTTCCGGTTCGGGACGCGGGTGCGCCCGCCACATCCCGGGGGCGAGCGGTTCCAGCCACTCCAGCGAACGGATGTGCCGGCCGATGGCCTCGAAAGCCGGGTGGAAGCGGTCGGGCAGGCCCAGGCCCTTGGCGATCTCCGCGAGGATGTCCAGTTCGTGCCGGACCCCTGGCGGGGGAGCCGCGAGGGCGGAAGTCTCCTGCACGATATCGTGCCAGTAGCTGGAGACGAAGTCCCCTCCGCGCTCCATCGGGAGGCTCACGGGAAGGACGAGGGAGCAGCAGCGGGCGGTGAGGCTCATCCGGTAGTCGAGGCAGACGGAGAAGGGGCAGTCCTCGAGGAAGCGCCGGGTCGAGCCGGCATCCCCGCACTGGGAAACGGGGTTGCCCCGGACGATGAGGGCGGCCTCCACCGGAGGGTCTGCTTCCAGCAGGGCCTTCCCGAGGCCGTTGCGGGGAATGTACCGCGGGCAGGAAGTGGGAACGTTCAAAACCTCCTCCGGCAGGAGCCCTTCGATTTCCTGGTTGAAGGCGACCCCTCCCCCGGGAATGCCCCGGTTTCGGGTCAGCATTCCCAGGGAATCCAGGACGGAGGCCAGGCTGGCCCCGGTCCTGGCGCGCTGCGGTCCCCACCCCATCCAGATCGAGAGGGGGCGGGTTTCCAGCACGAACGACTCGAGCTCTTCGAGGCCCTTTCCGTCCAGGCCGGTTTCTTCGAGGACACGGCATCGGTCGGGGGCAAACGCCAGGGCGGAAAACGCCTCTCCGTTCTCGGCGCCCTCCGGGATGCCGTTGAGCCGGATCGCCCTGCCGCACAGGTAGAGGGCCAGGGCCAGGTCGCTGCCCGGCCTGATGATCCAGGCCCGGTCCGAGAAGGCCGTGGTGGGCGTCGTCCGGACTTCGACAGTCCCGACTACGGCTCCCCGTTTCCGGGCCCCGGCAAGGAACGGCATGAAGTGGAGGTTCGTCACGGCGGGATTCCGGCCCCACAGAAGGACGCCCCGGCTTTCGAGCACGGATTCGGGGCGGGGCCGCCGCCCCGAAGGATCGGTCGCCGCAAGGCCCGAAAGCCCTTCCGCTCCGCAGAGGGATCCCTTCGCGACCGTTCCGCCGCCGAGAAGGGCAGGAAACAGTTCCTGGGCCTCGTTTCCCTTCAGGATGTTCCCGGCGTAGCTGTAATACAGCAAGGATCGGTGCCCGTGGCGGGAGAGGGCGTTCGAGATCCCTTCAACCGCGCGGCGGACGGCTTCGTCCCAGCCGATGGCCTTCCATCCGCTCCCGTCCCTCAGAAGCGGGGAAGCCAGCCGTGCGGGTCCCTGCAGGCGGGCCGGCCATTCCTGGCCGCGCTTGCAGAGGAATCCCCGGGTGTAGGGATGGTCTGCCCTGGGCCCGAAGGAAAGGATGCGTTTGCCGTCGGTCTCCGCCGTGATGCCGCAGGAATCGGGGCAGTCGTAGGGGCAGACGGTGTGACGAAGTTCCCGGCCCATGGAGTTGGGGGCCTTACTTCCCGGCCTTTTTCTTGAGCTGGTCCAGGGCGGCCAGAAGCGGCTGGACATTGCTGGCTTCAGCCGGCTTGTCCAGGATCAACCGGGGGTTGTACTTCGCGCCCCAGTAGGAGGTGTTGGCCTTTTCGTCCGTGCTCATGACCGCGCCTCCCAGGGAAAGGCCCGCGAACAGACCCTTGCTCATGGAATAGCTGTAGATGGAGGCCTTGAGGTTGACGTCCGTGGCCGCCCCTGCGCTTCGTCCCACCGGCCCGGCGGCGATGTCGATGTCGGCCCCGAGCTTAACCTTGTCGCCGTAGAAGCGCTCCATGCCCCGCTGGTTGGTGATCACCAGAAGCAGGGCGGTGGACTGGACGCCGATCTGCAGCCCGTAGGAGGCCCCGGCGATGTTCATGAAGCTCGGGCCGTACCAGCGTCCCGTGGACGGATCGTGGCGGAGCAGGACGCCTTCGCCGTAGGCCCCTCCAAGACCGATGGCGGCCTTCACGTAGCTGGGGATGATCACGACACCCTTGGCGCCTTTCACGAGGTCGGCCATGGTTTCGACGTCCCTCTGGGTGGACATTTCCCGGACGGCCTTCGTCGCTGAAACCAGGCGGTCGTTCACCGTCTTGGCGGAGGCGACGGCCGAAGCCGTGAGCGAAACGGCCAGGGCGAGGCCCAGAACAGCCAAAATCATGCACGGGTTCTTTTTCTAGGTTATCGCTCCCTTCCTTTTGCAGGTCTTGCAACCCGCTTAAGGAGATTCTATCACGGCCGGGGAACCGGGGCTTGACAGGCGGGCCGGGGTTGGTTGTATACTGCAACAGTTGCGGGAGTGTTTTTGAGGGGGGATCTTCTTGGAATTTCAGCCTGTGGAACTTCGGGAGGCCCTTCGGCGGATTTTCCGGAAGCTGGGTATCCTGGAAAGGGACGAGGCCCGCTGTTGCTCGATGAGCCTTAGCCGCTGCCAGGTCCTGGTCGAGATCGGCCGAAGCGGGGGAATTTCGCTGGTGGATCTTGCGGCCCGGCTGGGGCTGGAGAAAAGCAGCGTCTGCCGCCTCGTGGACGGCCTGGTGGAGGATGGGCTCGCGGAACGGAAGGAATCGCCCCTGGACCGGAGGTACCTGGTGATCGGCCTGACCCCGGAGGGGAAGGCCAGGTTCATGGACATCGAGGAGAGGATGGAAGCGTTCATCGCCCAGGTGTGGGAGAGGCTGCCGAAGGATCAAAGAGCGACCGTCCTGGAATCCCTCCGGGTTCTGGAGGACGCCCTGGGCTGCTGCGGCAGCGATTGCAGACGGGAGGAAAAAGAGTGATGGAAGAGATCCGGAAGATCGTCGAACAGAAGTACGCGGAAGCCATTCGGAAGGGGTCGTGCTGCTGCGGGAGTCCAAGCGGCTGCTGCTCGGCCCCTGGAGGGAAGGATGCCGTAACGGCGGGAATCTACGGGGAGGAAGTCCTGGAGAAGCTGCCGGAGGAAATGCGGCAGCAGACCTTTGGCTGCGGGTCGCCGACCTCGAGGGCGGGGATTCACCCGGGAGATGTCGTCCTGGACCTCGGCAGCGGCGCCGGGATCGACACCTTCCTTGCCTCGGAAATGACGGGGCCGGCGGGCCGCGTCTATGGACTGGACATGACCGAGGCGATGCTGGAGACGGCCCGTAAAAACGCCGAACGGCTCCAGGCCGGGAACATCACGTTCCTGAAGGGGACGATCGAGTCGATCCCCCTGCCGGACGAGAGCGTGGACGTGATCCTCTCAAACTGCGTTGTCAACCTTTCGCCCGACAAGCCCGCGGTTTTCAGGGAGGCCTTCCGGGTCCTGCGCCCGGGCGGCCGGCTCTCCATTTCCGACATGGTTTTTCTGGCCCCGGTGAGCGGCTCGGTGCGGAAAAGCCTGGATGCCTGGGCTGGATGCGTCGCGGGAGCGGCCTTTGTCGGGGATCTCGTCGATTTCCTTTCCGAAGCGGGTTTCGAAGAGGTGCGGATCGTCCCGGAAAGGGTTTTTCACTTCAGCCGGGAAGAACTCTCCCGGATGTTTCCAGACCTGCCGGCGGAAGCCGCGGGAGAGGTCAGCGGGGCATTGGCCTCGGCGGCGATCACGGCCCGCAGGCCCGCTCAGCCGTGGGTCGAGGGCACGGATTACAGCATCCGGACCGCACGACCGGAAGACCTTGGCCAGGTGGAAGAGCTGCTGCTGGAGTGCGGCCTCCCTGTCCAGGGGGTCCGTGAGCACCTGGAGTCTTTCCTGGTAGGGGAAAGGGAAGGGAAGATCATCGGCACGGCAGGCCTCGAAACCGCCGGGGATTCGGCTCTCCTGCGGTCGGTCGCCACGGCCGTGCCTGCGCGCAAGCGACGCGTGGCGGAAACCCTCGTGAGGAGAGCCCTCGACCGCGCCGCGGAGTCTGGAGCCCGATCGGTGTTCCTGCTGACCGAAACCGCCTCAGGATGGTTTGCGCGGATGGGGTTCGTTCCCGTTTCCAGGGACGGCCTTCCGGGAGCGATTCGGTCCAGCTCGGCCCTCGAGGGGATCTGCCCGGCTTCCAGCACGTGCATGAAGCTCGAACTACGGTAAGGAGAGCCGGAAATGGAAGACCGGATCGGGCGGATCCTGGATTTTCTCGGCGAGACCGACGGACTGAAAAGGATCTACCGGGCGGGGTACCTGTCGGACGGAAGCCGGCATGAAAGCGACGCCGAGCACATGTGGCACCTGGGAATCTACGCTTTGGCCCTGCAGGGGGAAACGGGATTTTCGGGCGACATCGGCCGGGTGCTGACGCTTGTGCTCGTTCACGACATGGTGGAGCTGTACGCCGGGGACACCTACGCGTACGACACGGAAAGGGTCAAGGACCAGGCCGAAAGGGAGGAAGCCTCCGCCCAAAGGCTTTTTGGGAAATTGCCGGCAGAGATCGCGGATTTCTTCTACGGGGCCTGGAGGGAATTCGAGGACCAGTCGACGCCGGAGGCCCGTTTTGCCCGGGCCCTGGATCACCTGCAGGGGTTCGCGCAGAACGTCCTCTCGGCCGGGAAGTCCTGGAGGGAAAACGGGATCACCCGGAAACGGACCTCCCTGAGGACAGGTTTCCCAAGCGAGTATTCTCCAACCCTGGCCGAGATCGTCGGCCGGCTGTACGCCAGGGCCGACGAGAAAGGGCTATTCGCGCCTGAGGTTGCGCTTCCAGGTCCCGAGGGCGTAGTAGCCCAGGGCCAAAAAGAAGCTTAGGACGTAACCGGCCGCGATCCCGGCCCAGACCCCGTCCAGCCCCCAGCGGCCGCTCAGCCGCCAGACGAGGGGCACCCTGAGGACCCACAGGCTGATGAGGGAGAGGAACATCGAGGCCAGGGTGTCCCCGACCCCGTTGAAAAACCCGTTCAGGACGACCATCGACGTGATGAAGAGGTACGGGAGCCCGAGGATCCGGAGCAGGCGCTGGCCGATCTCGAGCGCACCGGTGTCGGAGGCCTGCAGGAAGGGGAAAAGCAGCCAGGACGGGACGGCGATGCACAGGATCCCCAGGGCGAGGCTGACGGCCCCGGAGTAGGCCAGGGCGCAGGCTGCCGTCATGCGGGCCCTGTCCAGCCTCCCTGCGCCGATGTTCTGCCCGACCATGGCGGACACCGCCAGGTTCAGGCTGAGGGCGGGCAGGAAAAAGAGGTTGTCCACGTTGGCGGCGGCACCGTAGGCCGCGATGGCGTCGCTGCCGAAGGCGTTGATGAACCGCTGGATCACCGAAACCCCCAGGCTGATGAAGGTCTGCTGGAGGCTGCCCGGGAGCCCGAGGCGAAGGATGGCGCTGATCATGGGCCAATCCGGCAGGGTTCCCTGAATGACCAGCGCCGCCGGTCCTCCTTTCCGCTGAAGGGCCCGGAAACTCATGAGGAAGGAGGTTCCCTCCGCGATCACCATCCCGGCTGCCGCCCCGGCGATTCCCATCCGCGGGAAGGGGCCCCACCCCAGCATCAGGAACGGGTCGAGAACCGTGTTGATCCCGACCGAAAGGGCCAGGAACTTCAAGGGGGTGGTCGAGTCCCCGATGGCTCGGAAGATGAAACTCACGAGGTTGAACCCGAAGACGAAGATTGTCCCGACGCTTCCCACCAGCAGGTAGTCCCGGGCCATGCCGAAAAGCCCGGGAGGCGTGCCGAGCCAGCGCAGGACCGGGGCGGCCCCGGCGGCCAGCAGGAACGTGGTGCCGAGGGCCATCAGCCCCACGATGAGGAAACTGTTGGCGACCGCCTTCCGGAGGGTCGCCCAGTCCTTGGCGCCGTAGGCCTGGGCGACGAGGATGGTCGCCCCCATGGTCATCCCCCAGGCGAAGGCCACGAGGACGTAGGCGACCAGGATCCCGATCGAAACGGCCCCCAGGGCCTCCTTTCCCAGGAACTGCCCGGTCCAGAAGCGGTTCACGGCACCGTAGGCGACCTGCAGGAGGTTTCCCGCGAAGAGGGGAAGGGTGAAGCGGAGGAGAAGGCTCGATACGGGGCCCTCCGTCAGGTCCGTTCCGGGTGAGTTCCTCGATCGGTTTTCACTCATGGGTTTTCCCTTCTGCGGAAGATCCGCCCGTGAAATGAGGTTTCAAATGCCAGGGGTTCTTGACCTTCCGGCCCGGCTCGCCCTAAACTTCTCGGGAACCCAACCCGCGAGGAGGCCACAAAGATGATGGAGAAGTTCGAAAACGTGACGGTCCTGACCAAGGCCAACATCTACTTCGACGGAAAGGTGCAGAGCCGCACCGTCCTTTTCCCGGACGGTTCGAGAAAGACCCTCGGGGTCATCCTTCCCGGGGAGTACGAGTTCGGAACGGCCGACCGGGAGCTGATGGAGATGACCGCAGGGACGGCCGAGGTCCTGCTGCCGAACGAATCGGAATGGAAGGCCTACGGGCCGGGAACGAGCTTCGGCATCCCAGCCAACAGCAAGTTCAAGTATCGCTGCGGGGAAACCACCGAGTACGTCTGCTCCTACTTCAAGGACTAACTTTATTTCCTCGGCCGGAAAAGAGGAAGGCCCCCGCCGGTTCATCCCGGAGGGGGCCTTTTCGTCTCCTAGGGCTGTTCTGTCGGCGCTTCGACCCTCAGAACGATCGAGCGTTCCGCGGCGTCCACGGTAACCCGGGAGCCGTCCGGCACCGCCCCGCCGATGATCTCCCGGGCCAGCCGGGTTTCCACCTCCCGCTGCAGGAACCTCTTCAGAGGCCGGGCCCCGTAGACGGGGTCGTAGCCGGACCGGGCGACGAGTTCCAGGGCGGCCGGCGTGATTTCCAGCCGGATCCTCCGTTCCGCCAGGCGGGTTTTGAGGCGCTCCAGCAGCAGTTTCACGATGCTCTTGATCTCGTCGAGCCGAAGCGGCTTGAAAAGGACGATGTCGTCCACCCGGTTCAGGAACTCCGGCCGGAAATGGGTTCGAAGTTCTGCCATGACCGCTTCGCGGGCGCTTTCCCGGATGGTCCCGTCGGGAGTGATGCCTTCCATCAGGTACGGGGCGCCGATGTTGCTCGTCATGATGATGACCGTGTTCTTGAAGCTGACGGTCCTGCCGTGGCTGTCGGTGACGCGCCCGTCATCCAGGATCTGCAGCAGGATGTTGAAGACATCGTGGTGAGCCTTCTCGATCTCGTCAAAGAGGATGACGCTGTAGGGCTTGCGCCGGACGGCCTCGGTGAGCTGCCCCCCCTCCTCGTACCCGACATATCCCGGGGGAGCCCCGATGAGGCGGCTCACCGTGTGCTTTTCCATGTACTCGGACATGTCGATGCGGATCATGGCGTCCTCGCTGTCGAAGAGGGCTTCCGCAAGGGCCCGGGCCAGCTCGGTTTTCCCCACCCCGGTCGGGCCGAGGAAGATGAAGGAACCGGTCGGCCGGTTGGGGTCCTTGATGCCCGAGCGGGCGCGGAGCACGGCATCGGCCACGAGCGTGACCGCTTCGTCCTGGCCGACGACGCGCCGGTGAAGCACCTCGTCCAGGTGGAGGAGTTTCTGCCTCTCCCCTTCCACGAGCCGCGTGACGGGAATCCCTGTCCACCGGCTGACGATGGAAGCGATCTCTTCCTCGGTCACTTCTTCCCGCAGGAGCTTCTGGCCTCCCTGCTTGCGGGCCAGGATCTCCTCCTCGGCATGCAGGCGCCGCTGCAGTTCGGGAAGGGTGCCGTGCCGCAGCTCGGCGGCCCGGTTCAGGTCGTATTGCTGCTCGGCTTTCTCCGCCTCCTGGCGGGTTTTCTCGATCTGCTCCCGCAGCGCCTGGACTTTCTGGATCGCGACTTTTTCGGCCTCGTAGCGGGCTTTCAGGGTGTCGGTCTCGGTTCGCAGCTCCTGGATCTCCTTCTGCAGTTCCGCCAGCCGGTCCAGGCTGGCCCGGTCGGTTTCCTTCTTCAGGGCGGCCTCCTCGATCTCCAGCTGCCGCAGGCGCCGCAAAGCGGCGTCCAGCTCGGCGGGCATGGAGTCGATTTCGGTGCGGATCATCGCGCAGGCCTCGTCCACGAGATCGATGGCCTTGTCGGGCAAAAACCGGTCGGTGATGTACCGGTTGGAGAGGACGGCCGCCGCCACCAGGGCGTTATCCTGGATCCGGACCCCGTGATGGACCTCGAAGCGCTCTTTCAGTCCCCGCAGGATGGAGATCGTGTCCTCGACGCTCGGCGGCTCCACCAGGACCGGCTGGAACCGCCGTTCCAGGGCGGCGTCCTTCTCCAGGTGCTTGCGGTATTCTTCCAGGGTGGTGGCACCGATGCAGTGCAATTCCCCCCGGGCCAGCATGGGCTTCAGCATGTTTCCCGCGTCGATGGCGCCTTCGGCCTTTCCGGCTCCGACGATGGTGTGAAGTTCGTCGATGAACAGGATCACCTGTCCCTGGCTTTCCCGGACCTCGTTCAGGACCGCCTTGAGACGCTCCTCGAACTCGCCCCTGAATTTCGCCCCGGCCAGGAGGGCCCCCATGTCCAGGGCGAAGATCGACCGGTTCTTCAGGTTTTCGGGAACGTCCTGGCGCACGATGCGGGCCGCCAGGCCTTCCACGATGGCCGTTTTGCCGACCCCGGGCTCACCGATGAGCACGGGGTTGTTTTTCGTCTTGCGGCACAGGATGCGGATGACCCGGCGGATCTCCTCGTCCCGCCCGATGACCGGGTCAAGCTTGTTTTCGCGTGCCATGGCGACCAGGTCCCGGCCGTACTTCGAAAGGGCCTCGTAGGTTCCCTCCGGGGTCGCGCTGGTCACGCGGGTGTGCCCCCGGACGGCCGTGAGGGCTTCCAGGAAACGTTCAGCGGTGATGTTCGCCTGCCGAAGGATGCGGCCCGCAGGGCTCTGGGCCCCTTCCTCCAGGAGGGCAAGGAACAGGTGCTCCACCGAAACGTACTCGTCCTTCAGCCGCCGGGCTTTTGCTTCGGCCGCGGTCAGAATCTGCCCGAGCCGGACGGAGATGGCAATGCGGCCGGGCTCCAGCCCCGGTCCCGAAACGCGGGGGCGCCGGGCGATCTCCCGTTCCACGGCGGCGGTCAGGCTGTCCAGCGGGGCGTCGATCCGCTCCAGGAGCCGCGGGATGAGCCCTTCAGGCTGGCGGAGGAGGGCCAGCAGGAGGTGTTCCCCGTCCACTTCCGTCTGTCCGTAGCCGATGGCGATCGACTGGGCTTCATTCAGGGCTTCCTGCGATTTTTGCGTCAACCGGTTCAAATCCATTGAAATTCACCTGCCTTGGTGGATGAATGTCACGGTTTGCGGGGCTCGAAGCTCGAGGAGGCCGCCAGGGCCTTCCAGAGGTCCCGCTCTTTCTCCGTGAGGTTTTTCGGCGTGACGATCCGCACGGTCACAAGAAGGTCTCCGACCGAACCCCCGCGGGTCGGCAGCCCCTTGTCCTTCAGCCGGAGGGTCTGCCCGGAGGAAATCCCCGGAGGGACGCGGAGGGTCACGGTGCCGTCCAGCGTCTGGACCTGGACCTCGCATCCCAGCGCGGCTTCCCAGGGGGCCAGGTCCAGGGTTGTTTTCAGGTTGTGGCAATCCACCGTGAACCGCGGGTCCTTCTTCAGGCGAACCTTCAGGTAAAGATCTCCCGGGGGCCCCCCGTTTTGGCCCGGCGAACCCTGTCCGGCCAGGCGGATTTTCGTCCCCTCAGAAACTCCCCTCGGGATGATCACGTCGTACTCCCGCCGGCCGGAAGGCGTCTCGAGCGAGATGTGCCGCGTTGTTCCGCGGGCGGCTTCCTCCAGCGAGACCTCGATCTCCGCTTCCTGGTCCTCCCCCTTCCGGGGGCGCCGGACGGTCCTGCGATAGGACCGTTCTTCCGGGAAACCTCCCATCTCTCCGAAGATCGTGCGGAAGAAATCGCTGAAATCGAATCCCCCGGCACCTTCTCCGAAGGGCATTCCGGAAACCTCCCAGCCCGGGGGCGGGGTGAAGGGCTCTCCCTGCCGCCAGTTGGCCCCGAGCGTGTCGTACTTCTTCCGTTTTTCCGGGTCCTTCAGCACCTCGTAGGCCTCGTTCAGCTCCTTGTAGCGCTCTTCGGCCCCCGGCGACTTGTTCACGTCCGGGTGAAGCTCCCGTGCCTTTTTTCGGAAAGCCTTCCGGATTTCGTCCTCGGTTGCGGTTCTCGGAACGCCCAGGATGGCATAGTAGTCCTTGTAGGTGACGGCCATTGGACTTCCCCCCTTGTGCGGTTTCGGTCCCCCGGAAGGGACGTGCCCCCGCCGCAGGGGAGGGGGCACGTCGAAAGGGGTTTCCCGAACCCGCGTTTTTTTTCTGCGGGCTTAGCTCTGCCTGAAATCGGCGTCGATCACGTCGTCGCCGGGCGCCTGGGAGGGGCCGCCGTGCGCGGCAGTCTCACCGGCCTGCTGCTGGGCGCTGGCGGCCTGGGCCAGCCCCTGGGCAACCTGCTGAAGGTCGCTCGTGAGGGCCTTGATCCGCTCCAGGGAGGCTGTTTCACTCTTCAGGAGCGACCGGGCATCCGACAGCACCTGGTCTGCCCTGGCCTTTTCGTGGACGGGAACCTTGTCGCCCAGTTCCGACAGAAGCTTCTCGACCTGGTAGGCCGCCGATTCGAGCTGGTTTTTCGCGTCGGCCTCCTCGCGGCGCCTCTTGTCCTCCGCCGCGTGTTCCTTCGCTTCCTGGATCATCCGTTCCACCTCGCTCTTGTCGAGGTTGGTAGACCCGGAGATCGTGATCTTCTGTTCTTTCCCGGTGTCCTTGTCCTTGGCGGACACGTTCAGGATCCCGTTGGCATCGATGTCGAAGGTGACCTCGATCTGCGGGATCCCGCGGGGAGCCGGACGGATGCCGTCCAGCTTGAAGGTCCCGAGCTTGCGGTTATCCCGGGCCATCTCGCGCTCGCCCTGGAGGACGACGATGTCGACCGCCGGCTGGTTGTCCGCCGCGGTGGAGAAGATCTCGCTCCGCCTGCAGGGAATCGTGGTGTTCCGCTCGATGATCTTCGTCATGACCCCGCCGAGCGTCTCGACGCCCAGGGAAAGCGGCGTCACGTCGAGAAGCAGGATGTCCTTGACCTCTCCCTTGATGATGGCGGCCTGGACGGCGGCTCCGACCGCCACGACCTCGTCCGGGTTCACCGACATGTTCGGGTTCTTGCCCCCGGTCAACCGCCGGACCAGGTCCTGGACGGCCGGGATGCGGGTGGATCCGCCCACGAGAATGACCTCGTCGATGTCGTTCTCGGTCAGCTTGGCGTCCGCCAGGGCCTGCCGCACGGGGTTCATGCACCGCTCCACGAGATGGGCCGTCAGCTGGTCGAATTTCGCCCGGGTCAGGGTCATGGTCAAATGCTTGGGCCCGCTGGCGTCAGCCGTGATGAAAGGCAGGTTGATCTCCGTCTGGGTCATGGAGGACAGCTCGCACTTGGCTTTCTCTGCCGCCTCGTAGAGGCGCTGGAGGGCCTGCCGGTCGTTGCGCAGTTCGATCCCGTGGCTCTTCTTGAACTCCTCGGCAATGTAGTCCACGACGCACTTGTCAAAGTCGTCGCCTCCCAGGTGCGTGTCGCCGGAGGTCGAGCGGACCTCGCAGATGCCCTCGCCCACGTCCAGGATGGAAACGTCGAAGGTTCCGCCGCCGAGGTCGAAAACCATGATGGTCTCGTTCTTCTTCTTGTCTGCCCCGTAGGCCAGTGCCGCCGCGGTGGGCTCGTTGATCACGCGCAGCACGTTCAGGCCGGCGATGCGCCCGGCGTCCTTGGTGGCCTGGCGCTGGGCGTCGTTGAAATAGGCCGGAACGGTGATGACGGCGTCCGTGACCTTTTCTCCGAGGTAGGCGCTGGCATCGTCCACCAGTTTGCGAAGGACCTGGGCGCTGATTTCCTCGGGAGCGTAGGTCTTGTTGTTCACTTCGAAGCGGACCGAATTGTTCGGCCCCGGGACCACCTTGTAGGGGACGATCTTGATCTCCGAGTCGACCTCGTTGTAATTCCGGCCGATAAAGCGCTTCGCGGAGAAGATGGTTCCCTCCGGGTTGATGACCGCCTGCCGCTTGGCGATCGCCCCCACCAGGCGGTTGCCGTCCTTGGTGAAGGCCACGACGGAAGGAGTGGTGCGGCTGCCCTCGGCGTTGGCGATCACGACGGGAGTCCCGCCTTCCATGACCGCCACGACGGAGTTGGTGGTGCCCAAGTCGATGCCTACCGTTTTTGCCATTTTGAAAATCCTCCTTGAGTTGGCGAAAACCGCGGGGCCGGATCGTTTCCAGCTGCCCGCGGAGTTCGATGAAATCCGTTCTGGAACGGGATCATTATATTGGTCAGGATTCATCAGGACAAATCATCGAGGGTGGTCTGGAGTCGAAAGAAGGACTTCTAAAGGCAAAAAAGCCGTTAAATATGCTTTTAGCATTCATTTTTCGCCTTATTGCTTTTTCTTTCGCCTTTGGGTTTCGGACCAAACCGAAAGGAAGACGCCAGCCAGAATGAGGGTCCCGCCCGCCAGGACCTGGCCGTTCATTGGTTCCCGCCCCAGGGCGACCGAGAGGAAATACCCGAAGGGGCCCTCCAGGGAGAGCAGGATTCCCGCATGGGTGTCGTCGCAAAATTTCTGGGCAGAGTTCTGGGCCCAGAAGGCG
>JAJUIT010000173.1 GCA_029267465.1 Synergistaceae bacterium
CCGTCTTGTAGCCGGAGCAATGCATGAAAACGACATCGGGGTGCTTTTTGGCCACTTCCTGGACATAGTCCATGTAACCAAAGGAAGTGGCGAAAATCAGCTTCGATCCGTTTCGCACGAAGGTTTCCATGACCCGGACTGCATCTGGACCCTCCGGAACCGATTCCACAATGCTCGAGGTCACTCCCGGAAGCGCCTTCTCCATGTCCTTGCGGCCCTTGTCATGCATGTAGGTCCAGCCGCCGTCTCCCACGGGTCCCACGTAAACGAACCCGGGCTTAAGGTCCTTCGCTGGAACAGGAGCAAAGGCCCACGCTGTTGTCGCTGCAAGCAGGAAAGTCATGACGAAAGCAAATCCCAAACCCTTCCTCATCCTTGTTCCGCCTCCCGAATATGACGTTTGAACCGCAACCCGTCTTCTTTCTATTGATACCATGGCACACATTTAACCGCAAGACCCCAAAAATATCAGCCTTTCTTCCCTGGCTCCTCACGTTGAAAGGGCTCGTCAGGGTTTTTCCCTGGTGATCCGGATCTCAAAAAGGCGACTCCAGGGATAGCTCACCTCAAAATCGGCGAAGCCGAAATCCGCCAGGGGCCCCTGGGAGAAAGCCTGCAGTTTCTCCCGGATTTCGCCCTCCAGCCTTCCAGCGACCGCTTGACCCGCGAATGGCCCTTTCGGGACCACGGCCGGGCGAACCACCGCCTGGTACCCCCAGTCATCCAGGTACCGCGTAAAGAGCAGCCATTTTCGGTCCTCCTCGGTCATCCAGGCGGACAGGACTCCCGTTGCCAGGGCTACCCCGATGCTGTTGTCCGAGGTGTTCCCCCCCGAGTACGCAGCAAGCCGGGTCAGAAGCCCCTCTTTCCTCAGGGCTTCCATCAACCCCCGGTCCGCCCCGTTGTCAAAAGCGATATCGGCAACAGCCACCCGTTTCCCCGCATCCAAAATCCTCCCGATTTCCCCGGCGAACGCCTCGTCGGATTCGTCCGGCGTCGCGTTGTTCGCGGGGGACGACGCTTCCAGCGTCCGCTCCCCTTGCGGCAGGTTCACCGCGAGGATCAAATCGGCCTCCTTGGGGGTCGCGACTCTTTCCACTCCGAGGACATCCGCCTGGATCTCGAACGATTCTTCAGGAGTAAAGCCGGAATAGTTCAGTTGCAGTTTCTCGCCGAACGAGCGCGGCAACAGCAGGCAGACTTTCTGCCGGGGCTTATCGTGAAGGACCATCCTGGCAAACAGCAGGAGGCCCATCTGGTCCACTCCCGGGACAACGGCGGCCCTGTCCCGGGAAGCCTCCCCGATCACCGATGCCATCGAGCGAAATTCGGGTTCGAGCAGCTGCGGGCAAACGTTATCGTCCAGGCCGATCCCAACAAAATCAACCCCGGCAGTACCGTGAAGGGCAAGGAGCCGGTTGGCGGCTCGAAGGCTCCGGTTCCGCCTTTCGGCCCACTCTCGGAGAACCGGAACCGGAATCGTTTTCAGGAGCCGCTCCGCCGCTGCCAGTTCTTCTCCGGAAAGCTCTCCCCTGGATGCGGCCGTCTGAAGCCTGGCCAATCGGAAAAGTTGCGGGGCCCATTTTGCGTTGTAGTCTGCATCCAGAACCCCCTGGCTTTCCCTGGGCATTCGAAGCAGCGTCCCAAACAGGGCAATTTTGGGCTTCTGGTGGCTGTCGCAAAACTTCTTGAGGGCCTCGAAGCGCCGTCCAACCTCTTCCTCATCCAGATCATGGATCCTCGAGGAGACCAGTCCCCCGAAAAGAAGGGCATCTGCCGCGATTACGAATGCCCCTTGACTGGAATTGGATGCCAGCCACCGGAAAAGATCTTCATAGTCGGAAACCCCCGCCTGCCCCCTGAAAAACCCTGCCGGAGGGAGCAAAAGCTCGACTTTCAAGGCCCTTGCGGCTTCGATGACCCGATCCAGTGAATACGGCCGATCATCGAGGGGCACGTAGACGATGGGACCCGCAAACGCTGGACGGGCGACAAAAGGTAGGAGCAAAACCATTGTCAGCAGTCTCAGCAGTGGTTTCTTGAACCTGCTCATCGCCGGTCCACACTCCCTGAAAGAGAAAAAGCCCCATCGTACGATGGGGCTGGTCCTATGCTGGCTCCCCGTGTGCAACCCTTTTCATAACCGTTCTCGTTCTCCGGCTGTTAACCGAAATCCTTCAATATCAACGAGTTATCAAAGAGCAGTCCGTCCCCGGTGACGGCTTACTGCAGCCCATACTTGTTCTTGAACTCTTCAATCCAGTCTTCATGCCCGCCCGATTCTTGTATGGCCTCAACGACCATCTGAATGGTCAATCTGCCAACTCGATGACGTAGGTTCTGCGGGATCGCCTCATATAGAAACGGCCACAAACCGCCTTGATCATTCCTGTCATCCGCAGACC
>JAJUIT010000067.1 GCA_029267465.1 Synergistaceae bacterium
GATATCCCATCTCTTCGCGCTGCTTGGCAAACGCCTGGCAGCACCGGCTGGCGATCGCCCTGACTCTTCCGATGTATCCCGTGCGCTCCGTGACGCTGATCGCGTTTCTTGCATCCAGAAGATTGAAGGTGTGTGAGCATTTCAGGACGTAATCGTAGGCGGGCAGGACAAACCCCTTGTCGAGGATTCTGGACGCCTCAGCCTCGTAGGCGTTGAAGAGCATGAAGAGCATCCCCGTGTCGGCCAGATCGAAGTTGTACGTTGAGAATTCGACTTCGCCGCGGTGATGGATGTCCCCGTAGCGAACCTTTCCGACCCAGTTCAGGTCGTACACGTTGTCGATCTTCTGGACGAACATGGCGATCCGCTCCAGCCCGTAGGTGATTTCAGCCGGCACCGGGTTCATGTCCACGCCGCCCACTTGCTGGAAATAGGTGAACTGGGTGATCTCCATCCCGTCAAGCCAGACCTCCCAGCCGAGACCCCAGGCCCCGATCGTCGGGGATTCCCAGTCGTCCTCGACGAAACGGATGTCATGGTCCGCCGGGTCGATCCCGAGAGCCCTGAGGCTGTCGAGATAGATCTCCTGGATGTTTTCCGGAGCCGGTTTGATGATCACCTGGTACTGGTAGTAATGCTGCAGGCGGTTCGGGTTTTCCCCGTAACGTCCGTCCGTTGGACGCCTGGAGGGTTCCACGTATGCCACCTTCCAGGGCTCAGGGCCCAGGGACCTGAGTGTCGTTGCCGGATTCATCGTCCCCGCGCCCACCTCAATGTCGTAGGGTTGCTGGATGACGCAGCCCTGTTCCGCCCAGAAGCGCTCCAGGCGCATGATCACTTCCTGGAAATTCAATTGGCCCACCTCCTGAAATCTAAACACTATTTTCGATCAACCGGGTCAAAAGGGTTGAAACTTTTCCGAAAAGCGGTAGCTCGTCCCGGCAGAAGGATTCATTGCGGAAATCTTTGCCTGAGAGCATAACAGCCTTTTTCAGGCGGTTCAATTCCTTTTCTCCCAGAGGGAGACATGCCGTCGCCGGGGATGGCCCCGCGCAGGCGGTGCAGAGCAGTCCCTGGAGGGTCAAAAAGCCCTGCGTGAAGGGCTTCCCGCAAGCCGAGCAACGGTCAAGGCCGGGAACGATCCCGAGAGCCATTCCCCAGCGGTAAAGGAAACGAAGACGAACGGCCGCCGGTTCGGTTCCAGCCTCTAGGGCTTTGAGCGTCCAGTAGAGAATAGGGAGAACTTCTGCCGGAGGGTGCCCGGGAAGACTGAACCTGGCTGCGTCCGCGCAAATTTCCAAGGCCGCCCTGAGCTTTCCCGGGTTCTGCCTCAGAGTCCAGAAATCCTCCCGGACGGTTACTTCCCTTACGTAAACCCTTCGTGGAGACCGGTACAGTGTGAAGTATCCCCAAACCAAGGGCTCGGTTACACCCGAAAGGCGGCTTCTCCCCGAAGCGGCCCCTGCCGCCGTTGCCCAGACCAGGCCGGCTTCTTTCAGCAACAAGAGGAGATTCTTGGCACGCTCCCCGGAAATTGCCGCCCTGAGCACGACTCCGAGCTGCCGGTAGTGGCCCTGGGGGAGGGCAGGCAGAAAATCCAACGTTTCACCGCCCGTACCCGAACCGCCTGAGCTGCTGGGGGGATTTCCGCCAATCGGGCAGAACCTTGACCCAAAGCTCTAGGTAGACGGGGCAGCCCAAGCGGTCTTCCAGAGATAGCCGGGCAAGGCGCCCGATTTCCTTAAGCCTTTTCCCGCCCGCCCCGATCAGGATCCCCTTCTGGGAAGGCCGCTCGACATAGATGGTCGCCTGTATCAACGCCTTCTGCCGTTCGGGATATTCGAAGGGCGTCTTGAAGGTTTCGATCTCGACGGCAACCCCGTGGGGGACTTCGTCGCGTGTCTGGCGGAAGACCTGTTCCCGGATCAGTTCCTGTGCCAGGAATCGTTCCGGGTGGTCCATGAGGATGTCTTCGGGAAACAGGCTCGGCCCTTCGGGAAGCAAGGAAATGATTTGTTCCCGGAGGGCTTCGATGTTGAATCCTGTCTTCGCGGAAACGGCGATCATCGATACGGGATCCAGGGCGTCGAGATAGGGTTTCAGGACGGCCTGCAGGGGGATTTCATTGCGAAGCCGGTCCGCCTTGTTCGCAACGAGGATTTTCGGAACCGCCAGGGAACCGATGAGCTCCAGCAGGCCCTGTTCCTCGGGCTCCGGCGAATAAGGTCCTGCTTCAACAACGTACAGAATCAAGTCGACGGATTCAAGAGAGGCTTTGGCCTCATCCAGTAGAAATTCTCCAAGCCGGTTTTTGGCCGGATAGACACCCGGGGTGTCGACGAAAACAATCTGGGCACTTTCCGAGGAGTCGATGGCCCGGATCCGGTTTCTCGTTGTCTGAGGCCGGTCGGATACGATGCAGACCTTTTCCCTGACAAGGGCGTTGACCAGGGATGATTTTCCGACGTTAGGCCGCCCGACGAGTGTCACCAATCCCGCCCGGTGCCCTTCAGGATTCATCGGGGGCCCTCCCGCCGAGGTCGAAGCGCCGTGGCAAAAGTTCAGCAAGGCCGTAGACAACGTGGCTTTCTCCTTGCTCCAGGACGATCGCCATCTCCGCGTTGAACTCGGCCAGGACTTGCAGGCATGCGCCGCAAGGAAAGCAGGGGATGCCTTCTTTCCCGGCTACCGCTACCGCGAGGGGCTTTTCTGCCCCGGCTGACAGGGCGGAAAAAAGCGCGATCCTTTCCGCGCAGACTGTGAGGCCAAAACTGGCGTTTTCGACGTTGCAGCCGATATGGATGCTTCCGTCGGAGGTCAGCACTGCGGCACCAACCCGGAATCCCGAATACGGGGCGTATGCGCGCAACCTGCCCTGCCTTGCGGCTTCAAGCAGGGTCTTTGCATCTGCGGGAAAAGAAGGCCACGTCCTGGGGCTCATTCTCCCGGGGCCTCCTCTTTCCGCTCCGCCGTCTTCTGCCGGTCTATCCGCAGCAGCTTGATCCGGTGGTCTTCGACTTCAAGGACCTCAATGTTCCAGGGACCGAACTCGAGGACCTGTCCCTCATCCGGGAAGCGGCCGGCAAGGGCCAGGATAAAACCCGCAACGCTGAACACGTCCTCGGATTCGAAGGGGTATTCGAGCGCTTCGCTCAGATCCTCAAGATTGACATGTCCCTTTACCAGGTAGGTCCCTTCTCTCTCCTTCACGATATCAGGATTCTCTTCGTCGTATTCGTCCTGGATTTCTCCGACGATCTCCTCGAGGAGATCCTCCAGGGTCAAGATTCCCGCGGTTCCCCCATATTCATCCACGACGACCGCCATGTGGACTCTCTTGCCTTTCATGATTCCAAAAAGTTGGGCGATTTTCATGGTTTCCGGAACGAACATCGCTTCCCTCTTGAGCTTCGAAACCGGCATGTCGACCTGTCCGGAAACGAGCGCCGGGATGAGGTCCTTGACGTAAAGGATTCCCACGACATGATCCAGACTCCCTTTGTGAATCGGTAGCCGAGAATGTCCATGTTCCTGGAAAACCTGGACCGCTTCCTGGATCGTGAGGTTGTAGGGAATTGAAACGACGTCCATCCGCGGGACCATGATCTCGTGCGCCCGGGTTTCCTCGAAAGCGATCACCCCGTGAATCATCTTCCGCTCTTCCTCCTCGAGTGCGCCCGTGTCTCCGCCGATCGTGACCATCTGTTCGATTTCTTCGCGGGTAACAAAAGGATGCTGGGAAGAAAGGTCGACGCCGAAGAGTTTCCCAATGCTTCGGACGATGGCGAGAATCACCGCGTTGATGGGAAACATCAGGCGGCTAATGAAACGGAGCGGTGCGATCACCTTGAGGAGAAGGCTTTCGGGGCGGGCGACGGCGACCGTTTTGGGGAGGATTTCGCTGAAAACGACGATCAGCGAGGTCATGACCAGAACGGAAAGCCAGAGTCCCCGTCCTCCCGCGAGTTGGATCGCGAGCGCGGTCGCAACGGCTGTTGCCGCGATATTGACCAGGTTGTTCAGCACCAGGGTGACGGTCAGGACGGATTGGACGTTCGACATCAGCCACCCCAGGGAGTTTCGCCTTTTGGGGTGCCTTTCCTGAAGGGCAAGCAACTTGCCCTTTCCCGAAGAAGTAATGGCGGTTTCGCTGAAACTGCAGAGCGCCGAAAGAAAAAGGAGCAACAGGAGAAGCAGGAGATGGTTGATTAAACTCGGTATGTCCACATCCAACTGACGATCAGTCCTCCTTGCAATAACGCAGCGCGATTATACCTTCTGAAGGTAGCGCCTTAAAAGATTTTCCTGTTCAGAAAACATCGCCGATTCACTTTCCTCGGTGTCGTGATCCCACGCGAGCAGGTGCAGGAATCCGTGCATCAGCATCAAAATGAAATCGTGGGAGATATCGCGGCTTTCAGCATCTGAAGACAATTTTACGACTTCCGGGCAAATCACGATATCGCCGAGAGGAATCTCTTTCCATCCCCGAGGTGGGGAGAACACACCGCCCTGCTCCCACATGGGGAACGACAAGACGTCGGTGGGTTCATCCAGGAACCTGTACCGATGATTAAGGTCCTGGATGGTCGAGGCCGAGCAGATTTTTAGAGAAACGCAAACCATTTCCGAGGCGGCGAGATCCGGCACCTTTTCTTCCAAGTAAATCTGCCAGATTTCCTCCAGGGCGTCGTAATCTGGGGGAGAAATGCCGAATTCATGCAGAAGGTTCTCCTCGTCGTCAATCTGAACCGCTAATTTCACCTTGTTCACTTCCTCCCTGTTCAGGTTCGAAGAAGGGCCTGGTTCCCGAATTGTCCCGCTTGTGGTAGATGGAACGGAGCGTCTGAATGAAGCTCTCCTTGATCAAGGTAAGGTCCTTGAGCGTAAAGTCGACGAGTTCAAGCTGTCCATCCAGCATTTTCGAGTCCAGAACGCCTTCGACAGTTTCTCTGAGTTCGGGTAGGCCACGGATGCTCCCCCCGGCCGCTCGGACGGCCGCCTCCACGGAGTCCGCCAACATGACTAAGGCGGTCTCCTTGGAAGAGGGTTTTGGGCCCGGATAGCTGAACTGTTCTCGGGGCAGGTCTTCGCCGCGGGCTTTCGACTTCCGGTAGAAGTAGTTCAGACAGGTTGTTCCGTGATGTTCCGCGATGAAATGCCTGATGCGGGTCGGCAGGTTGTAGCGTCGGGCAAGATCCAGTCCGTCTTTGACGTGGGAGAGAATGACAAGGGCGGACATGGAAGGTTTCAGCTCGTCGTGCAGATTTTCCCCGGGCATCTGATTTTCCGCGAAGAACTGTGGGCGCTTCAACTTCCCGATATCGTGAAAATAGGCACCGGCCTTGACCAGAAGACTGTCAAGCCCCAGGACGTCTGCTGCCGCCTCGCAAAGGGTTCCTACCATCAAGGTGTGATGGTAGGTTCCCGGGGCTTCCATCTGGAGTCTCTTCAGTAGCGGGTTCGAGGGATGGCTCAGGTCCATCAGCCGAAGCGGTGACAGAATGTCGAACATCGTATCGAGCATCGGCAGCAGGGCCACGGTGAAGGTTGCCCAGCCCAGAACCGAAAGCAAGTATACCCCCTGTACATGGCTGTTGAGCGGCAGACCGAGCCACCATCGGACCGCCGTAGCCGCAACTGCGGCCGAAATCCCCGTCAAAACCTGCTGTTTCCAAAGATCCAGCCGGGTGTTCGAACCCCGAAAGACAAGGTAGCCGGTTATCGACGCGGCAATTCCGGAAAGGGCCCAAAGAATCAGTTGAGCCATGGAGCCCGAATAGGAAAGCAACGCCCCGATGACGGCTCCTCCCAGAGAGATGTGAAACGCCAGCGAGGTAGGTACGGTGAGATAGAGCCATCCGGTCAGAGGCAGGAAAGCCAGCGTGTCCGCCTTAAAAATGGCTGACATGACCTGGATCGTCCAACCGGCGCTCAAAAGGCAGATGATGAAGACAAAATCGCGGCGCGAAAGCTGGATTTCCCGCCGGGTCGCGTAGACGGTCGGCCAGAGGCTCCACACGAAAACGGCAAGCAGGATGAAGACGAGCGGGCGGTAGGGAAGATCTCCCTTTGGGTACCCCTGGGCCTCTAGCAAACGGAACTTCTGGGGGGTGACCACTTCCCCGCGGGAAACGATCACGTCGCCCGGGTAAACCATGCGGACCACCGGTTCGATTTTCCCTGCGGTTTCCCGCTTCAGCTTCTCGGTCGCTTCTTCGTCCACATGGACGGGTTCCTGGAAAATCTCCACCAGGATCTGAAAGATGGTGTTCTGGTCTGGTCTTGAAAGCGGCAGGCGGATGATCCGGTCCCAAAGCTTCGTCTGTAGATCCTTGTCCCAGTCCCGCACCTCGAGGAGAGTGAGTCCTAGGTCCTTAGCCAGGTGGAGCATTCGGATCCGTTTCTCCGCAGGCATGGAGGAGAGCAGGTCCCTGAGGGAGTCAGACAAACCCTCGGTCGCGTCCCAACGAGAAAGCTGCTCCAGGGAATCCCGGATCCGCCTCTCGGCATGTGTGTCCCTTGTCATGACGGAAACGATCTTCTGTTCCGCAATCTGCCGAAGACGCTCCGTGTTTTCCTCGTCGACGTAGCGGGTGCTCAGGACCGCAAGATAGGTTCGGGGGGAAGGTTCCCCCAGCCGGTATCCCTCGCGGCTCTCACCCAGCCACCAGCCGAGAAGGACAAGAAAAAAAACCACAATGAGGAGAGCCGCCCTCAGGGTCCAGTAGCTGAGGTCGATCTCCCGGAGCCGGTGAAGGGCCGAACGCTTAGGGCTGCTTGCCCTGCTCGTAGGATTCATAGGCCCTCACGATCCTCTGGACGAGTTCGTGGCGCACCACGTCGCCATGCCCGAAACGGATGAAAGCGATTCCCGGTATGCCCCCAAGGACCTGCTCGACGATTTTCAGCCCGGACTCCTTGCCAGACGGCAGGTCGACCTGCGTGATGTCTCCCGTCACGATGACCTGGGACCCGAAGCCCATTCGGGTGAGGAACATCTTCATCTGCTCGGGGGTTGTGTTTTGGGCCTCGTCCAGGATAATGCAGCTTTCGTTGAGAGTCCTGCCTCTCATGTAGGCAAGCGGGGCGATCTCGATGACGCTCTTGTCGATGTAGCGTAGGAACCGGTCTGGCTGGAGAAGGTCGAAAAAGGCGTCGTACAAGGGACGCAAATAGGGTTCGACTTTTTCCATTAAATCCCCGGGCAGGAACCCCAGCTTTTCTCCCGCTTCGACCGCCGGCCGAACAAGAATGATCCGGTTGAAGCGGCCGGCCTTCAAGGCGGCAACAGCATGGGCCACCGCCAGGTAGGTTTTTCCAGTCCCAGCAGGTCCGATCGCGAAGACCAGCTCATTCTTCTTCATGGCCTCAAGGTAGATTCTCTGGCCTTCCGTCCTTGCCCTGACCGGTTTGCCCCGGGTGGTCAGGCAAATGACATCCTCGTACAGCGAGGCGAGATTGAAATCAGCCCTTTCCCCGACGGCTTCTGCTGCATACCGGATTTCCGAGGAGCCGATGGAATGCCCCTGCCTGCAGACCTCCAAAAGCTGGATGAGCAGCTTTTCAGCCCTTTCGACGGGCTCTGGCTCCGGACCGCTGACGGACACGCTTAACCCGCGGGCGGAAATGCGGACATCCAGCAGGCGTTCGATGAGCTTGAGATTCTCGTCGCCGGGGCCGAGCAGCCTGGAGAGAGTTTCCTCGCTATCCGCCGAAATATGAACCTGTCTCGCCTTGTCGATAAAGGATCCCTCCTCCGGTCTCCCCGGCAGGAAAGCGCCGGTTAGTTCTCACGAATGACGGATTTGACCGCTGGAACGATGGACTTGATGACCGATTCCACCTGCACGCGGAGCGTCTCCTGGGCGAAGGGGCAGGTGCCGCAGGCACCGACCAGCCGGACCGCAAGCTTGCCTTCGGGTTCATCGAAACGGATGAACTCGATATCTCCCCCGTGGGATTGGAGCGCGGGCTTGATTTCTTCCTCGATCACTTTCAGGATCTGTTCTGTGGCGGTCATGCTGGTATCCTCCCTGTTTTTGTAAAGATTCTTATGCGTTCGGTCTTTTCCCTGTTTTCAGCTATACAGGATAGACCCCCTCTTCTACGGGCTTTTCTAGGCCGACGTCCCGCAGGGTTGCCCGTGCGAACTTACGGACAAGAAAATCCTTGGCCACAGCCGGGAACAGAACGTAGCTTAACACATCCTCCGGTTGGAGAATCCATGGAGCGATAGCCTTCCTTGCCTCTTCCAGCTCCGGAGGAAGGACCTCTCCGGGGCGGCACGTAATGGGTGTTTCCTCCCCGATGACCTGGCGGCGGACTTCCGGATCCACTTCTGCCGGTGGGCGTCCATAATAGCCCAGCAGGTACTGCCGTATTTCTTTTGGAACTACCTTCCATCTCCCCATCAAAACGTTCAGCGTCGCCTGCGTCCCCACTAGCTGGCTCGTGGGCGTTACCAGGGGGGGATACCCCATTTCCCTCCGAACCCTCGGGATTTCCTTCAAAACTTCGTCCAGCCGGTGAAGGGCCTTCTGGTCCTTTAGCTGGCTCACCAGGTTGGAGTACATCCCGCCTGGAATCTGGTAGATCAGGACGTTGATGTCTACCCCCTCGATACCCATCACCAGGCTGCTGTATTTCTCCTTGACCTCCTTGAAGTGAAGGGCGACGGGCAGGAGGCTTTCCAGCGTCATGCCGGTATCATAGGGTCCGCCGCGAAGGGCCGCGATCATGGTTTCCGTAGCCGGCTGGCTGGTTCCCATGGCTAAGGGCGAAATCGCGCAATCGATGATGTCCGCGCCTGCCTCGATGGCCGCGAGGTAAGCCATTGCGGCCATTCCGCTGGTGTAATGGCTGTGGACTTGGACGGGAAGTCCGGTCCGCTCCTTGATCGCCTTGACGAGGGAAAAAGCGTCGACGGGACTCATGAGGCCGGCCATATCCTTGATGCAGATCGAGTCGGCCCCCATATCCTGCATCTGGTGGGCGATGTCCGCGAAGTTTTCCAGAGTATGGACAGGGGAAATGGTGTAGGAAAGCGCCATTTGCAGGTGCGCTCCCTCACGCTTGACCTGGTCGGCGGCGATTTCCATGTTCCGCAGGTCGTTCAGGGCGTCGAAAACTCTGATGATGTCCAGTCCGTTGCCGACCGCCCGCTTGACGAACTCCCTGACCGCGTCATCCCCGTAATGCCGGTAACCGACGAGGTTCTGCCCTCTCAGAAGCATCTGGAGCTTTGTTTTCTTGAACCGCTTTCGCAACTCCCGTAGCCGCTCCCAGGGATCTTCGTCGAGGAAGCGCATGCACGTGTCGAAGGTGGCTCCACCCCAGATTTCCATCGCCCCGTAACCGACCTCGTCCATCAGCTCGGCGACCGGGATCATGTCCTCGGTGCGAAGGCGGGTGGCCATGATGGACTGGTGCGCGTCACGGAAGGCCGTCTCCATGATCTTGACTTTTCTCCCGGGAACCAGTTCCCGGTTTTCGGGACAAGGCTCAGTGCCGCCGTTCGGACGATCAGGCTTGTTCTCCATGACTCCTTCCCTCCTCATCCATCCTGCCCGTTCAACTCAACAGGATTGCTTAGCTTTTTCCCAAAAATCGTCGAGTTCGTCAAGGGTGAATTCTTTCCAGGGTCTGCCGCTTTCGGTTACCGAACGCTCTACGAGACGGAACCGGTCCGCGAATTTCTGGGAGGCCTTCTGCAGGGCTTCTTCGGGATTGATCCCGCAATGTCGGGACAGGTTGACCGCCGCGAAGAGGAGGTCGCCGATTTCCTCGCCGATTCGGCTTCGCTGGTCAGAGGATAGTTCTTCCTGGATCTCGGCAAGTTCCTCCCTGACCTTGGCGAGGACGGGGGAGGCGTCGCCCGTTGGCCAGTCAAAACCGAACTTTGCAGCCCGTTCCTGGATTCGGAAGGCCTTAAGCAGAGACGGCATTGACCTGGGTATTCCCGAAAGGATTGAAGAGTCGGTGCCGTTCTTTTCCTTCTCAGCGGTCTTGATGGCTTCCCAGTTACGCATGACTTCCTCTGAATCTGCCACGTTCAGGTTACCGAAGACATGGGGATGTCGGAGGATCAGTTTCGAGCAGATTCCCTTCAGGACGTCTCGGATCGTGAAGGATCCCGTTTCCGAGGCGATCTGGGCGATGAAGACGACTTGAAGTAGAAGATCGCCGCTTTCTTCCATGATTGCCTTGTCGTCGCCGTTCTCGATGGCCTCCACGAGTTCGTAGGCTTCCTCGACAATGTAACGCCTCAGGGTTTTAAAATCCTGTTCTCGGTCCCAGGGACAGCCGTCCGGACCCCGAAGTTTTTCCATGATGGAAACCAGCCGGGAAAAGTCGCCGTTCGAATCGTCATGGCGGTGTTCCATATGATGATTCCTCCGTTCATTTATAAGTCTGAAGGTTCCTGCCAATCGATCAACTTCACGAGAGAAGCGATTCCCTGGAAACCTCCCGGGCCGATCGCCCAATTTTTCCCCCTCTTCCACCCGGCAGCCTGCTGAAGCGCGGGAATTCCCGCAAATGAAC
>JAJUIT010000101.1 GCA_029267465.1 Synergistaceae bacterium
CCGTTCGCGTTGACGTCCCAGGCTAGCTGCGGGTTGGCCTCCCCGGTGGCAGACAAAATCCCTGCCAGGTGCATCACCGTATCGGCTTTGAACCGTGAGAGCAGGTCCAAAAACGCTTTCCCGTCTCGGACATCCAGCAGCTCAAACGGGCCGGAATCCCGCATTTCCTGGGAAGCGGCCCGGCAGTCCGTCGCCAGAACGTTTGCATCCCCATAAAGCCGTCTCAGATAGGGGACCAGCTCAACCCCGATCTGTCCGTTTGCCCCCGTCACAAGGATTCGTTTCATCCTTTGCGCCATCTCCTCTCTGAACCCGGGCAGGCTTTACCGCTCGGTTCCCGCCCGCGTGACTTGCGTCAGGCTTAGTATCGGTCTGCCCGGGAAGCTCTGTCAAAGTGCTATATTTAAAGAAAGCTTCCTATATTCCCCCCCGCTCTTTCTATAAAATAACCGAGACAGGAAATGAATTCCGGGAAGGTGTTGAACTTGGATCACCAGATGGAGCTGGAAGAACTGGCCTTGCGGATCAAGGGGGACTCAAGCGCGCCCTATTACATTGCGAACGTCCTGCGGGAGGCGATTTACCGGGGCATCCTCGAAGAAGGCAAGCCTCTCCACCAGGCGACCCTCGCGCAAAGGCTGAACGTCAGCCCGATTCCCCTGAGGGAAGCGCTGCGACTTCTTGAAACGGAAGGACTCGTGACGTTTCGCGGATGCAGGGGAGCGGTCGTCACGGCTCTCTCCCTGGAAGAGGCCCGAGAACTCTACGAAATGATCACCGCCCTTGAAACCAGCCTGATGCGCATCGCGTTCCCCAAAATCACGCGGAGAATCCTCGAGGAGGCCGCCGCCATTCTCGAGGAGATGGAGTCGGAAGAAGACTGCATCCGGTGGAGGGACCTCAACCAGATGTTCCACAATCTTTTCTACGAACCCGCGGACCGTCCTCTCACCCTCGATATGCTGGCTCGCCTCAGGCAGAAAACGGACCGCACGATCCGCGTTCACCTCGCATCGATGAGAATCGACTCACAGAAACAGCACCGCGAGATCCTCCTGGCTGCGGAATCAAAAGACCTGGAGGGCACTCTCGCTGCCTTATCCCACCATCTCACCTACACCTCCAATGACATCCAGTCCTGCATGAGAGCCGAGGCATCCACCCGGGGCAAACCCCCTCAAGCTTAAAAGACCCGGGACAACCCATGCGCGACGAGGGCGACGACGGTGGATAGGAATGTTCCCCATGCAAGATCCACGACCGTCACTAGCACCGGCCATCCGTGCAGGGTGGCCAGGTTCGTCAGGTCATAGGTGGCATAGCAAACAAGACCGAACAAAGCCCCTCTCATTGCGACCTGGAGCGGCGTTCCAGGTCGACCGGTGACGAAAACAACCATCCCTGCGACGAAGAGAAGGTAAAAGATCCCTGCCGCGAACCAATTCGGCTTCGGGGCCAGGATGGATCCGATTTGAGACTTGTAGAACCTCGGGGCGACCAACCCCAACCACAGGGCATCGATCCCGATAAAGGGGAGCAGGGTCAAAAGGTAAACTTTAAAAAACGGCATGGTTCCGACTCGCTCAATACTTCTCCGACAGGACCTCGAAATATCCCTGCGGATGAGCGCAGGCAGGGCATATTTCGGGTGCTGAGTCGCCTTTATGGATATAGCCGCAATTGATGCATTTCCATTCAACCGGCTCACTCTGTTTAAAAACGGCCCCGGAGCAAAGATTGGAGTAAAGCTTGCGGTACCTTGCCTCGTGGCGCTTTTCCACTTCGGCGATCAACCGAAAGACAGCGGCAATTTCGGCAAAGCCCTCTTCCTCGGCCACCTGGGCAAAGGCCGGATAGAGGTCGTGCCACTCTTCGTGCTCCCCCCCTGCGGCCGCCAGGAGGTTTCTTTTCGTGTCGCCCAAAGCGACTGGGTAAGCCGCTTCCACAGGAACCGCTTCTCCGTCGATGTCTTTGACCAGGAATTTAAAAAAACGTTTCGCGTGCTCCTTTTCATTTTCTGCGGTTTCCGTAAAGATATTTGAAATCTGGATCAGGCCCTCCTTTTTCGCTATGGAGGAGTAGAAGGAATAGCGATTTCTTGCCTGGGATTCCCCCGCAAACGACTTCATCAGATTCTTTGCCGTTTTCGTCCCTTTCAGGCTTTTCATTTTCATCACGCTCCCTGGGATGAGGATTCTCTAGCGGAGGCCGGAGGCGCCTTCGCCTCTGCTCTTCATCTGATTATACCTTCAATCTGGCAGACAGAATGGCAACTAGAAACCCTGACGGTTTGTTCTGCTAAAATAAAGGAAGCACCCCGACTCGGTATTGGTGTCTTCTTTGAGAAGAGAAAGGAGGAACGACGATGCCAAAGGAAACCATACGAAAATACCGGTGCGCATCCTGCGATAGGACCTTCGAGTTCGAGGGGAAACCGGAAAAGTGCCCCTTCTGCCGGTGTCGCATCCTGTTCCTAGTGGAAGGGGAATCCGTGAGGGAACCTTCAAGCGGAGGCGGATGTGCTGCCTCTGGGTGAGGAATCTGATTTTGGGACCGTGTGTCCCAATCCTGATTCGCGAACGAGCAGGAGGCCGCACGTGCCTCTTTGACAGCGGAGCCTCCGGATGCCTTTTCTTGAGAAGGCATCCAGAGGCTCCTTCTGAAACCCCGGAAAGCCGGTGAAAGCGGTCAGACCCGGAAACGCAGGAATTTTCCCAATCTCTCGGCTCCGATTCGAATTTTCTCGGGAGGAACCGCACCAAAGCTAAGCCTCATGCAATTTTTCCCCATCCCGCCGCCTTCGATGAAAAAGCCTTCCCCGGCGACATAAGCGACCTTGACATCCGGGTCCGACGTCGCATCTGCCAGCAACTCCGTGGTATCGATGCTGCCCGGTAATTCCACCCAGGTGAAAAGCCCGCCGTCCGGGAAGGTCCGTTTCGTCCCCGCCGGGAAAAAGAGGTCGATGCTCTTGAGCATCACATCCCGCCGAGTCCTGTAAAGATCGCAGATCATTCTGTGATGGGCCGGATAGTGTCCTCTTTTGAAAAATTCGGCGCAGATGACCTGCGGCAGCATCGAAGTGTGGGAGTTCGTGGCCGATTTTGCGTCAAGGAGTTTTTCGATGACCGGATCGCTCGCCAGAACGTATCCAAGCCTGGATCCAGGCGAAAAGATCTTTGAGAAACTGTTGGCCAGGACGGTATTCCCCGTCTCGTCGAATGCCTTGATTGGTTTTAGGTCTTCTCCGCTGTAGCGGATATCCCGGTATGGATCATCTTCGAGGATCACCACGTCATACCGGCTTCCCATCTCGGCGATTTTCTTCCTTCTTTCCAGCGAAAGGGTTCTGCCTGTGGGGTTATGGAAAGTCGGGATCACGTAGACGACCTTTGGATCGTAGCGCCTGATCTTCTCCTCCAGGTCCTCCGGGATCATTCCGTTCTCGTCCATGGCAACGCTGATGCATTTTGCCTGGAACATTTCGAAGATCTCCACGCAATGAACGAAGGTCGGGGATTCCACCAGGATCACGTCTCCTGGATCAATGAACAGCTGACACAACAAATTGATCCCCTCGAGTCCTCCACTGGTAATCAGGATGTTTTCGGCCTTCGCGTCGATCCCCTTTGGAGAGAGCAACTCACGGACGACAACTTCCCGAAGGTCGGGCAAGCCCTGAACACTGCCGTACTGAAGTGCCTCGACTCCTCGTTTTTCGCTTCTTAGGACATCCTCCGCGATCTCTCGGACGATATCGATCGGCAAGGCCTCCTTTGCAGGAGCTCCCCCCGAAAACGAAATCAGTCCCGGGTCTCCCATCGCTCCAAATAAATTGCGGATGATCCGGGCCGATTTTTCCATTGTTTTCATGCGTTCAGCAAAATGTGGCATGGCGGCCTCCTTCTGGTAGGAATCTTTTTTCCAGCTTACGCTTCTCGAACAGCCTAACATCCGCCGCAAGAGGGCTCAACAGGAAAAACGGAACGTCCTTGTTTCAACGAGTGACTTTCGCAATTTCAAAAACTCCGCACCGGTCCTGCAAGACAGGCATCCTCAGGAAATCTGTCCGCCAGGGCTTTCAGTTCCTCTCCTTCCATGCGGTTTAAAAGGAACCTCTCCTGAGGCCTGGCCCCGATGGACAAGTAGTATTCTCGAGCGGGAGTGTTCCACGTCAGCACCCCCCATTCGAGTCTGCCCCCGTTTCTTTCCACCGTCATTTTCGCGAGGAACGCAAGCAGGGCCGTGCCATAACCTTTCCCCCGCCAGGCCGGCCTCACGTATAAATCTTCCAGGTAGATCCCGGGCCTGCCCTGGAAAGTCGAGAAGTTCTGAAAGAAGAGGGCAAACCCGACGGGAATTCCTTCATGGCAGGCAAAAACCACCTCCGCCGAGGGGTGATTCCCAAAAAGGGTTTCCCGAAGGAGATCCTCCGTCGCGTCCACTTCGTGGGCCAATCCTTCGTACTCCGCAAGCTCAAGGATGAACTTCAGGATGAGGGGGACGTCCTCCCCTGTCGCCGGCCGGATTGAAAACCCAGGCAGCGAAAGCGCCCTTAAAGGCCCGGCAGGGGAGGTTCCCGGCTGCTTTTTCTCGCCACTGTCTCCTGCCAGCGCTTCCTGCCAGCTTGCAAGCCGGACCCTGCCGGATAACGCATTCAAAGCGATCCGGTGGATCTTTTCGTCCACAGTCGTGCAGCAATCCGACAGGACGGTCACCGCGTACTTTTCGGCGGATTTGGAAATGGCCGTATGAGTCACGCAATTCTGGGTCATCATCCCACAAACCAAAAGCTCGGCAGTTTTGTACCGACCTAAAGTTTCCTCCAGGTCCGTCCCCAGAAAGGCATCCGCGTTCCCCTTTACGACAATGGGGGCACCTTGGGCAACGGCAAGGATTTTCGGGTGGATTTCCACCCCCGTTGTCCCCTCCTTGAAAAAGCTCGCGCCGCTGTTTTCCGAGCTCACAACATGCTGGACGAGGATCACGGGGATATCCAGGGTTTTGGCTTGATCAATCGCCTTTTCCACCTGGGCCAAGGTTTCCTCGGCTTGCCAAAGAGGGAACTTTCCACCGGGAAAATAATCTTTCTGAACGTCGATCACCAGAAGTGTTTTTTTCGACACGACTTCCCATCCTTCCCTTCTTTTGGGTGGACTTCCTCCCTCTTCGCTATTCTACAACCCTGACCGCCCGGGTCATTTCGGAATTGCCGATTGCAAGGACCTTTCGTAAAATACCTTGGGCAAGAAATTCCCCGCCTTTTTCATCCACGAGCGGGAACCGAAACTAAAGGTCTGCAGGAGGGCATTGGAGTTGAAAAGGAAAGTCTTGAAATCAAAGCTGCATCGTGTGACCGTAACCGGCGCAGACTTGAATTACGAGGGCAGCGTCACGATCGACCCTTTGCTCATGGAAAAGGCGAATATCGTTGAATACGAGTACGTCGACATCTGGAACGTGACGTACGGCACGCGGTTCTCGACTTACGCGATGGCCGGCCAGCCGGGCAGCGGAACGATCTGTATCAACGGAGCCGCAGCAAGACTCGTCTCTGTAGGCGACAAGGTCATCATTGCGACTTGGCAAGAAATCGAAGAGGAGGAAGCGAAAACTCATCTCCCAAGACTGGTCTTTGTGGACGAAAACAACATCCCGGTCGATCCGGAAAGAGAAAGGGAAATTCCCGGACAAGCCGAGCGGAAGATTGCGTCCCGCTGAAGCACGGAAAACGAGGCAGGGAAGAGGTCTCACCCGGTGGATGGCCGCTTCCCTGCTCCTGCAGAATCTCCTGCGCGGTACATTGCTCCGCTGTTCAGCCCAGCATGGAATCCAAAATCGCTTCTATGTGAATCTTCGTTGTATCCAGAACCATCACGTCAAGGTCTTCCCTTTTGATGATCAGCGACAACTCAGTACACCCCAGGACCAAGGCATCGGCTTTGCGGAGGGATAAATTGCTGTTCGCGATTTCCAGGATTTTCCTTTTTTCCTCCTCCAAAACGATCCCTGCTTCCAGGTTCGGGAAAATGATCTTGTGGATTGCCTCCTGCTCCTGTTCTTCCGGGACAAAAGCCTCGATCCCGTACTTTTCAAACGCTCGCGTGTAAAGGCCGCTGCTCATGGTGAAAGCGGTGCCGAAAACGACAACCCTCTCGCAAGATTTGGATTTTGCATATTTGCAGGTTTCTTCCACGATGCTGATAAGCGGCAGAGGGGAGTCTTTTCTGACCTCATCAAAAACAATATGCGCCGTGTTCGCTGCAATCGCGGCAAAATCTGCCCCACCGGCCGCAAGTGCCTTGATGGATCCCACCAACCTTCCTGTAAAAGGATCCCATTGCTTTTTTGCAGCGTAATCGTACATTTCCGATAGATCCAGGCTGTCGATGATCATCCGAGGATACTGGTCCTCTCCTGTCCTTTTCCGGAAACCCTGGATGATTCCCTTGTAATATTCCAAAGTCGATTCTGGACCGATTCCACCGACAATTCCGAGTTTCTTCATCCTGGATCACGCCTCCTAAGAAATGGGACAGAAAGAGCTCACTTGCCCCGCCCAACTCAAACAGCCGCTCTTGACCATCCTTACCGCTTTAACTGGGCCTTTCAGTTCTTGGGCACACTCCGGAAGTGCCCCTCTTCTTGCTTTCCTTGCTGCAGCATTCCAGGGCCTTCCTGTACATGGCAATATCGCTGCGCTCTTCATCGAAGTCCACATCCTCCCAGGTGATCTTCCCGTCCTTCGGAATGTCCCTCTTCAGGATCATTTCCTCCGCCAGGCAGATCGGTACCCCCCGTTCTTCGTCCTGCAAGGTCGATTCGATCAATCCGTAACACGAAAACCCCCCGATGCCGTCTAACCTCGCTCCTTTCCCGAGATCCGTTTTTGCATAGGCGTACACGTTCGAACGGAAACCGAAGTAAGGAGCCATCCTCTTCCTGGTTTTTCAGCAAGACCTCGGCGCGAATCCGATCGGTGATGTCATGGGCAATGCCGAACAGGCCATTCACCTGACCATCATCGGCGAAGGTCGGCCCCTTGGTGGTGAGATAGCAACGTATTTCGCCGCCCACATGAAGCACTTCATC
>JAJUIT010000091.1 GCA_029267465.1 Synergistaceae bacterium
CCGTATTCCAGGGCCAGTTCCGCGAGGTTGCGGGTGCCGAACACGTTGTTGAGGATGGCCTCGTCGGGATTTTCCTCCATCATGGGCACGTGCTTGTGGGCGGCGGCGTGGAAGACGACGTCGGGCAGGTGGATGCCGAAAAGGTAGGCCAGGCGGTCGGCATCGCGCACGTCGCAGACGAGCACCCGGAAGTCTAGGTCGGGATGGCTCGCGGCAAGCTCCTGCTGGATGGTAAAAAGGCTGTTCTCGCCTCGGCCCAGCAGCAGGACCTTCTCGGGGCGATATCGGGCCGCCTGGCGGACGATCTCACTGCCGATGGAGCCGCCCGCACCGGTGACAAGAACCGTCCTGCCCACGAGGTACCCGGAGATGGCGCTTGTGTCCAGACGAACGGGGTCGCGCCGGAGAAGGTCTTCCAGGTCGACCTCCCGGATCTGGGAGACGGAGACTTCGCCGGAGAGGATCTCGTAGATGCCGGGGATGATGCGGTAATCGAGTTTGGCCTTCTTGGCCAGGTCGACGATGCGGCGGACCACGTCCCCGGACGCCGAGGGGATGGCGATCAGGACCAGGTCTGCGGCCGTTTCCCCGGCCACCCGGGGAAGATCGGAAATGGGCCCCCACACTTTCAGGCCCATGTAGGTTTCGATCCGCTTGGACGGATCGTCGTCCAGGAAGCCGACTGGAAGAAGGCCCGATTCGGGGTGGCGGAGCAGTTCCCGGGCGATCATGGTCCCGGCCTCGCCGGCTCCCGCGACGAGGGTGCGGCGGGCGGTCGGAGAAACCCGGGCCGACCGGACGTGTTCGTAGGCGATGCGGGCGGCGACACGGACCCCGCCCAGGATTACCACCGCAAGGAAGGCCTCGATGAGGGGGATGCTTCGGGGGATTCCCAGCTGTTCCTGAAAGGCGAGGGCGACGGCAAAATAGAAGCCTGTGAAGACCGCGACCCCGAGAAGGAGATTTTCCAGGTCCCGCACGGAGACCCGGGTCCAGCTTCGCCGATGCAGGCTGAAGGCCCAAATTGCAAAAGCCTTGAGGAAGATCCCGGCCCCCGCGAGGAGGAGGATTTGATCGGAATACGCCATCCACTGGTGTTCGAAGCGCAGCATGTAGGCAAGTGGCGTGAACGCCACGGCCAAGGCTAGGTCGAGGCTAAACTTGAGGCTCTGTATCATCCCAGGATGGCGAATCAGCAGGTTCCTTATGAGAGGTCACCCTTTCATCGCTGTCTTGTTCCGGAGCTGCCTCGTGAAAAAGGGGGGTTCGGCCGGCTGCTTTCGGACCGGCCGAACCTTCGGAAAGGAGCCCTTCGGCAGCCCGGCGGCCCTGGCAAAATCCCTCTCGCTTTAGGCCCGTGACTTTGCGTCCCCGCCTTTCGACGGCTTTGCCCTTATCGGCTTTTTAAGGAACCGCGGATATTCTATGCAGAAATCAATTTTTTGCCTATCAGGGAATCCCTGATTCGTAATATTTAATCTATTTGAGGCATATTGTTTGCTTAAGGCGTTATTCCATGTTTTTTCTTTTGTGCAAGGCGGTTTTGTTTTTTATCGCCCTTTCCGGGGCATGAGTCTCCAGGGCTGCGGCTTGAGGTAATAGTCCCACTCCCCCGGGAGCACCGTATCGGGTTCTATTCGGTAGTATCGGCAGAGGGCCGCGATGAGTTCATGGACGGAGGTGAATTCTTTCTCCGCCTTTTCGAGGCTGCTTTTGGGCTCGTCCGGTTCGTGGCGGGTGGGGTGCAGGCGCAGGCGAAGGGCGTGAAGCCCCGCCATGCGGGCCGCAGCGATGTCCGCGGCGGGATCGTCGGCGATGTAGGCGATCTCCGAGGGCTTGAGCCCCTTCCACATTTTCAGAAGTTTCCGGATGGCCCCGGAAACGGCCTGCCGAGGGTTCCTGCAGAAGAAGTCGGTGTAGACCACGGCGCCGAACAGGTCTTCCAGGTGCAGGGCCGCGACCTTGTTCTGCTGGAGGCGGCAGTAGGGCCCCGCCATGACGGCGGTCCTGACGCCGATTTCCTGGAGGACGGCGGCCAGCTCCCGGAAGCCCTGGAACAGGGTTCCCACGGGCAGGGTTTTCTTCACCAGCTGGAGGAGGTCGGTGTAGCGGATGACGCGGGGAACTTCCGGAACGGCATGGTACAGGCGGTTCCATGCCCGAAAATCGGGGGCCCCTTCCTCCTGGCTGAGCAAAAGAGGCAGAAGCACCGCGCGAACGGCTGGGCCGCCGGGGCGCTTTGAAAGCCTGTATGCCACGCGGTGGTAGAGACCCACGGTGAGGCGGGCCTCGCTGGAAAGAACGTCGTCGAGCTTGAACAGCAATCCCTTGACCAACACCACGACCACCTTTCAAAAAGTGTGGAAGACGGTGTTGATTATGCTCCAGTTAATGCGGTTTTTCAGCCGGAATGAAGGGGGGAACCTGCATTTTTTCCCACCGCAGGCCCGCGAAGGCCAGGAGGGGAACGAGGGCCAGGTTCAGGAGGAAGAAGGCCGCCCTGTACCGGAGGAGGGCGGCCAGGTAGCCGGTGATCACGGGCATGCAAAGATAGGCGAGCCCCATGAAGAACCAGAAAAGGCTGGTGACGCGGCCGCGTTCCTCCGGGGCGGCGACGTCGGCGATGAGGACCAGGAAGACGGGATAGCCGAGTCCGATGAAGAGGCCGTAGAGGGCCCCGCAGGCGCCGAAGGCCAGGGGGCTTCGGATGAACGGCAGGGCGCAGGCAGCCAGCAGGAGGGCCGAGACCGCGGGGCAGACCCAGGAGGTCCGGATGCGGGGCAGCCGGTCCGCGAGGGAACGGCCGAGGATGCGGACCAGGAGGGAAGTGACGGCCGAGGCGGCGAAGAATCCCGAAACGGAGAGCCCCTTTTCCCGCCCCAGGGCGGAGATGCTGAGAAGCCCGGCGTCAACGGCGCAGAACAGGGTGATGGAAACCAGCAGCATCCGGACCTGGGGCTTTGCCAGGACGAAAGCGGTCTTGCCGGTCTTACCCCGCCGGACACCCGGGGGGAGGTCCACCCGGGGGAGGCGGGCGGCGACGGCGCAGGTTCCGGCGGCCAGCAGGACGGGGACCGCCAGGTACGTTTTCAGGAACCCGGCGGAAAGCAGGGCCTCGCAGGCCGGCACCACCAGGAGGAAGGGCAGGTTGTTGGTGGAGGTGATGACGGACAGCCCGGCCCCCTGTCCCTCCCGGGCGAGGGCGAGGGTCTGGTAGGCGGTGAGGGCGACGGCGAAGAGGCTGTAAGCGATCCCGGTGAGGATCCTGAAGGCGATTAAAAGGATTAGCGAGCGGGGATTCGCGGCCAGGATGCCCAGGCCCGATACGGCCGCGAGGACCCCGGAAAAGAACAGCACGCGGCGGAAACCGGCGGCGTCGGTGAGCCAGCCGACAAAGGGACGGACGAACGAGCTGACGTAGAAGCTCCCCATGAGCCAGCCGACGCGCCCGGGATCCGAAACTCCCGCGGCCGCCATGTAGGCCGGAAGCAGCATGTAGCACTTCGTGAACGCGGCGATGAGGAAGTTCGCCGCGCTGAGGGTCCAGACGTTCTTGCCGATTGGCGATGCGCTCATGGGTGACATTTTAAGCTGAAATCACAGAAAAAGAGCGCTGAGGGGCAAACCCGCGCTCAGGGAAGGATCGTGACGGGGGTTCCGATGCCGATCCTGGCCGCGAGCCGGACCAGGTCGGAGTTTCTCAGGCGGACGCAGCCTTCCGTGACGGCCTTGCCGACGGAAGAAGGGTCGTGGGTGCCGTGGATGCCGATCCCCTTCCAGCCGGGGGTGGCCAGGCGGATGAACCAGGGACCGTAGGCTCCCTTGGTGGGTCCCTCGCCGTCGCGGAAGTCGTGGGTCCACCCGCGGGAATCTTCGATGGAAGAAACGGTGAATTCCCCTTCCGGGGTTCGGTTATCCCCTACCGCCCGCTTGTCGCCCGGGTTCTTCCCGACAGCTACGCGGAAGGTTTCCAGGAGCCGGTCCCCCTGGAAGACTTCGAGAGTAAAGGCGGACTTGGTGACGACCAGGCGGACAGGCTCCTCGGCAAGGGCCGGGAGGGCAGAAAGGAAAGCGAGGCAGAAGAAAGACCAAAGAAGGCGGAGGAGAAGCTTCACGCTCCGGCGCGTCATGGCTGTTCGCCGGTTTTCCTGCGGGCAACCCGGACCGCCGTGATTTCGCCCCGGATCTCCTGTTTGCCGGGAGGTTCCTTTTGGGCCAGCTGGCCCCGAAGGCTCAGGATCGCCGCCGCAAGGGAATCCGGGTCGTCTCCTTCCGTAAGCGGAAGGCACAGGGCAACAGGCTTTCCTCTTGAAGTGACGAGCGTGATCTCCCCGGACGCAAGAAGCGCCGGCTTGTTCTTCAGCTCCCGGCTCGTGATGGACCTCATGGGCTTCCCCCCTCCCGCTCTCATTTTACCCTGAACAAGCAAGCGGGCCTCGCCTGCGCGGGGCCCGCCTGCTTGTTTTTCCTCTTTTTTCCTTGGCCTGGCCGCTATTCCGCCGCCGGGCTGTCGATCATCGGGGAAGGGGCTCCTCCAAGGAAGGCCGGGACGCTGAACATGCCCTTCTTCGTGGAGACCCAGCGGAATTCCCCTTCCAGGGTCTTGACCACGTCGCCGGATTCGTTCAGGACCTCGATCTTCACGCTGTGCCGGGGACCGACGACCTGGGTGACGTCCCGGTCTCCGGAGGCCAGCTCCAGGGGTTCTCCCCCGTCGAAGGCGGCCCGGACCAACGCTTCGGGCGCGTAGGTTTTTCCCTCGATCTCGACGGCCATGTTGTCGACAAACATCTGGTGCTGCTTGCCGCTGACGTAAAGGTAAACGCCCAAAAGCACCAGCGCTGCCGCCAGAAGGATTCGAACGCCGTTTCGCCGGTTCATCATCGTCCTACGCCTCCCCTCTCAGGGACCGACGGGCCCGCTCGCGGTCCTTCTGCCGCTTCCAGGCGTGGAGGGCCAGCGAGATGGCGATGATGCCGTAGGAAACGAACACCCGGAAGTACTCGCCGATCTGGGCCTGGCCCATGAGCTGCTTGCCGGCCATGGGGCTGACCACGAACATCAGGTGGAACAGGATGACGCCCACGAAGACGTTCGGGATGGTGGCTTTCGAAACGGTGGCCCCGCCGATGAGGAGGGCGGCGATGGCGAACATGCCCGCCTGGTCGTGGCTGTTGTAGGTGTTCATGGTCCCGATGTTCTGGAGGAAGATGATCTGCCCGTAGCAGGCCAGCACCGTGCTGATGATGATGGCGATGATGCGGGTCTTCTCCACGGGGATTCCCGCGGCCCCGGCGACGCCCATGTCCTGCCCGATGGCCCGCATGTCCTGCCCCAGCTTGGTCCGGCGGAACCAGACGATGAAGAGGCAGAAGAGGGCGATGGTGAGGTAGGTCCCCAGGGGGACGTTGAGGTTGCCGATTTTAAGCGGGATGAGGTAGTCCAGGCCGTGCCGCATTCCCGCCAGGTTGATGGCGTTGCGGATGCCGTATCCCCGGGAGAGCACCAGCTCGGTGTTGGCGATGGGGATCAGCTTGCCGAAGGCGTAGAGGACGGTGAGCTGGTAGATGCCGTTGACGAAGAACCCGAGGATGTAGCTGGTGACCATTTCCCGCCCCTTGGCCCGGTTCAGCACGGCGCCGCAGATGTACCCGAGCCCGACGGAGATCGGGGTGGCGATGAGGGCGGCGAGCAGAAGTCCCCGCATCCCCACGACGGCCCAGTCGGAGACGAGGATCAGGCCGATCTGCCCCGCCATGGCGCCGAGGACCATGCCGAAGTTAAGGCCCATGCCCGCGACGATGGGGATGATCAGCGAGAGCACGAGGAAGCTGTTTCGGGCCAGCCGGATGAGCATCTCCTGCACCAGGTAGGTGGCCGAGAACCCCGAGAGCGGGATGGCGATGGCCGACATCACCAGGAAGATGATGGGCACCGCGTTCGAGATCAAGAAGTGCTGGATCTTTTCCTTCGTTGTATAGGCCTTCATCGCTTGACCTGCACTTTCCGGGTAAGGGCATAGAGGATCATGCCGTTACTCACGACGATCCGGATGACCTCCGACATGTCGGTCTGGAGCAGCGAGTTGATGACCGAGGGGGTCATGGTGAGGATTCCCTGGAAGAGGAGCGTCCCGATGACAACGTTGAGCATGCTGGCCTTGTGGACCGACGCGCCGCCCAGGAGGATGGCCGCGACGGCCGGGAAGGCCATGTAGAAGGGCCCCATGTACAGCTGGATGAACCCGAAGCTTTGCTGGTAGACGATGATCCCGATGGCCGCCAGCACGGTGGAGAGCACGACGGAGATGACCCGCATCCGGTTGACGTCGATGCCCGAGGCCCGGGCGAACTCGGGGTTGGACCCCACGGCGGTCATGGCCGTCCCGGTCTTGGTGTGGAGGAAGGCCCACATCAGGAAGCACATGAGCCCGAAGAAGAGGAACATGCCCGTCGGGATGTAGAGGTACGGCCCGATCTGGATCGACAGGAAGTCGCTCAGGATGTGGAGCCAGTAGCCTTCCACGCTGATGGTGGTGCGAAGGCCGCTTCCCCCGTACCCCCAGATCATGTTGGGGCTGGTGTAGGGAAGCATGAGCCACATCATGCACATGAAGGCCACGGAGGAGAACCCGACGTAGGTGGCGATCATCATCTCGTCGCCCTTGACCCGGTTCAGCAGGAGGCCGTAGGCGATGCCGAAGACGACGGCCAGGGGAATGGCGATGCCCAGCGCGGCCCCAAAACCCAGCACCCCGGTCAGGTTGAGCTGGATGCTGGTGACCGCCCCGAGAAGTCCGGCGATGATCCCCAGGGGAAGCCCGAAGTTGAGGCCGCACCCGGACTGGATCATGGGCACCATGGCCAGCACCAGGATCCCGTTCATGCCGAAGCGCACCAGGGTGTCGCTGATGGAGGCGTCGACCCGGACCCGGACGAAGGGGGCCGCGACGAAAAGGGAGAGGAGGAAGAGCCCGATGATGACGCGCGGCCACCCGGCTTCCTCGATGAAGGCTTTCAGCTTCTCATTCATGGTGGAACACCGTCCTGTCGGCCTCCGACACCGTGTTCCCGTTGCCGTTTCGGGTGGTGCCCAGCATGAGGAGCCCGAACTCCTCCACGGGGGCGGTGGGAGGCAGGATTCCTGAGATTCGGCCTTCGTCCACGATGGCGATGCGGTCGCAGACGGAACGCAGTTCTTCCAGCTCGGAGCTGGTCATGACGATCGTGGTGCCGTACTCGCGGTTGTAGCGTCGCAGGGTATCCAGGACGAGGCGCTTGGCCCCGACGTCGATCCCCCGGGTCGGTTCGGCCACGAAAAGGAGTTTCGGCTTCACGGCGAAGGCCTTGGCCAGGCAGACCTTCTGCTGGTTGCCCCCGGACAGCTCGATGGCCCGCTGGCGTCCGGACACGCAGCGGATCTCCAGGGCGTCGATGTATTCCTTCGCGACGGCGGCGATGGCCCGGTCGTCCCGCCATTTCACCAGGCCGCCGAAAAGGGACTTCGTGAAGGCGTCCTGGGTCTGCATGGCGGTGAAGACGATGTTCCACTCGATGGGTTCCTCGAGCAAAAGCCCCACGCCGCGGCGGTCCTCGGAAACGAAGGCCATCCCCGCGGAGAGGGAGAAACGGGGGTCGTTCAGGTAGATGGGCTTGTCGCCGAGGAAGACCTTACCCCCCGCTGGGTACAGCCCCATGATGCCGTTGCCGATCCCCAGCTTTCCCTGGCCGGCCAGGCCTCCGATGCCGAAGATTTCCCCCTGGCGGACTTCAAAGGAGACGTCCCGGACGGTCTCGCCGGGCATGTCGACCCACAGGTGCTCCACCTTCAGGAGAGGGGGACCGAACGTGCGCTCCGCGGGTTGGGCGGCGGCGGTCTCCTCCATCTTCCGTCCCACCATCCAGCCGGCGATCTGGCGGACGCTGGTCTCGTGGGTCTTCGCCTCCTGGATGACCCTGCCGTCGCGCAGGACCAGGATCTTGTCGCAGACGTCCATGACCTCCTGGAGCCGGTGGCTGATGAAGATCATGGCGATCCCCTGGGCGGAAAGCTTCCTCATGGCATCGAGCAGGACCTGGGCCTCCGACTCGGCCAGGACGGCGGTGGGTTCGTCCAGGACCAAAAGCTTCATGTTTTCCCGGTCG
>JAJUIT010000160.1 GCA_029267465.1 Synergistaceae bacterium
ATTTCGTTTTGCCGGAAAATCCTCTTCTGAGCCTATCGCCCACCAGAGTCCTTTTCCCGGACGGGCCTCTCGAGGAGGCGTTGTCTTGGATCACCTTGAAACGGGTCGACTTGGAGAAGCCCTTGCCGAGCGCTTTTTCCGGGAAAAGGGCTGGACCATCCTGGGCCGCAACATCCGTGTTCGCGGGGGCGAAATCGACCTCGTCGCCATGGACGGCCCTGAGCTCGTTGTCGTGGAAGTTCGGACGCGTTCGATCGGGAAAATCCTGCCGGCGGAAGAAACGGTGGGGCCCAGGAAGCTAAAGTCCCTCGTGAGGTCGGGGCGGATCTACGTCGATCAAAGCCGGTGGCAGGGCCCTTGGAGGATCGACCTTCTGGGAATCAACCTGGACGAGGAAGGACATCCCCGGTTTTCCCACCTGCCGGACATCACCGTGGGGAGGGTTCAGGTCTGATGGGACCCATCCTCGGAGTGACCCTGAAGGGGATCGAAGCGGTGCCCATCGATATCGAGGTCGAAATCACGGGAGGACTGTTCGTCATCTCCGTGGTGGGGCTTCCTGACGCAGCGGTCAGGGAAGCCCGAGAGCGGGTTCGAGCTGCCCTGAGGAGCAACGGAATCCAGCTTCGCGGGAGGATCGCGCTGAACCTGGCCCCGGCCGAATTGCCCAAGGTTGGATCCCTCCTGGATCTCCCGATGGCGGTGGGACTTGCGATGGAATCGGGAGCGGTTCGAGTCGGTGAAACGGCCCTGTTCCTGGGTGAACTTGCGATGGACGGGCGGCTTCGGACCACCAAGGGGGCGGTTCCCGCGGCCCTCCTGGCCCGGAAGATGGAGATCCCCCTGTTCCTTCCCCCAGGGAATGCCAGGGAGGTTGCCCTCGTCAAGGGAGTGAAAGCCTTTGCCCCGCCGGACTTGAAAAGCCTCCTGGCCCACCTGCGGGGAGAGTCCCGGATTCCTCCCGTCACGGAAAGCAGCGCGGAAACGGAAGACAAGGTGATTGAGCCCGATCTGGCCGACATCAAGGGGCAGGCGGCGGCAAAACGCGCCCTCGAAATCGCTGCAGCCGGACACCACAACCTCCTGCTGATGGGGTCCCCGGGCTCGGGGAAGACCCTCCTGGCACGTGCCCTGAGAGGGATCCTGCCGCCGCTGAGCGATGAAGAAAGACTTGAGACCCTCCTGGTGAAAAGCACCCTCGGAATCCCGGCAAAACCCGACCGGACGCGGCCCTACCGTGTTGTCCACCATACCGCCAGTGCCATCGCCCTTTGCGGGGGAGGGACCACCCTACGGCCGGGAGAGATCAGCCTGGCCCATCGGGGAGTCCTTTTTCTCGATGAATTTCCCGAATTCCACCGGGACCTGCTCGAGGCGCTCCGGCAACCTCTAGAAGACGGCATCATCACGGTTAGCCGCGCTTCCGGTTCCGTCACCTATCCCGCGCGGGTGCTGCTGGTCTGTGCTTGCAATCCATGTCCCTGCGGCTATTGGGGGGACCCCGTTGAACCCTGCCGCTGCTCGGCCCACACGCTCGAAAAGTACAGAAACCGCTTGTCAGGTCCAATCCTGGACCGGATCGACCTGCACGTTTCTGTCCCCCGTCTGACGCCGGAGGAACTCGTCTGCCTCGAGGGACGGCAGGGACCCTCCAGCCGAGAAATCCGTGAGAAGGTTACCGCCGCCAGGAAAATCCAGCAGGAGAGGTGGAAGGCCCAGGGGTTCGGCTGCAATGCGGAGATCCCTGAAAGGCTGGTCCGTTCGGGCCTTTGCCTTTCCCGGAAAGTCCGTCCTTTCCTGATGGAAGCGGTAAGAGGCCTGCGGCTTTCCGGCCGGGGGATCAGCAGGGTCCTCAAGGTGGCCCGGACGATCGCAGATCTTAGGGGCGACTTGGAAGTCTCAGTCGAGGATGTCTGTGAAGCCCTGGCCTACCGTGGAGGGGGGAATCCCATTGACGGAGCGTGAGGCGGCCCTCCTGGTTCTCAATGCCTGTGAAGGATTCCATGCCCGCCATCTTGAAGGCTGGTCCAGGCGAGGACTGTTGCCGGAAGAGGTTCTTGAGGGAGGAAGGGCCTGCTGGAAGGATCTGGGCCTTTCGGAAGGATGCCAGCAAACGCTTGAAAGGCTGAGGGAGAAACAATGGGGGAGCAAGGAAGCGGAAAGGTCCAGCCGGTTGGGGATCCGCCTCGTCTTCTGGGGGACCCCTGATTACCCCGAGGCCTTTCTTGAACTTTCCCGGCCGCCCGTGGTTCTCTACGCAAAGGGGGTTTGGCCGCCGCCGGCCAGAATGGACGCGGTGGTCGGAACGAGAAAATGTTCGCCATACGGGGCCAGGATGGCTCGCGAGATTGCATCTCGCCTGGTCCAATCCCAGGTGGGCGTCGTAAGCGGGGGAGCGCTCGGGATCGACGGGGCTGCCCACGCAGGGGCCATCGAGGCAGGAGGAGCCACGGTGGCGGTTCTCGGAACCGGGGTAAATCTTTGCTATCCTCCGGAGCATGAAAAACTCTTTTGCCAAATTCAGGAAAAGGGACTGCTTTTAAGTGAATTCCCCCTTTTCAGTCCGGCCCGAACCTGGAGGTTCCCGCAGAGGAACCGTCTCATCGCTGGGCTGGTAAACCGGTTGATCGTCGTGGAGGCTCCCCTCAAAAGCGGAGCGATCGGAACGGCAAAACTCGCCATGGAAAGCGGAAAGGATGTCTGGGCCGTCCCCGGAAGGATCGATGAATGGGTCTGCGGGGGTTCCAACCGGCTCATTTGGGATGGGGCGCAGCCGCTGGTCGATCTCGATGACCTGGCGACCCTTCCTGTCCCAGCCCAGGGTGAACTTTTTCAAGAGGAAGGTCCGCCTTCATCCCCAATCCTTGAAGCGTTGCGCGTCTTTGGTGATCAGACGGTTGACATTCTTGCCTCTCAGGTTAAAATGAGCGCCGCTGAGGTCCTGGCAGAGCTAAGCAGGCTGGAAGCCTTCGGGTTCGTTCGGCGGTCGCTTTCCGGGAGGTGGATCGCGGCCCCGGGACGGAAAGCAAGATCCGAGGACCATTCGAAGCGTTAGGGGCGAGAGCATGGCGGAGAAAAGCAGAAAAGGAAAAACCCTGGTGATCGTGGAATCGCCGGCCAAGGCCAAGACTCTGAAGAAGATGCTTGGGTCGAACGTTGAGATCAAGGCGAGCATGG
>JAJUIT010000077.1 GCA_029267465.1 Synergistaceae bacterium
AAAGAGAATCAGGAATACCGTAAGCCGAAGGCCGGGTGGAAATACCGGGAATCGTGAAGGAAGGCCGCCTGTTCTTCCAGGGCGGCTTTTGCCTTGCTGCCCATCGAAACCGCGAGAACGGAGGTCAGGACATGGATCAGAAACAGAGGTCCGAGGACGCTGCTGCCGAATGTCGGGCTGGCTGCGCTGACGAAAAGGCTGAGGCCTGCATAGCGGCAGACCGGTGCGGCCAGGCTGTCCGTGATGGTGATGATCGTGGCTCCCTGGGCGGCGCACCGTTCGACCGTTTCTGTCACCTCAACGGCATAGCTGGGGAGTTCGCAAACGATCACCACGTCCTTTTCCCCGACGGCCCTGGCCTGCTCCAGGAGGGCAAGGCCGCTCCGCTGCATGAGCATCGCGGGGATTCCCAGCACGCGAAGGCGCATCATGCACGACTCGGCCACGAGGCTGGAAATCCCCCATCCGAGGCAATAAACGCACCGGGCTTCCTGGATGATCCGGCAGAACTGGGACACAAGTTCCGGTTTCATTTGGTTCCAGGTTTCATCAAGGTTCGCGTGTTCCATCCGGTGGATGGACTCGGGGAGGTCTTCCTGGATGATCGTTGCCTTGGCCAGCATGGCTGCGGGGTTCACCTGTTCCAGGATGGCTCCCTGGAGAGCGTCCTTCAGCTCGGCGTACCCGGTGAATCCGAGAATGCGCGCGACCCTGACCATCTGGGCCTTGGAGACCTCCAGCTGGTCGGCGACTTCACCGATCGAACGAAAAGCTGCCTCCCGGGTGTTCGTGAGGAGGTATTCGATGACGCGGCGGGCTTTGTTGGGAACGACCTCGAGTTTTTCCCTCATCAGTTTTTGAAGCTCGTTGCTGTCCATTCTTTGACATTCCTCCCAAGTTATTAAACAAAAGGTCAAGTATACGGCATTCAGTTTAGAGTTCGTTTTCGGGGTTGTCAACTCGCCGGTTGGATCTTTTTGCGGGACCTTTAGGCTTGGGCCAGAAGGCAAGGCGGGAAACTGCTTCCGGAGCCGCTTGCCCGGAAAGTTCGGCAAGCCTCCGGATTCCCCGTTTCCCATGTCCGAGAAGGAGGGACCGTTTCTTTCCCTCAATGACCCATGGCCCGCCTGCCGAGTTTCGGGTGAGAAGGCGGGCCAGGCATTCCCCCCAGGCGAGCTCTCCGAAGGCAGGGTGGTGAGGACCAGCCTTAAAGGAAGCGGAGAGAGAATCCGTTTCGGTCAGGCCGACCCGCAGGATTTCAAATCCCAGGTCGAGTGCCTCGACCATCAGGGATCCCGCCCATCGGGCCGCCTCTTCCGTCTGTAGGGGTGAAAAACGGCCGGACTCCCAGAGGGATTCAAGTGGAGTTCCCTTCAACACGAGGCAAGGGTAGATCCGCAGGTCCATGGAGCGCGGCCCCTTGAGGCGGGCCAGCCTCCGAAGATCATTGAAGGTCGAGCCCGGGGTTTGCCCCGGCAGACCGATCATGAGCTGGACACCCGCGTGGAGATTTTCCTGAAGGAGACCTTCGACCGCTTTCAGGGCTTCTCTGGCGGTGTATCCCCTGGAGCAGGCTTTCAGGACTTCGTCGTCCAGGGAGCTGATCCCCACTTCGACGCAGGAAACAGGGCACGTTCCCAGGGTTGCCCCCTTGAGACGCCTGATCGCTTCGGGCGTGAGGCAGAGAGGGTGGGTTGACAGGCGAAGGGAGCTTCCCCGGGGGGCGGCTGCGGTCGCTTCCAGGTAGGAATCGGCCAAATCCGGCGGGAGGCAGGTGAAACTACCCCCGAAGAACCCGATTTCAACGGCGCAGTCCAGCTCTTCCAGGCGTTTTTTGACCTCTTCCGGGGAAGGAGCGGCCCAATTTCCCGTGATCCGGGCCTGGTCGCAGTAGACGCAGCGGTTCCTGCAACCGGCCATGGCAAAGAAAAAAGGGAGGGATTTCCGCCCCTTCAAGGCGATTCCTGCCACTCCGGCAGCAGGCAGGCCCAGGCGAAAAGGTCCGCCTGGTACTCAAAGCTGGAAAGGGGGGTGGCGGTGCGGGCCCAGAAGGCTTCTCCCCGGCGGTGGGAGAGAAGGTGGTACAGTTCGTGGAAACACGCAAAGCGCTGCCAGAACGGGGGGAGAAGGCTGTTGACGTAGATGCGGGCCCGGTTCCCCCGCGCGACGTGCAATCCCCAGAGGTTTTCCGTCAGCGCGACCCTTTTGAGCTCCAGAGTCCTCCCGCAGGTTTCCTCGGCCCGGACGAGCAGGCCGAACTCGTCTAGGTTCCACCAGGGCCTTGCTTCTTCCAGCGCCCAGGCCGGAAGGGCATCGGGGGGGCGCGGAAATTCGAAGGAGAGGGACGCCCCCTCAGGAATCCTTCCGGTCTTCGTGCCCTTCATCCCAATCGGAAAGAGCGGCGTCGACAAGCCGCCGGACAAGGAGAACTTCCTCGGGGGAAAGCCGTTTTCTCTTGTACCAGAGCTCGACCCCTGCGGAATTCCAGAGTTCTTCGATCTGGAAGCGGTTCTGGCGGTCCCCGCCAAAGGTCTCGACGATGTCAGCCAGTTCGACTCCGAGCGCCTGCGCCAGCTTCTGGAGCAGCTTCATTGAAGGAAGCCTGCGGTTGCTTTCAAGGGCCTGGATGTAGATTCGGCTGACGCCGACCTTGTCCGCCAGGTTTTGCTGGGTCAGCCCGCTGGATTTCCGCAACGTTTTCAAACGAAGTCCCAGACTCATCCGATTTCCCCTCCCTGTTTTCAAATAATCTAACTCAAACGCCGTGTGTTGACAAGCTGTGCCCAATGGAGGAAGAGGGTGCAGCTCAGCAGGTCGGCTGCCCCTCCCGGGCTGATGCGGAGGGAGGTGTACTCGGCATCGAGTTTGTGAAGGTCCCGGATAAATTCGAGGGAATAGGGAGGCTGGACCCTCGAAAGGCCTTTCATGCGGGGCAGATGGTTTTCTTTCCAGAAATCGAAGTCGCCCCGGCTGATGACGTTGCTGTCCTCGCAGACGGCCGCGATGGCGAAAAAGGCATGAAGAGTGGCTTCTTTCAGCGGGGCTCCAGCGTCGAGCGCGTTTCTCAGAGCCGGAAGACCGTGCCCCATGACCGAGGGAAAGCCCGAAGCGGCCTCCCCACGGATCCCGGTGACTCCGTGCCTGAGATACAGAATTTCCCCGTGGGTTTTCGCGGCGGAAAAACCGAAGCGGGACAGGGCCTCGAATTCCGCCCGGACCTCACTGGAGACGGCTTCGGCTGCCCGTTCGGCGGCTTTTTGGGGGTCAACCCTCCCGGAACGGTGAAGCTCCGCCCCCGCGCCGAACAAAAGCAGGGACAGGGCAAAAATCAGTCCCTTGTGCGTGTTCACTCCTCCGGTGACGCGGGCCATGGCGCGCTCCATTTCCAGGCCGACCGGGCGAAGCCGTTCCATGGCCCTTTCGGGGGGAGTCCCCTCCAGGCCCGTTCTGGCCTGGAGGCCCCAGTAGGGAGCGAGCGCGCAGAGGCTGACCAGGAAGGTGATGTAGTCCATGTCGTCATGGGCTCCGCTGGTGAACGGGTCGACAAGCCCCGGCTTGGGGCCGGTCTGGACTTCCCAGGCGGAAGCGAGGGTGGCGAGAGCTCCAAGAACCGTTTCTTCGTCCATTCGGGTCCTCCTTGACTTGCCGGGTTGTCTGGGTGATACTCGACGCGACATCCTAAAAAAAATAGGGAGGGCTAATTCATGGAATTGACGGCCCGCGGCGAGGACTACCTGAAGACCATATACAAGTTGCAGAAGGAAAGCAAGGTCGTTCGTGTAAAGGATCTTTCTGCCATCATGGGGGTCAAGGCCCCGACCGTGGTTGGGATCCTTTCGAGCCTGAAAGCAAAAGGATACGTCCGCCAGGAACCCTATGGATACCTGGTCCTGACCGGAGAAGGGGAAGAAATGGCCTCACGCCTGGTAGAGAAAGAGGTTTCCATTCGTGATTTCCTACGGGAGGTCCTGGGCCTGGATGAAGAGGAAGCCGAACTCAATGCCTGCGCCATGGAGCACGGGATTTCCCCGAAATGCCTTGAGCGCTTCCTGGCGTTCATCCGGTTCATCGGCCTTTGTGAATGGGGGAAACCTCGGTGGTTGGAGCAGTTTCGGGTTTTCGTCGAAACGGGCGAAAGTTGTCCCTGCACCTGCGCCCGCCGGGAAGAGAAACAATGCGGATCAGTTTGAGGAAGGCCCTTTTTGTAGCTGCCTGTCTGTCCCTGCTGGTGGGCGGAGGGCCCTACTCGGCCTGGGGGGCCTCCTCTTCGGCGGATAGGCTTTTCTTCGAGAGGCGATGGAAGGAATTTGACAGGATCCTTGCGGCCAGAAAGACCTGGACCCCGAGGGAGGCGTGCCTGGCTGCGAATGGCGCATGGCTTCGACAGGACTGGGAAGGAGCGGTTCGGATCCTAGAACGGGCCCGCAAAGGCCTCCCGGGGAACGTTCTTCCCTATGCGGATCTGCTTCGTGCGCTCGGGCTGGAGCGAACGGGCCGGACGGAAGAGGCCGGGCGGCTTGCCCAAAACCTCTGGACTTCCCCCAGCCTGCCGGGGGAGCTCCGGTATTACGTCGCCTATCTCAAGGAGCGGCTCGCCCGGCCCGGGGAGAAGGGGCCATGGGCAAGAGAAATGTTGCGGCGGGCGGGCTCTGACCCGGGCCGCCGGATCCAGGCGCTTTCGCTGATCCTGCGGTCCCCGGGGGCAACGGTGAAGGATGCACTAGCCCTGCTTGATCTCCGTCCCCTTTCCGCGGAAGGGACCGAGTTCCTGAAACGGCCGGGAATGGGGGGCTTCCCCGAGGCCCGGGAAGCTCTCGGAATTGCTTCGGCCCTTTCGGGGAACTTTTCCGACGCCATCGATTTCTTCGAGTCGGTGCAGGGCAAGGGAAACACCCCACCGGGCCTTTCTCCTAAGGGGCGGTTCTGGTATGCGCTCTCGCTGTTCCGGGCAAATAGGGCGGAAGAAGCGGTTCCCCTCTGGGAAGGCCTTGCCCGGGAGGGGGCTTCCTATTCCGCCTCTTCCATCCGGCGCCTCGGGATCGCTTCCAGCGGGCTCGAGAGCGCGAAGGCGGCGTTGAAGAGACTAGCCCAGGGAGAGGGTCCCGCCGCGGAAGGCGCCCTGTACACCCTGGCAGTTCAGGAGGGGGCAGAAGCCACCCCGGTTGAAGCGTCGGAACTCCTGAGGCGTTTCCCGAAAGGGGCGGCGGCTTCGCGGCTTCGCTGGAAAATGGGCTGGAGGTTCTGGAAGGCCGGGGATGCCTCCGGAGCCGCCCAAGCGTGGGAAAAAGCGCTGGAAGGGGCACCCGAGGGACTGGAGCGTGCACGTCTTCTTTACTGGCTTTCCCGCAGCGCTCGACGAACCGGGGATGAAGGGCTCGCGAAAAAATGGGAAGAGAAGCTGGCCCGGCTGGAACCGCTTTCTCTCTATGCCTGGAGGGTTTCCGGCCTTCCGGAAATGAAGCGGGCAAATTGGCAAAGAGGACAGGATTCCCTGGAAGCCTGGGGGTTTGTGACCTATGCGCGTTTGCGCCTCGAGAACTCCGGGAAGGGGGAGAGCCTGGCCCGGGCCTCATGGCTGGCCGCATGGAGCGGGGATTACGCCGGTTCGGTGCGGCTGGCGGAACGGGCCAGATCCCTGCTGCCGAAGTCGTTGGTCCGGGGCGTCGAGTTCCTCTCGCTGCTTTTCCCGAAAGCCTATTCCAGGGAGGTGAGGGATGCCGCGGGACGGTTCGGGGTAGACCCGCAGCTCGTCTGGGCGGTGATGCGGCAGGAAAGCGCCTTTGACCCGGCGGCGGTCAGCTCCGCCGGAGCGATCGGACTGATGCAGCTGATGCCTGCGACCGCACGGGAGGAAGCGTCGAAGCTTGGCCTGGAAAAGGCAGATCCCTGGGAGCCCGGGACGAACATCCTGCTGGGAACGGCCCACCTGGCGCGTGCCCTGCAGACCTTCGGGACGGTGGAAGAAGCTCTTGCGGCTTACAACGCGGGTAGCGGATCCGTTCGGAAATGGGGCAATCGTTCGGGAGGCATCGAAGAATGGGTCGAAGAGATTCCCTTTCCTGAAACGAACGAATATGTTCGGAAAGTGTTGGGAAATTACGCGGTTTACAAGGCTTTTGAAACTCAAAACAGCGCTGGCGGCCTGGGGGAAAGGAGGCTCGAAAATGAGCGCGGGTGAGTCTATGGAGGATGCGGTCGGCAAGGTGCGGGCATTTCTTCGGAAAGCAGGTTACGGGGGACAGATCCTTTTCAGCCGGGACACGATCTTCACGGTAGAAGACGCTTCAAGGACGGTTGGGGCTCCGCGGGAGGCAATCCTGAAGACCATTGTCCTGCAAGCCGACGGCGTTTTTGTCCTGGCCCTGATGAGCGGGGTGAATCGCGTGGACCTGAAAGCGGTCCGAAAACTTCTTCCCGGCGTGAAAAAGATCTCCATGGCAAGCCCCGAAACGGTCCTGGAGTACTCGGGCTTTGCAGTGGGAGGGGTCCCTCCGGTAGGGTTCCCCGCGGAGATCGAAGCGCTGCTGGACGAAGACCTTTTCCTGCAGGAAACCGTCTGGGCAGCCGCGGGAACGGATCATGCGTTCTTCCCGGTTTCCCCTGAAGAACTCCTTCGCATGACGAAAGGCAGAAAGGCGGCCATAAAAAAAGAGGGGAAAGGGCCAGCCGCCCCTTCCCCGGAAGGATGTTCCCTAAGTGCGCCTTTCGGGTACGATGGCCTCGAACCATCCATCAAAGGCCCTCGAAAGCCTGATGGACTGCAGGGGCTTGATGAAGATTTCCAGGTTGTGGTCAACAACAGCGGAGAGGATGTGCCCGCCTAGGGTGGAATGGTCCTTCCTGCCCAGAACGGTGTGGATGTGCGGGTAAAGCTTTCCCTCCTTGTAGCTGATGTCGCCGCTGAGGGAAAGAAGCTCGAAAATCTCGTTGTGGGTCTCCATGAGGTATTCCTTGCCCGTGAACCAGCCGAAGGTTACGTTTCGGACAAATCCGGCTGCGGACAGGACAACGGCGGAATCGATGCTGTATTCCTCGCAAACCTGGCTGATCGAACGGTTCAGTTCCTCGCCTTCAGACAGCCGAATCGCGATGATCTCGCTCGTGACGGCGTAGCGCATGGCCTCACCCCCAGGGAAAATATCGAACATAACGATAGTTTACCATAATAAGCAGGAAAAGGAGGAGCCATGGCTGGATTCTTCCCGGTTTTGATTTTCTTTTCCGGAATCCTTTCTGGGTTCATCAACACCGTCGCTGGGGGAGGCAGTCTCCTGGTACTCCCGCTGCTCGTTTTCTCAGGCCTGGACATGGGGGTGGCGAACGCCACGAACCGGGTCGCGATTCTCCTGCAAAGCCTGGTCGCCGTCCGGGGGTTCTTCCGGGAAGGCGCCCTCGATCTCCGCAGGAGTTCGGCCGCGGTCCTGCCCGCAGTCATCGGGGCTCTTGCCGGGACAATCGTGGCCATCCGGCTAGATGAAAGGTTCCTTCGCACCTCGATCGCTCTTTTGATCCTGGTGATGGCGTTCCTGCTCGTGTTCAGGCCTTCCATGTGGGAAAAGCCCCGCCGGATTCAAATGCCTTTCTTGGTTCCCGCGGTTTTGTTTTTCCTGATCGGGGCGTACGGAGGGTTCGTTCAGGCTGGGGTGGGTTTTTTCCTGATTTGGGCCTTGGTGGGACTGGGAGGTCGCGACCTGGTGCAGGCAAACGCCGAGAAGGTTTTCCTCGTGGGGTGTTTTACGGCCGTAAGCCTGCCCCTCTTCGCTTCCCAGGGGCTGGTTCGGCTCGGAACGGGGCTCGTTCTTGCGTCCGGGAGCATGATCGGGGCACACCTGGGGGCCCGCTTCGCGGTCGCGCGGGGGAACCGGGTGATCCGGCTGATCCTGGCGGCGTCGGTCATGGCAAGCGCCATCAAGCTGCTTTTTGACACCTTCGGTTCCTAAGAGGAACGAGGCAGGCGGATCGTCATCCCGCCTGCCTCGTTCCCTCGGAGAATCAGTTAACCAGGTAAAGCTGAAGGGATTTGCCCTTTAGCCCGCCACCCAGGCCCACGGCCAGTTTCAGGCGGGCCTGGGTGGGCCTTAGCCCCCCTCCGTCAAGAACCCCCATTTCTATGAGGCGCTTGGCGCTTCCCTCGTAGCCGTACAAACGACCGACTCGTCCCTGGGAGCACCTGGAGGTGATGACGACGGGAATCTCCCGCTTCAAAAAAGAGCGGATATGGGGCTGCCAGGACGGGGGGACATTCCCCGAACCGGTTCCAGCAAGGACCAGCCCGTCCAGATCCGGTCCCCTGGAAAGGCAGCCGAGAAGGCGCTCCCCGCATCCGAGCGCAGCCCAAACAAGCTCGATCTCTCTCGCCGGAGTGACGTATTCGCCGAGTGTAGCGCTACGGAAAGGTGTTCGGTTGAGAAGGACCTTGTCCTGGACGATCTCAGCGATGGGGCCTCGCCCCGGAGACTCGAAGGCGTCCCTTCGAGAGCTGTGGACCTTCCTGACCTCGGAGGCTGCAAAGAGCTGGTCCTGGAAGCAGACGGTCACGCCCTGCCCCCAGCATTTTTCTGAAGCCGCGGCGATGAAGGCCTGGATGAGGTTCAGCCTGGAATCGCTTCCCGGGCAATCGGGAGGGAGCACCGCCCCGGTAAAGACGACCGGCTGGGGATAAGGCCAGAGAAGATCCGTGAGGTAGGCCATTTCCTCCATCAGGTCGGTTCCGCAGGTGACCACAATCCCTTGTACCCCGTCCTTGACTGTTTTCCGCAGGAGCTCGACGAGGTCCGTCGTCATCCCGATGGTGTAGTGGCAGCTCGGCTGACGCGCCCAGTCAACGGGTACGATCTCGCAGGGCAAATCCGGAGGGATCCACTTCATCATCTCATCGGCCCCCAGGCTGGGGACATGCCCTCCGTGTCTTTCGCTGTAAAGCATTCCGATGGTTCCGCCTGCAACGATGAAAGCAACCTTCGGGTAATCCGGCAAGCGACTCTACCTCCGATCTTTCCCCACTGCTCCCGCTGTACCGCTCCTTGCGGAAAAATCAGTAGCCGAGCGTTTCTCCAACGAGGATCACATGCGCGTCCCTTCCGTACGGTGCCTTTTCGAGAATCGAAACGGCCCGGCAGGCTCTCTGGGGGACCTTGCAGTCAACGCAGAAACCCGCCTGGATGCAGGGCAGGTCCATCCCGAGTCGAAGCCCGTTGATCGGGGTGGCCCAGTCACGGATCCTCTGGAGCGCGGATTCGACGTCGCGGGAAACCTTGTTGATCCCGATGACAAAGCAGATCCTGCTCTTTGCCCAGGCCATTCCTGCCACACGGTTCCCGGTTCCGTCAATGTTGACCAGCTCCCCCGACAGGGTTACCGCGTTCGAGCTGGTGAGGAAAATGTCGCTGGCGAGTTCTTCGCTCAGGCGCTGAGCGCGTTCTTCCGGTGCCAGGGTGGGGTCCCAGTGCTGGATGATCTGGTTCCCTCTTGCCTTTAGGATTTCCGGCAGCCCGAGCTCGCGAATCGTCACGGATCCGGGAATCCCCACGGAGGCGCACTCCGGTACGAGGGAAAGAAC
>JAJUIT010000124.1 GCA_029267465.1 Synergistaceae bacterium
ACGACGCCGTTTCCGATGACGCATGTTTTCCCGGGATACAGCATTCCCGAAGGCAAAAGGTGGAAGACATGTTTTTCCCCTTCCACGACCACCGTGTGTCCGGCGTTTGCCCCTCCCTGGTACCGCACAACAACATCCACGCGGTCCGCCAGGGCATCCACGATCCGTCCCTTGCCCTCATCGCCCCACTGGGCGCCGATAATGACTTCAGCTTTTCCTTTCACTGCTTCATTCCTCCTTGAGTTGAACCTGGAGATCGTCGAACGGCCTCAGGCACAGTGATCCATTGTATATCTTCCGGCCGACTTTGGCTCAGGGTTTTCAAGAATTTCAGCGTTTCGGGCCGGGCGTGCGCAATCACCACGGCAGTCCCCTTTTTCCTCGCGATCGAGAAGGCCCGCTCCAGGGCCTTTCGCATCGATTCCGGACTTGCTTCATGGTCCAGAAAGACCTCGTTTTGGAGGGTCGGGATCTTCATTTCCCGGGCCATCCGGAAGGCAACGCTTTTCCCGCTTGTCCTGCTGTCGACAAAAATCAGCCCCAATTCCTGAATTTCCGAGAGAACCGCCTCCATGACTCGCGGGGTCGAGGTGGCCCGCGATCCTCGATGGTTATTGACGCCGATCACCCCGGGGAGCGATCCTGCCGCACTTTTGACAAAACGCCGAAGGGATTCGGAGTCCATTTCAAGGTTGACCTGGTACTTCAGGCCGGGCCTGTCCACCTCCGCTTCCATAGGAAGGTGCAGCATCGCGGGGATTCCGTGTTCCTTCGCCAGTTTCAGGGAAGAAAGGCTATGACTCTGGTATGGAATGATGCTCCAGGTCAACGGGACCTTCACTTCCAAAAGTTCCTTCGCGGACGAAAGAGAAAACCCGACATCATCGACGATCAGGACAATGGCTCTCTTAAGTTCCTCGGACGTCTTCCCGGGTGTTTCTTCGGGGAGAGGTTCTCCATTCTTGACACCCCCGACTTGCAGTTGAACCGATTGTGCCCCCTCTGTTTGGAGTGTCGCCTCTCTATAGGATCGCAGACTTGCTGCACCGACGAGAAGGATGCCCGCTGCCAGCATTAGAAACGTAACGACCCAAAGGAACTGGGTTTTGCCTCTTTTCGCCTTGCTCGTCCCGTTCATATTGCCGGCAATTCCTTCCACTCCAGCGGCCAATGCGTTTCAGCCCTGTTTCCCAGGCTTTTTCTTCAGTTCCTGGATGGCTTTCTGAAGCTGGATGTCCTTCTTGTGATCCCTGTTCGGCTCCCCTTCTACGACCAGGTCCGGCTTCAACCCGACGTGATCGATGACCAGCCCGGAGGGCGTGTAGTAGCGAGCGATCGTGATGAACATCGCCGAGCCGTCTGAAAGATGGAACAGGGTCTGAACGGATCCTTTTCCAAATGTCTTCTTCCCGACGACTTTTGCCCTTTTCAGGTCTTTCAGGGCTCCAGAAACGATCTCGGAGGCGCTCGCGCTCCCCTCGTTCACCAGCACCACGAGCGGCAGGCGGGTCTGGGTCCCCTTTGTGGCGTAAATCACCTCGTTCGCCCGTTCGAAACGGCCCTTCATGCCGACGATGACGCCTTCGTCGACAAACATATCGACAATATCGGTTGCCGCATTCAGCAATCCGCCGGGGTTGTTACGCAAATCCAGCACGATCCCCTTGGCTTTCATGCCGTTTGCCTGGGCAAGCGCCTTTCTCATTTCGTCAGCGGTCTTCTCGTTGAAAAAGCTTAGCCGGATGTAGACCAGGCCGTCGCCAAGTTTTTCCAGCTTGACCGTTTTCAGGGCGATATTCTCCCTTTTCAGGTCAAACTTGAGAAGCCGCTCTTCCTTCTCGCGGCGGATCCAGATGGTCACTCTGGTGCCGGCAGGCCCTCTCAGGGCCTTTACGACCCGATCCTGGTCCCATCCCAGGATGACCTCTTCCCCGATTTTGACGATCTCGTCGTTCGGTTTGATCCCGGCCCTCTCGGCGGGAGTGCCTTCAATCGGGCTGACCACAAGCGTTCTTCCATCTTTCTGGGCGATATAGATGCCGAGGCCCCCGTATTCTCCCTGGACCTCGATTTCTTCTTCCTTCAGCTGGGCAGGATCAAGGAACCGCGTGTAAGGATCCCCCCAGGCCTGCAGGATCCCTCTAACCGCACCATAAAGCAGTTTTTTCTCCTCGACCGGCTTGTCTCCGTCCACGTGGTAGGTTTCCAGAAGAGAACGGGTCTGCTTCATCAACCAGAGCGCCTGCGCGCTGAACGGAATTACACTGGACAGATCGGTCCCGCTCTCTGCCCTGGCTGAAACCCATACACCGGTAAGGAGAGTTCCGATCAAAATGCCTGCAATCAAATCACGTGCTCGTTTCCACATTCCGGATCACATCCTAAGCGTTCACTCTATCGGGCGCGAAGGTAGGCCCGGGGGTTTTTTGCAGCGCCGTTGATTCTCACTTCGAAATGGAGGTGGCTTCCCGTTGAAATCCCGGTGCTTCCAACGCCCCCAATGATCTGTCCCGCGGTGACCGACTGTCCCTCCATGACATCCATCCGGGAAAGATGCCCGTAGATTGTCATCAAGTTTCCTCCATGGTCGATGATGACCGTCTGACCGTAGCCCCTCATCCACCCGGCGAAAAGAACCTGTCCGGCCGCCACGGAGATGACGGGGGTACCGATCGGAGCCGCGATGTCAATCCCCGTGTGCATCATCTTCGTGTTGAACTGAGGGTGCACCCGCATGCCGAACTCGCTGTCCACTCTCCCCGTCGTCGGCCATGGGAGAGATCCTCCCCTGTAGGAAGGGATGACTTGGCCGGGTGTCCGTTTCGCCAGCCGTCTTTTTTGCTCCAGCAGGCTTCGCACCTTGCCTTCCAGTTCTCGCTGAGCCTTCAGCAACTCCTGGACTGCAGCGGCATGCAGCTCCTTCTCCCTTTTTACCTGGCTGAGGTACCGGCTGCTTTCCTCCACCGCCTTCCGATGTTCGTTTCTTTCCAGTTCGAGTTCCCGTTTCTGTTCCGAAAGGCGTTGGGTCTGAACGCCGAGATCGCGCCTCGATTGCTCCAGCCGCCTGATCCGGTCCATGTATTTCCCGTAAATTTCCCGATCCTGGTCCGCAATCCTGGACAAAAGATAGGAGCTGACGATCGCTTCGTTGATCGTGCTCGATGAAAAGAAAAGATTGAGCTCGGCGATTCCCCCGTAGCGATAGATCGCGTTCATCCTGGCCGCCAAGGCCGCCTTCAATTCTTCAATCTGCCCTTCCGTGTATGCAATCTCCTTGGTCAGCTCCGCGATCCGGATTTCAACCCGTTTCTGCTTTAGCTGCATCACGTTGATGCGTTGTCCTGTCAAGGCCACCTTTTCGTTGTATTCCTGGAGTTTCGCCAACACGCTCTTTTCCTTGACCTTTGCTTCATCCAGCTTTTTGCGGTGCATCGTCACCTGCCCCTGCAGCTCGGAAAGGCGAGCCTCTTCTTTTCGGATCTGTTCTTCCAGATCCGAAGCGGCTGAGGCAGCAAACGAAGGGAACCCCACCGGAATGAGGGAAAAAAGGGCGATCAGAAGGATGGCCCGAAACGCTCGAATGTTCATTATTCGGCTCCCTTCAGGAAGGCTTCATGGCTTCGGAAATATGCCTTTCGACAGCGATCCAACTGCAGAGCCAGCTTAGGGAAATTCCTCCCCCGATCAGTACAAGAGCCAGCTTCAGGTAAAGCTGCGGATTGTCGACCAGCTGGATGAAGGGAAGCGTATTCTGGACGGAATTCACGAAGGATTTGTACAGAAGCCCCAGCACCGCGGAAGCGGCAAGGGTTCCGGTAAGCCCCCAGAAGAGCCCGAGAAGGACGAAGGGCAGAGCGACGAAACCCGGCATGGCTCCAACCAGAAGCATCACTTCGATTTCCTGCTTCCTGGAGTAAATGGCAACCCGGATCGTGTTGTAAAGCACAAGAGCCCCTGCAAGTCCTGCAAAAACCAGCAGGAAGAGTGAAAAAATCTCGGCGAACCGGGATAGACGGGCAAGCTTCTCGGCAACCTTCCCGGCGTAGACTACGTCCTCCACTTCGGGCATGGAGACCAGTTCGCGGGCGATCCCCGAAACACTGGAAGCCTTGTCCACCCGGACTTCCAGGCTCGCCGGCAAGGGATTCTCTCCTAGGAGCGTTACAGCGGCGCTCTGATTTCCCAGGCGGGCTTTCAGAAGCTCCAGAGCCTGCTCGGGTGAAATCGGGCGTACGCCCCTCACATGCGGCATCTTTTCCACCTTTTTCGCGAGTCCGTCCAGGTCAGCCTTGGGCTGAAGGTAGGCCTGGACGACCAGTTCCCCCTCCACCACGGAGATGACGTGCCGCGTGTTCAGCGCCAGGAGAAAACTGCATCCAACAAAGAAAAAAACGACGAGCACCGTCAAAAACGTCAGCCCGCTTATGCCCGGGCTCCGGCGGATCAGTCTGACGGTATCGCGAAAGGCGAAACTAAAGCTCCTCATCGATGTCGTACCTGCCCCTCTCCTGATCACGAACGATCCTTCCCATCTTGAGCTCAACAACCCTTTGCCTGTATGCATCTACAAGATACCGATTGTGCGTCGCCATGATCAGCGTGGTTCCCGAAGCGTTGATCGAAAGCAGAACCTGCATGATTTCCCCGGCCGTCTGGGGGTCGAGATTGCCTGTTGGTTCATCGCACAACAGCAGGCGGGGATCGTTCGCAATCGCTCGGGCGATGGACACCCTCTGCTGTTCCCCGCCCGAAAGTTCCCTGGGATAAAGGAACCTCCGCCTCCACATCCCAACGCAGTCAAGGACTTCCCCCGCACGGTCGAGAGCTTCTCTTCGAGGGGCCCCGACTGCCTCAAGAACAAAAGCGACATTTTCGAGGGCAGTGCGTTCTTCCAGCAGGCGGTAATCCTGGAAGACCATCCCGATGGCTCTCCGATACTGGCAAACCTTTGTCCGCCTTAACTTCCGCAGGTTGTACTCTCCGACGAGAACCTGTCCGCGGGTCGGCAAAAGTTCCCGGTTTAAAATCCTCAACAGGGTCGTCTTTCCGGAGCCGGTGGGACCCACGAGATACACGAAATCCCCCTTGGGGACGCTGAGGAAAACGTCCTCCAGGGCGGTGATATCCTCTCCGAATGTTTTCGTGACACCCGACATCCGTATTTCCAATCTAACGCCTCCTCATCGTCCAGGCCTGCGATGCGGCGCTCAGGATTTCCTTGAAGGAAAGGCCATAGTACTCCAGAAGTTCTTCAGCTCCTCCGCTCTGGCCGAAACGGTCCTGTACGGAAACGAACTTTACCGGTACGGGAGAGGACTGACAAACGAGTTCCGCGATCGCGCTTCCCAGGCCCCCGGCGGTCGTATGCTCTTCCGCAACGACACAACATCCCGTTCTTCTGACGGAGGCCGTGATCGACAGCGCGGGAAGAGGCTTGATCGAATAGCAGTCGATCACT
>JAJUIT010000026.1 GCA_029267465.1 Synergistaceae bacterium
AATTCGTCTTTGGAGTACATATGGAGTACAGACAGAAAAAGGGGCTGAGCCTGAAGTGGCTCAACCCCTTGCTATTGCTTGGTGGGCGACACAGGGATCGAACCTGTGACTTCTTCCGTGTGAAGGAAGCGCTCTTCCGCTGAGCTAGTCGCCCTGGAACGCAGGGTATTATACCGGGCTAAGGCAGGGTTGGCAAGGCGGTTTGAAGAAATCATTTCTTTTCAATCGGTGACTGAATGCTATAATAAGATAATGAAGCAAAACGATTTATTCAGTGGGGGGATGAAGATGACGGCGTTTGACATGAAGAGCGCTCTGAAGCTTGCGATTCATTCCGAAATCGAGGCGAGCGAGTTCTACCGGACGTGGGCAGCGAACACGGACAAGCCCCACCTGGCTGAAGAGTTGAACAAGATCGCTGATTGGGAAACCTGCCACCGGGATTCGCTCATGACCTACTACACGGAACTCTACGGGGAAAAATTCGAACGTGATCCGAACCTCGTCGTGGATCCGGCCCTGAAGGTCCAGGCGGATGAATTCAAAAACTCCTATTCTCTTCTGCGGATCGCCTCGGCCGTCTACATTTCAGAGATGAGGGCAGCGGAACTTTACGGAAAAATGGCCGAGCAGACGGAGGGGGCTGCCCGGAAAATGTTTCTGGAGCTGAAAAGCATGGAAGAAGGGCACATGGGAACCGCAAGGAAAAATTACGAGGAAATGCGGGAGCACATCCAGGGGTTCCATGCTTTTTAAGTGTTAAGAGGGCAGTCAAAACCGGGCGAGAAGCCCGGTTTTGACTTTAATGTATCCATTATAAGATATGCATTTTTTTGCTGACAAGTGGTTATTCCGGTTGTATGATTTAAACGTAGAAAAACACCCTGGGGGAAGCGCCTTGTTGAAAGAGCGGTATGAAAACCTGTCTCGGATCGATGATTTCTGGGCTGAAATTGGCTTTGAGCGTTGGCTCGGCTTTGGCCTGGGTGGGGTCTACAGGAGAGTCACGTTCAGGAAGGGGGCTCTCCTGGGAGAAGTCGCCCGCTATTACGCAGATGATTACATTGTCTGGGAGCACGAGGGGGAACGGAGCGTTGAAAGGATCCTGCGCGAATGGAAAGGGTCACCTGAGGTTATGGCGCACCGGATCCTTCTCCTAGGAGACACGACTTGGCCAAAACACCGGCAGAAAGCGTTCCTCTGGGGATTTCGAGGCTGGGTGGAGATCTACTGCCTTTGCCTTGGAGACAAACCTCACAAGCGATTTGCAGACCTTGCCTACTGGGCATTAATGGGACTCGATTTTGCTTCAAAGAACGAAAATGGAAGATCCGGTTTGGAGGTGGTGCCTGCTCCAGGTGGTGAAACAGGAAGGACAAGGTAAAATATATTAAACGGAGGTGAATATCGGGATGTTGACGACGCTTTTTGTCATTGCTGTGGTTTTCTTTGTTGCGGCTTTCATGCTTTATGGAAAATTCCAGAAGAACCTGTATGGTCTTGATGACAAGAACGATACTCCTGCGAAGGTGTATTTCGATGGGATGGACTATGTGCCAACTCATCCAGCGGTACTTCTCGGCCACCATTTCGCTTCGATCGCTGGAGCCGGGCCGATCGTTGGTCCCATCACGGCGGCTTCAATGTTCGGGTGGCTTCCCGCCTACCTCTGGTGCCTGATCGGTTCCGCTTTCCTTGGCGGCGTCCACGACGCTGGGGCTCTTGTTTCTTCAATCCGGCACAAGGGGCTTTCGGTTGGCGAGGTCGTGGATCACTGGATCGGGCACCGGGCGAAAAAGATCTTTCTTACCTTCACGTGGCTTGCCCTTACCCTTGTGATCGCCGTTTTCCTCGAGCTGGCCGCAAACACGTTTGCTGCAGACCCGGCAGTCGCCTTTTCCGGGCTCCTCTATATCGGCCTTGCGGTAATTTTCGGATTTTTGATCTACCGCAAGGGCGTCTCCCTGCTTGTGATGACCCTAATAATGGTTCCGATCGTCATCGGGGCCATTTTCTACGGGAACTCGGCCGAGTGGGTCCAGCAGTCCTTTGCTTTTCCCAACACAGTCTGGCGCTGGGTCCTGATTGTCTATATTTTTGCGGCTTCCGTCCTTCCGGTCTGGCTTTTGCTCCAGCCCCGCGACTATCTTGCCTCCTACCTGCTTTACTTCTCTCTGTTCATCGGAGCGGTGGGCATGGTTTTCGGTGCGAAGAGCTTTGAAGTGGCCCTTCCGGCTTTCACGGGATTCTCAGGCCCGAAAGGGGAACCCCTGTGGCCCCTGCTTTTCGTTGTCGTTGCCTGCGGAGCCATTTCGGGCTTCCACTCTCTCGTCGGAAGCGGAACGACCGCAAAGCAGCTGCGGAAGGAAACCGACGCGATCGGTGTGGGGTACGGTGCCATGCTGATCGAGGGCCTTGTGGCGGTTATCGCGATCGGCACGATCATGATCGGCGGCGGAATGCTGAAAGGCGGCCCCACCGTAACCTACGGGATCGGACTGGGGAAGTTTGCCGCCCTGATCGGTATCCCTGAAAAAATCGGGACTTCACTGGGGCTTCTCGCCTTGAACTCGTTCATCCTGACCTCCCTTGACACGGCGACTCGTCTTGCTCGTTACCAGCTCCAGGAGTTCACCGACATGAAAGTCGACCGTTACACGGCAACCGCGATCGGAGTTGCGGTTGCTGGGGTCCTCGTGTTCATGAAGACCGGCGGGAAACCGGCGTGGCAGCTGATCTGGCCTGTGTTCGGAGCCTCCAACCAGCTAGTGGCGGCTTTGGCCCTTCTTGCAATTGGTGTTTGGATTATCAAGGGCCTCAAGAAGAGCGCGAACTTTGTCATGATCCCGATGGTCTTCATGCTCGTCACGACAATCGCGGCCCTCTTCCTGCTCATCAAGGACAATTTGAGCAACCTGATCCTTTCTGGAATTTCCGTCGTGCTGCTCCTGCTAGCGGTGATGCTTGTCAAGGAGGCCTGGACTGCCCTGAAGAAAGCCTAAGGGGCTCTCGCTTCTTTCAGGCTCTGTTCCGACTTGATGGAGAAACGAAAAAGTCCAGGGAGGGCAAATGCCCTCCCTGGACTTTTTCGTAAATCGTCTTTTACTTTTTCAATCCCGGAACACTGAAACTTTTGGCTCCCCAGGATTTTCCCTTCAACGGCTTTCCCTCGATCAGGTGAACGAAGCGGCTCAGGCATTTTGGACATTTCAGTGTCGAAGGCTTCTCTTCGAGTTCGAATTCGTGGTTGCAGTTCAGACAGCGAAATTTTGCCATGCCGATCCTCCTCCTTCTCCCAAAAGTCAAGTCTACCGGTTAGGACCCCAATATTATAAAGGAAAACAGGCCTCAGCGGAATTGAAAAGAATTTTTTGAAATGAAAGAGATCTATTCCGCGATCATAGCAATAAAAATACAGATAGAGGTATAATACCGACATGATCCGAGAATGGGAGGGATTCCATGAAGAAGATCGGATTCAGTGTGCCCGACATGTCGTGCGCCCATTGTGTGGAAAGAATCCGGCGAGCCCTCAAGGAAGTCGAAATCGATGCAGAGATCGATCTTCAGAACAGGACTGTGATCCTGGATGAGAAGGATGAAGAGAAAGGCCGCAGGAGGCTCGAAGAAATCGATTATCCCGTGAAAAGTCGGTTTGATGCCGGGAAATAAGGGTTGCAACGAGAGACCGCCTTTTCCGTCATGAGGTGAACGGATGGCAAACGAACTGTCGATCGTTCTTTGCGGTGCGGCTGGACAGGGAGTCCAGACCGTCGAGGTTTTGCTGGTGAAAGCCTTGGGAAGCAGCGGTTACCACGTTTTTTCTACAAAAGAATCGATGTCCCGGGTCAGGGGAGGCAACAACTCGACGGAAATCCGAATCTCTGAGGTTCATAGGGAAGCCTTTGTCGACCGGATCGACCTTTTAGTTCCGATCAACGGAGGTCTTCGCAAGAATATCTGGAAGCGGCTTGACAGCTCCACAATCGTGCTTGGAGATCGGGAAGAACTGAAGGAGGAATTCGAGGGTAAGCAAATCCGCTTCATCGACGTACCCTTTCTTGGGATTGCCCGTGAAGCGGGCGGAGTTGTCACCGCAAACAGCGTCGCAGCGGCGGTTCTTTGCGCTCTTTTCCGGATCGATTTTCCGATCCTGGAAACCTTGCTGAGGGAAAGGTTTGCGAAAACCCCTGAAATGCTTGAGAAGAATCTTCTTTCTGCAGAGAAAGGGTATGAACGCGGAACGATTCTTCTGGAAAAAGCAGAATTCGGCCTGACCCTCCCCAAACCCGATCCCCGTTGGAGACCGCTTTTGATGGACGGGCACAAGGCTGTTTCACTTGGGGCTCTCGCCGGCGGCTGCAATTTCGTGACCGCCTATCCCATGTCACCGGGCTCCGGCGTGTTGGCCTTCATGGCGCAAAATGCTTCCCGGTTCGAGATCGTTGTCGAGCAGGTTGAAGATGAGATTTCCGCAGTCAACATGGTTCTCGGCGCCTGGTCCGCGGGTGGACGGGGAATGGCCACCACCTCCGGCGGCGGTTTTGCCCTCATGGAAGAGGGGATTAGCCTTGCGGGAGTGGCGGAAATTCCCCTGGTGATACACCTTGGCCAGAGGCCGGGACCGGCAACCGGAATGGCAACCCGCACGGAGCAGGCGGACCTAGAGTTGGCCCTGTACGCGGGACACGGTGAATTCCCTAGGGTTCTGTTTACACCCGGAAACGCCGAGGAAGCGTTCGAGCTTTCCAGGTTGGCCTTCGACTGGGCGGATCGATACCAAGTCCCTGTTTTCATCCTGACGGACGAATACCTTCTGGACAGCATCTTTGAACTGGAAAACCTCGAGGTGGGGAAAACGGACTTTTCCCACCACTTTGTTGAAACCGAGCCGGGCTACGCGAGGTACCGTGTGACGGAGAGCGGCGTTTCTCCAAGGGGGATCTTTCGCCACGGCAGAGGGCTGGTCCGAATTGATAGCCACGAACACGATGAAAAAGGACACATTGAGGAAGATTTTGACGTCAGGGAGCGAATGCAAAAAAAACGCATGTCAAAATTGCGGCTCCTAGAAGAGGCAGCTCTGCCTCCAACAGTGAGGGGAAATCCAGGATCCAAAACACGGGTCTTTTGCTGGGGATCAACCGGTCCAATCGTGGCAGAGGCACTTGAGAGGCTTGGGGACAAGGATGCCTGCATGGTGAACCTGAAACAGGTCTACCCGCTTCACAATTCAATCCAAAACCTTGTGGAAGAGGCCCATCGAATCGTTGTTGTGGAGGGGAACTCAACAGGACAGCTCGCGAGACTGATCCGGCTCCACACCGGGAGAAATGTAGAAGGCAGGATTTTGAACTTCAGGGGACACCAATTTTCTGTGGAGGAAGTTTCCGAGGGACTCCGGAAATTCCTGGAGGGAGGCGGGGGAAAATGAATCCAAGAGAATACGATATTGAACCCGTAGACCTCTCCTGGTGCCCCGGTTGCGGCAATTTCCAGATCCTCTCCGCCCTTAAGGAGGCGCTGGCGGAATTGGAGATCCTTCCCCAGGATGTCGTGCTGATCTCCGGTATCGGCCAGGCGGCAAAAACTCCCCATTTCATGAAAGGACACATCATCCAGGGACTTCATGGAAGGGCACTCCCCGTGGCGACAGGAGTGAAAGCGGCAAACCCGGAACTGACGGTTCTTGCGATTGGCGGCGATGGAGATATGTATGGGGAAGGCGGCAACCACCTGCTCCATACTATACGAAGAAACCCGGACCTGACGAATCTTGTCCACAATAACATGGTCTACGGGCTGACGAAGGGACAAGCCTCGCCCACAAGCCCAGTGGGTTTGAAAACCCCGATCCAGGTCGAGGGAGTCTTCTCGGAACCGCTCAATCCCGTCGCCCTGGCCATATCCCAGGGGGCTTCCTTCGTAGCGAGAACGTTTTCAGCGGACACCGAACTTACGAAGGAAGTGATCAAGGCGGCAATCCTGCACAAGGGGTATGCACTCGTTGATATTTTCCAGCCCTGCGTTTCGTTCAATAAGGTGAATACGTACAAATGGTTCCGGGAAAATACGATCGTGATGGAAAGCAGCTCAGAAGAGCAGGGAGACCGCAAAAGGGCGATGGAACTGGCTCTTTCGGGTCCTCCTTTTCCTCTTGGGATCCTGTATCGGGATGCGTCCGGGAGGCCATCTTTTGAAGACCGGCTCCAGGCCTATCGAAGAAGCAAGGATCCGCTCTGGAAGAGAACCCCGGATCTTGCGGGCATAGCGGCCTATATTGAAACCCTCAGGGAGGGGTAGCTGAAAGGAGGCAGGGAATCATGGCGGAAGAAAGAATCAAGCCGGGTGACATCTTAAAGGATTTTCTCCTGTTCGACCAGGAGAATAAAGAATGGAAACCTTCGTCTTTCAAGGGAAAGAGAATTCTGCTTTCCTTCCACCCTCTCGCCTGGACATCCGTTTGCGCTGATCAGATGAAATGCCTGGAAAGAGACATGGCGGTTTTTGAAAACCTTGGAACCGTGCCGGTCGGCATCAGTGTGGATTCGGTCCCCTGTAAGGCTGCCTGGGCAAAAGAACTTAAACTGGAAAAGCTCAAGATTCTATCGGATTTTTGGCCTCACGGGGCAGTAGCGAAAGAACTGGGGCTTTTTCGTGAAAAAGAAGGATTCTCGGAGAGGGCGAACGTGCTGGTCGACGAAGAAGGAGTCGTCGTGTTCTCCAAAGTCTACCCCTTGTCCAAATTGCCTGACCTGCAGGAGATCGTTCATTTTCTTAAGGAACTGCACCATGCCGGGGTTGACGGGAATGTACCGGCGAAGCAGTGCATGGTGGACCTAAAGGGGAATTCGCTTTGCGTCGACGATTCGAGAAACACGGGGATTCAATCCACCTCTGACCATCACCTTGGCGGGGGGGATTAAGGAGATGTAGGCCATGAGTCCAGAAAGAGGAGCCCCTGCACCGGAATTCAAGCTTGAAGCCGCTGGGGGAAAAACCTATTCTCTGTCGGACTTTCGGGGCAAATGGGTGGTTCTGTTCTTTTACCCCAAGGACGGGACCAAAGGGTGAACGGAAGAGGCGGTTGCCTTTTCGGGCAGGATGCCTGAGTTTGAATCGGAAAACGCCGTTGTGATCGGAATCAGTGCCGACTCGGTGAAATCCCATGAGCGGTTCGCTCAAAAAAACGGCATCACGACTCTCCTCCTGAGTGATCCTGACCAGAACCTGATTCGCCTGTACGGGGCCTGGGGGAAAAAGATGTTGTACGGAAAGGAGTATGAAGGGATCGTCCGTTCAACGTATCTCATCGATCCGCAGGGGAGAGTGCAATGGATTTGGTCTCCCGTGAAAGTGCCCGGTCACGTTGAGGACGTACTTAAAACGCTCCGGCACGCAAAGAAGAACCTTCAAGGACAGACTGAAGGGGGAGATTGATATGAGAAGACGTTTCTTTCCGTTCCTGGTGATGGCCTTTCTGTCGTTTCTGTGCGGTATCGCCTCGGCGCACCCGCCTGCATCGCTGGAGGCCACCCTGCAGCCCGATGGGAAACTCCAGCTTGTCGTTTCCCACACCGTCAATGATCCGCTCAAGCACTTCATTAACCGCGTTGTGATTTCCAGCGACGGCAGGGTGATTTCCGAGGAGAAATTCAACCAGCAGACGGACAAGACGGGGCTTGTCGTGGAGATTACGGCAACAGGCCTTTCAAAGGGACAAACCGTTCAGATCGAAGCAGACTGCAACATTTTCGGCAGCCTGAAGAAAACCTTCACGCTTTGAATTTTGCCGGGGCGCAAAGAAAGGGAGGAGGTGCAAAGCACTTCCTCCCTTTCCTGTCAGGGCTTCCAGGATAGCTCGGCGATTTTCCTGAAATTGAAGTTCAGGATCGCCTCGGTTGAAGGTTTCCCCCCTTCTGAAAGAGCCTTGAAATCTGCCTCTAGGGCTTCGTAAGCCTTTTTCCTTCCCGGATCGAATTCATGTTCCCTGACCGTTTGGACAATCCGAAGCAACTGCTTGTACACCTCGGGTGCGCTTGTCAGGACGGGCCCTGTTTCATCGAGCTGGATGCAGTAGACATAGGTGAGAATATCCTTTCCCTGGTACTCGGACAACCTGAAAAAGGCCGGGAGAGTCGGGGAAACATAGAGAAGGACCCCGCGAGGAACGGACAGCTTAGGCCTGATGGCATCCCAGAGGGTTTCTCCAATGGGGCTGACGGCTACCCATAGGCGTGGTTGCCGGCTTAACAGAGAGATCCAGAGGGCTACGCCCTGGGAACGATCATTCCAGTTAAGAAAAGAAAGTTTCCAAAGCAGGTCGGGTTTTGAATCCCGATCCAGTGGAAGGGTTGAGGAAATCTCCCCGGCAAGGGAAAAACCGACAATCTCGGCTACGGGCTGGACATGCGCAGGGGTGCGAAGGATGGCCTGGGTCACGACTCCCGCTTCCTCTTTCAGAACAAGATAGACGGGATACCCCGGAATGGAAAGAACGCGGGTGTTTGCGAAACCGGGTTTTCCGCCAAGGGAAACAGCGAGCAGAACGAGGGCCGTCAGAACGAAGATTCGATTCTTTTGCATCGGAAAACCTCCCGGGAACGAGGGTCAAAGACGAGTGATACGCAAGAAGGTTTCGGCTTCCTCCTGGTATTGTTCCGCCAAGAACCCGATTGTCAGTCCGAGAACAGGGTGAATCCAGTCTGGAGCAATCTCGGCAAGTGGAACGAGGACGAAAGCCCTTTTGGCGAGTTCGGGATGCGGGATTTTCAGCGACTCGTCCTCGTACGTAAGATCGGGAATAAGAAGCAGGTCAAGATCGATTTCTCTCGGTCCCCACCGCTCCCTTTTCTTCCTGCCCATTTCCTTCTCAATGCTTTTGAGGATCGAGAGGAGAAGGGGGGGTGTCCCCTCCATTTCCAGGATCAGGGCTGCGTTCAGAAAACGAGGCTGGCTCGTGACTCCGGAAGGCGGGGTTTCATAAACGGAGCTCGTTGCAAGGACGGAACCTTGTTTTCGAAGCCGTTCCACCGCCTGCCGGAGATTCCCGAGCCGGTCACCAAGGTTGCTGCCGAGCCCGATCGCCGCTTTCATCCGGAACGGGATCATGAAGTCCTCCGAACGGCGTCGATCATCCGGACGACCCGGCAATTTTCCTTGACGTCATGGACCCGAACCAGGGGAACGCCCTGCCAGGCGCAGAGGGCAGTCAGAGCAAGAGTCCCTTCAAGGCGGTCCGATGGAGAGGGCAGGGAAAGGACATGGCCGATCGTGCTTTTTCTCGAATGGCCGATGAGCAGGGGGCGCCCTAGCGTAGAGAAGGCCTTCACGTGTTTCAAAAGGCTCAGGTTGTGGTGAACGTCTTTCGCGAAACCGAGCCCCGGGTCCAGGATGACATTTTCCTTTCGAATTCCCGCTCGAACCGCGTTTTTCACGGCTTGATCCAGTTCATCCCAGACTTCTCCGACCACATCTTCATAGGACGGTTTTTCCTGCATGGTCCTGGGCGTTTCCCGGCTGTGCATCAGGATGACCGGGACCTGGAGGAGGCAAAGGGTTTCTGCCATTTGGGGATCGTACCGCAGCCCCGAGACATCGTTGATGATATCGGCTCCAGCTTCCACAGCAGCTCGGGCAACCGCCGCCTTTCGGGTGTCTACCGAAAGCACGGCCTCCGGACGGATGCGGCGGATTTCCTTTATGACCGGAAGGATGCGGTCGATCTCCTCCCTTGGGTCCAGATCAAGGGCTCCGGGTCTTGTCGATTCCCCGCCGATGTCCACCACGTCGGCTCCTTCTTCGAGCTGGGCTGCCGCCGTTCGGATGGCCTCCTGGGGATCAAGGCGGCGGCTTCCCTCAAAAAAGGAATCCCCGGTCACGTTCACGATGCCCATGATTTTACTCCGCCCGCCAAGAGTCAACTTCCTGCCGCCGGGCAGCGAGAGTTCCCAGGAGGCAATTCTGGAGTTGGCAAGGGCCTCCGAAAGGGCGAGGCGGAATTTGTCCAGTCCCCAATAGGGCATGGATTCAAGTTTTTCCAGCAAACGGGAGAATTGCCCCGTTGTGCCGATCATCAGCGCATCGGTATGAGAAACGCCGCAGTCGATGGTTCGCCGGTGCACAATCACATCGCCGCCCCTCGAAAGCATTTCCTGCTTGAGGGCGTTGGCTGCCCTTACGTCGACATTCTTGGCAAAGAATCGAAGCGTTTCCTGTTTTGCGGCAAAATACGGGAAGCTTCTGCGATCCGCCCCAATGCGGTCAATCTGGTGGAGGAGGTCCTCCTCTGTCATGCTTTCCAGAAAATAAAGAGTCATGGGCCCTCTTTTTTACAAAGGAATTTGTATCTGTCGCGAAAGCGATGTTATCGCCTTGCCCTCAAGGGGTCAAGCGAAGGGCGAGGCGCATCAAATCCACTCCTGGACGATGTCCGATAGATGGCGGGTCTGATTCAGAAGCGTGAGGCAATACCCGCGCTTTTCCTCGTGGACAAGCACCGAGTAGGAAGCCGTATCCACATGAAGCTTCCAAAAAGAAGGTTCGGCTACCCCCAGACAGACGGCCAGAAGAGGTTTGATCACCGCCCGGTGAGAGACGATGGCGATCGTTTTCCCCGAGTGGATTCGAACGAGATGTTCCAGGTTGGAAAAAGCCCTTCGCTGGACGTCCGCAAGCGTTTCCCCCCCGGGGATATGAAGCCTTTCGGGATGTTCGATCCAGAGTCTCCATTCTTCGGGATACTCCTCTTCGACCTCCTTTTTGGGGCGACCTTCCCATTTGCCCAAAGCGATATTGTTGAAGCCCTCTCGAATTTCCCACTCAGCGTTGCAACTCCTGGAGATTCTGGAAGCCGTTTCCGTAGCGCGGGAAAGAGGGCTGGAGAAAATCTTGGAGATTCCCAGATTCTTGAGCTCATTAGCGAGGGCTTCGGCTTGCCTGATTCCGTTTTCGTTCAGGGGGAAATCGCATCTGCCCCGAAACAGACCCTCACGATTCCCTTCGCATTCTCCGTGCCTGACGACAACGATGGTTGTACGAACGAAAGATTGGGCCAATTGGCATCCTCCTCAGAGCATCGATTCGAAATCCTTTCTATTTTAACGGTTTTGGGGAAGAGTTGTTTGACTTGTGTTGACAATCAGCCCGGTCATTGATAACCTACCGGACGGAGAGATTTTGGCACTCGAAGAGTGAGAGTGCCAGCCGGAAGAGCGGGAGGTGAAAAACTTGCTTACGGAGAGGCAATACGCGGTCGTGATGGCGATTGTGTTTGAGTACATCCACACCGGCGAACCGGTCGGTTCCCGTTCTCTTTCGAAAAAGTACCTGACTCGGATCAGCGCTGCAACGATCCGCAACGAGATGGCCGACCTGGAAGAAATGGGCTTCATCACGCAGCCTCACACCTCGGCTGGCCGAGTCCCGACGAGCAAGGCCTTCCGGCTTTACGTGGATTCCATCCTGGAAGGGAAGAGACAGAAAAGCTCGGAACTGGCTGACAGGCTTCTTGATCTTAAAAGGCAGCGTGCCGATTTCGAGCAGCTTCTGGTTTATTCTTCCCAGCTTCTGAGCCGTGTCACACACACGGTTGCCCTGGCGGCTTCCGCTCCGCTGGCGCAGGTTCGGCTGGAGCGGGTCGAGTTTGTCAGCATCGACCTTTACCATGCTCTTTTGCTGGTTGTCCTGCAGGGGCGGCTGATCCACCAGAAAATGCTTGCCTTCCCGTGTGAAATGAGTCGTGAGACCCTGGATGAGATTGCCCGGAGAATCAACACGATCGCCTCTGGCAAACCATGGGACGAAGTCCGCGACGGTTTGAGGACATTCTTGCTGAAGGAACTGGATGAAGTTTCCGAGAGCTGCCGTCTGGCGATGACGGAAATCGATGGGCTCGTATCGGCGGAGAATTTCCGTTTCTTTACGACGGGAATCCACCAAATCCTGAAACTGCCGGACTTCCAGGATATCGGCCGCCTACAGGCGATCCTTTCCCTCCTGGAGGAGGAAGAAGCACTTTCGCGGATGGTTCGGCGCTACTCGGCAAAAGATGGGTTGAACGTGGTCATCGGCAGCGAAGATCCAGAATCCGGCCTGGGTTCCTTTTCGGCTCTTTTTTCCTCATACAGCGGAAAGGGGACCCGTACGGTCCTTGGATTGATCGGGCCGGTCCGGATGGATTACGAAAAGGCGATTGCTGCCCTGGAAACGGTTTGGGATGGTTTGTACGAAAATGGCAACAACTCGGAAGGTCGGTTGAGGGATTAGGGAGGAATCAAGATATGCCTGAAAAAAACAGCGCGAACGCCCCAGGCTGGGAAGAAGCTCAGGGGTGTGCCAGCACGGAAGAACCGGAGATCCTGAGCCCAGAAAAGGTCGCGGACGACAGGGCTGAACTAGAAGAAAAGCTTCGGGAGGCCGAAAAAGCTGTCGAGGCCTTGCGACAGGAAGCCTTGCGGGTGAAAGCGGACTTTCTGAACTACCGAGCGCGTGTTGAGCGGGAATCCGCACGGATGAAGGTCCTAGCCGCGGAAGGTGCCGTTCTGAGCCTTCTTCCGGTGCTGGACAACCTGGATCGAGCAATCGGATCTGCTGAGAGCCAACAAGGCCAACCGCTCCTAGAGGGAGTCCGGCTGGTTCGTTCACAGTTTTTTGGCGCTCTACAGGCCATGGGTCTGGAGGAAATTCAGGCTGAGGGCTGTCTTTTCAACCCTGAGACTCACGAAGCCGTTTTGGTGTCCCCTGTGGAAGATCCCTCGGAAGATGGGAAAATCCTCGAGGTCCTGCAAAAAGGCTACCGGTTGGGAGACAAGATTGTCCGTCCCGTGAAAGTCCGGGTCGGCCGCCACGATGGGTGATTCCTGAGATCGAGGAGGGACCCACGTGGCCGCCATGGATGACCCGAAAGGGTATTACCGTCTTCTGGAGGTTCCGCCGGGAGCCTCGCAGGAAGAAATCAAGAAAAGCTACCGCAGGCTTGCCAGAACCTACCATCCGGACGCCAATCCCGGGAATCCCGAGGCGGAAGAACACTTCAAGTTGGTCAATGAAGCCTATGCTGTGCTAGGCGACCCTGAAAAAAGGAGTCAGTACGATCGGTTCGGGACCGTCGGAAACGGCACGGGAGGATACGGTCCCTTCCGAGGGCAAGATCCCTTCAGCGATATGTTTGGGGATTTTTTTGAGACCTTCATGGGCGGCGGGCAAAGAGCCAGGGCCAACGCTCCCCGCCAGGGAAGCGATCTGGAGGCGGAGGTCCGGATTTCCCTGAGGGAGGCAGCAAAAGGGACGACCCGGACGGTAGCGGTATCGAGAAGAGAAAAGTGTGAGCGGTGCGGGGGCACGGGAGCTGAACCCGGGACCAAGGCGGAAAACTGCCCCAATTGTGGTGGTCGAGGTCAGGTGGAACAGTCGGCCCGGACCCCTTTCGGCCAGTTTGTTACCGTTGTGCCCTGCGCGCGTTGCGGAGGAACGGGGCGAGTGCTCTCGAACCCTTGTCATGACTGCGCGGGGCAGGGACAGAAAAGAACCCGGCGTGAGATCGAAGTGCGCATCCCTTCAGGCGTTGACACCGGAAATCGGCTTCGTGTGAATGGAGGTGGAGATGCGGGAATCAACGGCGGCCCTCCCGGAGATCTTTTCGTTCATATCGAGGTCGAACCGGATCCTCTTTTCATTCGGGATGGAAACGATCTCCACACTCAGGCTGTGATTTCGTTCCCCCAGGCCGTGCTGGGGTGCCAGGTAGAGATCCCGTCTCTGGATGGAGAGGAGAAAAAGGACCTGCCCCCTGGAACCCGACCTGGAGACACCTTCCGCCTGAAGGGGAAGGGGATGCCAAAGCTTCGCGGGGGGGGCAGGGGGGACTTGGTCGTTCACGTGGATGTCGATATCCCCAGAAACCTCACGGATAGAGCCCGGCATCTTGTTGAGGAACTCGCAGAGGAGATGGGGACGCCGGTCCAGCCATCGAGCTTTCTCGATCGGTTGAAGACTTGGCTTTCATGAGGCTGCGAAAGCAGTCCAGTTCGTGGTAGGATTGGATTCAGGGAGGGAGGCGTTCGCCTCCCTCCCTTGGCTATTCGGGGGGTGAAACGGGTGGGGGAAAAAGAATCTTTCTGGTGGTACATAACCCTGGAGGCGAAAAGCGGAAACGAGGAAACCCTGGCGTCTCTGGCAGAACTTTCCGGAAGCATCGGATCCGAGTTTTTTGAAGGAAACGGCCGCATCGGGGTTCGTGCCTACTACCGCAGCCATTTTGAACTGGGGTACTGGCTGAAGCGCCTCGGGGACATCCTGACGCCCTGGCCGGAAATCAGCGTGCGTGACATGGGAAAGATCGAGAACCGCTCCTGGCATACGACTTGGAAAGAAGCCTTTCCCCCGCTTGAGGTCGGAAGGAACCTGGTCGTGATGGCTCCATGGCACCAGGGGACTGAGCCGCCAGGGAAGACGGCACTGTACATCTATCCGGGAAGTGCGTTCGGCACGGGGTACCACGAGAGCACGCAAATCGTCCTGGAGTTGATGGAGGACATCGTGAAGCCTGGGATGGAAGCAGCCGATATCGGGACCGGTTCTGCCATCCTCGCGATTGCGGCGGTAAAGCTGGGGGCGAAACGATGCTGGGCAAGAGACATTGACCCGGCGATTCTTGCAGAGGCGAGAGAGAACTGCCGCCTGAACGGGATTTGCGATGAAACCGTCCTGATCGAGCAGGGGGACCTGCTCAAGGGGTTCTCTCGGCAGGTGGACGTGCTGACCGCCAATATCGTCATCGAGCCCTTGCTCTCGCTGCTGCCTTCCGTGCGCGGCGTGCTTCGCCCCGGCGGGACCGCCGTCTTTTCCGGCCTGGTGAGAAAGGAAAGGGATCTTTTTTTGGAGGCGCTGAAGAAGCAGGGGCTTGTCAACGTCCAGGAGCGGACGAAGGGAGAATGGTGGGGTGTCGCTACCGAGGCTTCGTCTTGAGCGCTGTACGGATTTCGGAGGGGGGCTCTGGAGGATCGACGAAGGGCAGGCCAGGCATCTTCTGAAAGTCCTGAGAGTCTCTCCCGGGGAAGAGCTCGAAGGACTTGGGGCCGGCCAGCGGTGGCGGCTGAAACTGGAAATTTCGGCGGATGGGATTTTTGCGAGAACCCTCTACCCGATCCCGGAGAAAGGATGTCCGCCGAGGATCGTGCTTTTGGCCTCTCTCCTGAAAGGGAACGATTTCGAACTTCTTTTGAGAGGGGTTACGGAGATCGGGGTTTCCAAGATTGTCCCGATCGGGGCTGCCAGGTCGGTCCCTCGCTACAGCCAGACGGAATCTGACAGAAAGCTGTTTCGGTGGAAACGGATCCTGGAGGAATCGACCCGGCAGTGCGGAGCCCCTGAAATCCCCGATATTTCTCCCCCTGCTTCCCTCGAGGAAGCCCTTCAAACCGGGCTTCCATCCCTTCGGATCGCGGGGTTTCTAGAGGATAAAGCCCTTCCGATCGGGAGCGTGACGCCACAGGCCGAGGCGGCGGTTGCGATCGGTCCGGAGGGGGACTGGGACGACCGTGAAAAGCAGCTTTTGCTTAACGCGGGATTCTGTCCCGTTCGCCTTGGGCCTTTCGTGCTGAAGGCCTTCACTGCGGCAGTCGTTGCCTGTTCTTATCTTGTTCTTGCCTGGGAGGCCGTTGCCCTTGGGAGAAATCGCGGGAAAAAGGTTCCGGATCCGGACCCTGGGATGCAGGACAAACCAGTATGAAGCCGAAGCCATCGCGTCGGAACTGATCCGTCGCGGAGCTCGCCCTTCGGAGGGGCCTTGGGAAGTGGCCATCCTGCTTTCCTGCACGGTTACCTCGGAAGCCGACCGGAAATGCAGGCAGCAGGTCCGGAGGCTCAGGCGGGAGAATCCCCAGGGAGTGATCCTGGCAGCCGGCTGCTGGGCCCAGGAACTCGACGAGGAAGAAGGGGCGAAAATCGGGCTGGACGCCATCATCGGGAATCGGTTGAAGGCCTGCCTGCCGGAAATCCTGGAAAAGATCCTGGCAAGCGGAATTAGACCGCAGTCTCCACTGGTCTGCCGGCTTTCGACTCCCCCGGACGGGGCCTGGGACGAAATTTCGCTGCAAAGGACCACGCTTCACACGAGGGCCTTCATCAAGGTCCAGGAAGGCTGCGACCACTTCTGCTCCTACTGCATCGTTCCCTATGTCAGAGGGGCGCCGGTAAGCAGGAATCCAGTGAAGATCCTGGACGAGGTCCGCCGTGTGGTGGATGCCGGCTGCTGCGAGGTCGTCCTGACGGGGGTTCACCTTGGGCGGTTCCGGTACGGGGAAGAATGGGGCTTGGCAAGACTTGTGAGTGAGATCGCGAAGATCCAGGGAGTCCGGCGCATCCGCTTCGGCTCGATCGAACCGTTTGCGCTCGACGAAAACCTGATCCGGACCCTTGCCGAGACACCCGCGTTTTGCCCGCACCTTCATCTACCCCTTCAAAGCGGGGATGACCCCATCCTCAGGGCGATGCGCCGCGGCTACAGCGCCGGGGAATTCCGGCGCCTCGTTTGGAAGGTTCGAGAGCGGTGGCCCGTAAAGATCCACTTTTCAACCGATCTCCTCGTGGGGTTTCCGGGGGAATCCGATGCAGCGTTCCAAAACACGCTCACACTCGTCAGGGAACTGGAGTTCGGCAAACTCCACGTATTTCCCTATTCTAAGCGTCCCCATACCGAGGCTTCGCGTCTCCAAGGGCAGTTGCCGGCCGAGGTCATTCAGGCCCGCTGCGAAGAGGGGATCCGCCTGGGGGAGGAACTGCTCGGGCGTTTCGCCGCATCGTTCGTCGGGAAAAGCGTACCGGTCCTGGTCGAGAAAAGGAAGGGAAATGAACCGCGGGGGTTGACGCCTCACTTTTTGCCCGCACGCTGGACCGGGCAGGGAAAGACGGGACAAATCTGCGACGTGAAAATTAAAGGATATGAACAGGGGGAACTCGTCGGGCAGGATTTCCCGTTTGACCGACCGGACTATTGTTCCTTCCTGAAAGCTGGGATAAAATGACTCCATCCTGCACGGACGGGGTGGAAAACTTGGCGGGAAACTGTGTCTTCTGTGAACTCATCGAAGGACGCAGGAAAGCCGACATCCTTCACGAAGATTCCGAGGTCCTGGCCTTTCGGGACATCCTTCCGCAGGCCCCGACACATATCCTGATCATCCCGAAGGCGCATTTCCCGTCGGCGGCGGCCGCGGATCCCGCCCTCTGGGGGAAGGTCATGGCGGTGGCGGTGAAGCTGGCGGCTGAACTCGGAATCGAAGCGGAAGGGTTTCGCCTCGTGATCAACAACGGCCCGAAGGCGGGGCAAACTATCCCTCACCTTCACGTGCACCTGTTGGCGGGACGATGGTTCCGCTGGCCACCGGGATGAGCGTGGGTGGCATGAAAGGGGGGATTCGGGATGACAACTGTCGTTCGCAAGGACAATGAATCGATCGAGGACGCCTTGCGGCGTTTCAAGCGCGAAGTCTCCAAGGTGGGGGTTCTGCGCGAGGCGAGACGCCATGAGCACTACCAGAAGCCGAGTGAGGCGAAGAAACTCAAGAGGGCGGCTGCGGCGAAGAAAAGGAAGCGTTCCTAGCGGGGAGGCCATCGGGTGGAACTGCAAAATCGTATCCAGCAAGACCTTGTCCAGGCGATGAAAAACCGCGATGAGCTCTGCCTGGGCACGCTCCGGATGCTGAAAGCGGCCCTGCAGCTGGCTCAGGTGGAGAAGGGGAAAGACGATCCTCTTTCCGACGGGGACGTGCTCGCGGTTATCCAGCGGCTCATCAAGCAGCGAAAGGAAGCGAGCGAGCAGTACCGGACCCATGGCGCGGAGGAAAGGGCCACACGGGAGCTGGAAGAGGCAAGGATCCTTGAAGCCTATCGGCCGGAACAGTTGACGGATTTGGAAATCGAAGCGATGGCAAGGGAAATTGCGCTTTCGATCGGCGCTCAGGGACCTCGCGACATGGGAAAGGTCATGGGGGTGCTGATGCCGAAAGTCAGGGGAAAGGCGGACGGCTCCAGGGTCAAGGAGACCGTCGCGAAGTTGCTCGAAAAGGGTCTTCCCTAGGCAGCACAGGAAAAATTCTTCTGCACGAGGGGCGCCGCAAGGCACCCCTCGTCCTTTCTGGTCCGCAGGTCCTATGCGTGTAACGAAACTCCCATCCGCAGACCCTGACAAGGGATAAAAATCGGGCTATAATGGTGGAGCCACCATATATGGGGGGTGAAAAGATGAAATGCCCTATTTGTGGAGCAGGCGACACCCGCGTTATCGAAACCCGGACAGCAGACGAGGACCGAATTGTAAGGCGCCGCCGGGAATGCGTTGCGTGCCTGTCCCGGTTCACGACCTACGAGCGGCTGGAGCCCAGGACTTTCCTCTGGGTCGTCAAGAAGGACGGCAGGAGAGAGGCCTTCGACCGTGAAAAACTCCTGAAGGGAATGGCCAGGGCCTGTGAAAAGCTGCCGGTTCCCCTTGAGAAGATCGAAGAGGCGGTGGCCGAGATCGAGAGCTCTCTCCGCAACACGGGCCTGGGGGAAGTTTCGAGCGAGCGCGTGGGGGAACTGGCCATGGAAAAGCTGCGGGGCCTCCATCAGGTTGCCTATGTCCGTTTTGCCTCGGTCTATAGGGAATTCACCGACCTCTCGGGTTTTACCCGTGAAATCTCCAAACTCCTTGAAGAAAGGGATGAAAAGAATGGCCGATAACAGCGAAATGCTGGCCGGACGTCAGATGCAGCTTTTCGGTAGCCGGGCCGAATCGACCGACCTCCTTCTCATGGTCGATGCCCTGGCACAGGAGGAACGGTCCCCCTGGAAAGCCGAGCGCATCCAGAAAGCCCTGATCCTGGAGGCGGGGGTTGAGCCCCATCTGGCAGGGGAGATCGCAGCCGAAGTGGAAGAGGATCTGATCCGGTGCAACAGGGAACAGGTGACCACTACGCTGATCCGCGAAATGGTCAATGTCAAGCTCTTCCAGCGGGGGCTGGACGCGAAACTGAAGGATCATAGCCGCATCGGGATCCCGCTTTTCGACCTCGAGTCGATGATGCTGTCTCCCAACCACGAGAACAGCAACACGACGCACAACCCCGAATCGATCAACCTGTCGATCGCAGAAATGGTGCTGAAGGAATATGCCCTCACGAAGGTCTTCTCTCCCGACATCGCCGAGGCGCACCTAACGGGGGACATCCACCTGCACGATCTGGGGATGATCAACAGGCCCTACTGTTCGGGGCAGAGCATGGCCTACGTCGAAAAGTACGGTCTCAATTTCCCTTGCATCACCAGTATTTCGGCGCCCGCCAAGCACGCGGACGTTCTCCTTGCCCACGTGTTGAAGATGACCTCCGTCCTTCAGAACAACTTTGCAGGAGCGATCGGCTGGGATGCGGTCAACGTCTTTTTCGCCCCCTATATCGAGGGAGAGAGCGACGAACGGGTGAAGCAGCTTGCACAGATGCTGGTTTTCGAGTTCAACCAGCTCGCCGGCGGCCGCGGGGGGCAGGTGGCCTTCACAGACATCAATCTTTACTACGAAATCCCGAAGCATTTCCGTGAGGTGGCCGCGATCGGGCCAGGAGGCGTGACCACGGGCAAAACCTACGCCGACTACGCTCCGGACTCCAAGCGGTTCCTCAAGGCTCTCATGGAAGTGTATCTGGAAGGCGACAGCCGGGGTCAGCCCTTCTTTTTCCCAAAACCCCTGCTGCACATCACCGACGATTTCTTCAAAGAGGACGGCTGGGAGGAGATGCTTCACCTCGCCTGCCGGGTGGCTTCGGAAAAGGGCAACACCTACTTCGTGTTCGACCGGGGCGGCGTGGCCAAGCTTTCCGAATGCTGCCGCCTCAGTTTCGAGCTGACCCCCGAAGACCTCGAAGAAGCCCGCATGCCTTGGAAGATGCGTTACTGCGCCCTGCAGAACGTCACGATCAACCTCCCTCGGCTTGCCTACCGGAGCGGCGGGGACTTTGACACCCTGTTCGAACTGCTTGACCACAAGATGGAACTGGCGGGCAGGGCTCACCTGGAAAAACGCCGCTTCATCCAGGAGATTCTTTCCCTGGGGAAAAAAGGACCGCTGAACACCCTTTGCGTGGATCACGACGGGGAAACCTACATCCGGATGAAAAAAGCCAGCCATCTCGTCGGAATCCTTGGCCTGAACGAACTTGTCCAGGCGATGACCGGTTACGAGCTTCACGAGGACCCGAAGGCGATGGAGTTTGCCCTGGCCGTCATCAAGTTCATGGAATTAAAATGCGAAGAATTGTCCAGCCGCACCGGGCTGAAAATCGTTCTGGAGCAGACCCCCGCGGAAAGCACGGCCTACCGCCTGGCCAAGCTGGATCTGCGCTACTTCCCGAACCAGGCCGCCCGCTACATACGCGGGAACCGGGAAAACGGGGAGATCTACTACACGAACAGCAGCCACTTCGCCTATGACATTTCGATGGATCCAATCGAAAAGGTTCTCGAAGAAGGGCGATTCCATCCCATGATCAAGGCGGGAGCCATTACCCACGTCTGGCTTGGCGAGCACCAGCCTGATCCGGGAGCCCTGGCTTCCTTCGTCAGGAAGATCTTCCTGCATTCAGAAAGCGCCCAGGTGGCCTTCAGCCCTGAATTCACCGTTTGCAACGATTGCGGCAAGGTGGTTCGGGGGCTCAGGGGGCAATGCCCGGCCTGCGAAAGCCCGAATGTCGACGGCATTACCCGGATCACCGGGTATTTCACACGGACTTCCTCCTGGAATGCCGGCAAGAGAGCGGAGCTTCGGGACAGAAAGAGGGTTGCCATTTCCCTTGGTGCGGATTCCTGATTTCCCGCCGGTCGGCGGATACCTCCCAACCTCGTTCCTGGACTGGGAAGGGCATGTCGCCGCGGTCGTCTTCGTGATTGGTTGCAACTTTCGCTGCCCGTTCTGCCACAACGTGCCGCTGGCAACGGGGATGGCCGAAGGGATCAACACCCGGGCTGTGCTATCGGATATCTGGAGAAGGCGGCTTTTCCTCGATGGGGTGGTGATCAGCGGCGGAGAGCCGACGCTTTATCCGAACCTCGAGGAGCTGCTTCAATGGTTCCGGAATGACGCCCAAATTCCTGTAAAGCTGGACACCAACGGATCCCGTCCGGAGATCCTCGATCGGCTTGTCCGGCGCGGGCTGGTGGATGCCGTGGCGATGGACGTCAAGGCGCCGTGGGAGAAGTATTCGCTTCTTTCGGGAGTTTCTGTCGAGCCCGATCGGATCAGGTCCTCGATCGAGCTCTTGGGGGCCCTGGAGATCTCCCTGGAATTCAGAACCACCTTTGTCCCGGGCTTGCTGTCGATCGAAGACCTGCGAAGGATCAGGCTTCAACTCAACGGGGATCCACGGTGGGTCGTCCAGCTCTTTCGGCCGGAGCACGCGTTGGACCCGGCGCTGAGGGGCATCGCCGCGCCTTCCAGGGAAGAGATCGCCTCTGCCCTTCCGGGAGTCAGGGTTCGAGGGTGAGCAGCTGTATAATTCTCTCGCATCTATTCTGCGAAGGAGGATCGAATCGATGTCCGTCGAAAAGCGGTTTATCCGTGAGGAACTGGAAAGGCTCAAATCCGAGGGACTTTACACCCAGATCCGGACGATCGAAAGTGCCCAGGGCCCCTGGGTGACAATCGAGGGGCGCCGCAGGCTGAACCTGTGCTCGAACAATTACCTTGGACTTTGCAGCGACAGGCGGATCTGCGACCGGGCCCGGGCGATGATCGACATTTATGGAGTCGGTCCCGGGGCGGTTCGGACGATCGCGGGGACCATGAGCCCGCACGTCGAACTGGAAAGAAAGCTGGCGGAATTCAAGGGAACGGAAGCCGCCATGCTGGTACAGTCCGGGTTCTGCGCCAACCTTTCCGCAATCCCCCCGCTGGTGGGGAAGGGGGATCTTGTTTTCAGCGATGAACTAAATCATGCTTCGATCATCGACGCCTGCCGGCTGAGCGGGGCAACCATCCTGAGGTATCCC
>JAJUIT010000099.1 GCA_029267465.1 Synergistaceae bacterium
GGGCCCGGGCCTCGAACGCGTAGGCATCCAGGGCCCCGTGAGCCTGGACCAGCCGTTCGTGTCTTGCCAGGGCCTCGGGCAGCTTCGGGTCGTCTGCCTCCAGGGAAGCCAGTTCGGCTTCGCATTCGGCCAGGGCCGCCTCCAGGTCTGCCACGCCGCACCGGTTCCGTAGGGTCTCCAGCACGGTCCCGCTGCCCAGCTCCACGAGGTCCTGGGGCAGGTACCCCAGCCGGGCGCCCTTCGGGATCTCGATCGTTCCGGAATCCGGCTGGACCTTTCCCAGGATGGTTTTCAGCAGCGTGCTTTTGCCGGCCCCGTTGTCTCCAACCAGGCCCACGCGGGCACGGTCCGGAACGGTCCAGCCGATGCGGTCGAACAGGATTTTTTCTCCGTAGCGAAGGGAAAGGTTTCGGATGGTCAGCGTCATGAGGGCTATTCTCCACGGAAGGCGCCCAAAGGGCAAGTGCGGCCCGCCGGATGCGGCGCAGAGCGGCATTCGGCAGGGGGGGTTGCCAAGTCCTCCTCGAGAGGTTATCTTTTTTTAGCGAAAGGCGGGATGCATGATGAAACACGCCCTGACCGTTCTGCTTCTCCTTGTTTTCTTCACCCTCCCAGCGGGCCTTGCCTCGGGAGAGGAACTGGACACGCCGCCCCTCTACGATCCAGGCTCCCCTCCGGCGGTCGTTTCCGAGGACCCCGCCGTTCTGGAGGCGGCGCCGGCTCCCCTTGAGCCTCCCCTCGTGACGGCCCAGCGAAAGGCCATCGCGGCCCTCTTCACCCGCATCAACAAGAACCTCGGGGCCGAAAAGGCAGAGCGCTACGCCAGCCATGTCCTCGATGCCGGGAAACTTTTTGGCATCGATCCGCTGGTGGTGGCCTCCATCCTCGTCCGGGAGTCCAGGGCCAATGCCTCCGCGAAAAACCGGTCCAATATCGGTCTCATGCAGGTCAACTGGAAGGCCCACGAGAAAAACCTCCCCACGGCTTTCCCCGAAATCCGGACCGTCAAGGACCTGTTTGACCCCCGGAACAACATCCTGGCGGGTGCCTGGATCTTCTCCTGCTACCACAAGTCCGCCGGGGGCGACCTGTCCAAATCGCTGAAAAAGTACGTCGGCGGAAATTCCGGCTACGTGGAAAAGGTCCTCTCTGCCTACCGGACGCTCAAAAACGACCTTGCCACCCTGGCAGCCTCGGCCGCTTCCCCCTGAGACTTCACCCGTGAAAGAAGCGCTTCGCCGGGCACTGGCCTGCCTGGCAAAAGCCGCGGCAGTGCCGCCGGAAGTCCTTGGCATCGGCTCGAGCCTCCTGCATGTTTCTGACACTCCTTCCCTTTTTTACCCCGACCTCGGCCGGATCGCCCAAGCCGTCAAGCCCCGCTTCATCGTTCACACCGGGGACCTCGCCGACGAGATCAAGCTTCGCTCTCCTTCGCCGGATGTGAAACTGTACGCTTCGAGGGTCCAGTCCCTGTTTTCGGTCCTGCAAGCGACATCCGCCGACCGCATCTTCCTCGTCATGGGAAACCACGATGATTTTTCAGTCGTGAAGGCCCTCTGCGCCTCCTACAGCGCACGGTTCCTGGCCTTCGAGCGCTGCCTCCGGATGGAGCTCGAGGGATTGCGGATCGCTGCCGCCCACCGGCCCGAGGACCTGTGGAAATGCGTTTCGGAGGATCCCGCCGACTTCGGCCTTTACGGGCACGACACCAGCGTGCTGCCGCCGGACGCCGATGGGCGCCAGGACCTCAACGGCAACGTGAAGATCCGGGTCCTGGACCTAAAGCGCCGCGCCGTTCATTCCTTCGACTATCCCCGGGCGGTGCACGACGCGCGCCAGAAAAAGCGGAAGATTGGCCTTTAAGACGGGGAAAGGGGGAAACGCAGATGCTGTCGCTCCTGCGGGGCGGCCCGCGGGTCCTGATCCTGGAAACCGAATACGGGGCGGATGTCCGGCTTTACCTGGAAAAGCGCCTCCAGCTCAAGGCCCATGCCATGGAAGAAGCCATGCGCGCAGCCGGGGGCGGCGACACGCTCGTCCTCCTGCGAGAGACCCGCTACGGGCGAACAATCGGCAAAAGCCTGCCGGAAAGCGGCTTCTTCGTGATCCACGAACCTCCCGAGGAACTGTTCTGCGGGCTCATCAACGACCGGATCGCCGCTATCCTGAACCGGGCCGAATGCCGCGCGGGCGGCCTGATCATCCGCACTTTCGGGGACGCCGACCGGATCGTCGACCTCATCCGGGACGAATTCGGCGCTTCCGAGATCCGGTGCACCGACGTGGAGGCCTGGCTGCAGGGCAGGGGGACCTCCGTCTTCTTCACCCCCCTCCCCCTGAATGCGCCCGTTCCGCCATCGGGGCTTCACCCCAGGGCCCTTCTTCTTCCCCTCCGCCCCCAGGCCGCCTTCCGCAAGCTCCAGCGGGGCATCGTCCGCTTCGTCGCCTCGGGGCTTTCGGATCGCTCGCTGCGGTCCATCGAGCTGCGCCTGTACGACAAGTACGGCCTGTACGACCTGCACTACCGGCGGATCATGCGGGTCCTGGAGGCCCTGGAGATCGGGCTCGTGGTGGGGGAGGGATGGAGCCGGGATTTCGCGCGGGTGCTGCTCGAGCTGAAATGCTACAGCCTGAAGATGGTCACGCCCATGAAGCCGGAGGCGGTCAAGCGGATCCTGATGGGACTGGAATACGCCGCCGACGGCAAGCGCATCCTGGACCTGGACCTGTACGAGGGCAAGCGAAAAATCTCCTGGGGGGAGGCCGCCGCGGGGGAAAGCCGGGAAGCGGCGGGCCTTCGGCACCGCGAGGAACTTCGAGCCCGCCTGGAACCTTCCGACCGCGAAGAAATCGATGCCCTGGAGGCGGAAATCCTCTCAGGGAACTGGTGAGGCGTCCGTCAAAGGCGGCGGATCGCTCACGAACGAGATCGAGTTCTCGTCCATCACGATCTTCTTCACGGAAACGGGGAACACGGACTCCCGAAAGTCGATGATCGGCTGCACCTTCTCGATCACGTCCTCCGTTAGCCCCTGGGGCATCGTCAGGCCGCTCACGTTCAGCCTGTAGTCCCGGATGAAGATCTGCTTGCCGTCGGGCGAAGCATCCAGCCTTCCCGTCAGCTTCACCACCAGGTGCAGCTTGAACAGGAAATACGTCTCGTACACTCCCACGGCCTTGATCTGCCGGGGCGACAGGTCCATGCGGATGCTTTTCCACTTCTTGTCGCCTTTCACCGATTCGGCCATGGCGGCGTTGATGTCCTTCTCCAGGATCACGCCCCGGCTTCGGGTCTCCCCGGCGCTCTTCACCTCGAGCTTTTTGTCCCATTCCTCGGGAGGGTTGAACTGCAGGTCCGAAGCCTCCATGACGAGGCTTTCCACCCGGAGGCGGTCGATCACCGCTCCCTTTGCCCGCACCACGGCACGCTTCACGAACCCTTTCGCGTCGGGGCCGCCTTCCAGGCGGACTTCCATCGACTGGGGGGAGAACTTCCGCTCCAGGGCGGCTTTCAACAGCGCGGCGCGGCCCTCGTTGGAAAGAGAAATTCCCTGGGCTTCGGCAGAAGCGGCCCCCGAGGCCAGGAAGGCCGTCGCGACCGCCAGGGCGATGAAAACGGCCAGAAAACCCGCTTTCGGATTTCGTTTCATGTTCCACCCCTCCTCTTCCTCTCCCCATTTTGAGCCATCCGTGATCCCCTGTCCACGGGAGTCTTGCGGATCCCCGAACATTGAAGGCACTTTCTTTCAAAACGTACGCTGATTGACAGAAAGTGCCCGAAAAGGGTATTTTAAGCACCGAGACAGTTTACCGTGATTGTCGATGGAAAAGGAGGGATTGCAGAGATGAAGTTCGAGCACATCATCAAGAGCGCCGACTGGAAAACCGAAAAGCACTCCCCGGTGATCGAGGCCCCGGAAACCGTGAAGGCCGGGGAGAAGTTCGTCGTCGACCTCAGCGTGGGAAAGGAAATCCCCCACCCGAACACCACGGAGCACCATATCCGCTGGATCAAGCTGTACTTCATGCCCGAGGGCGGGAAGTTCCCCTTCGAGGTCGCCAACGTCGAGTTCACGGTCCACGGGGAGTCCGTGGACGGCCCCAACAAGGGCCCGGTCTACACCGAGCCTCACGCGAAGGTCGCCATGAAGATCACGGCACCGGGCATGCTCATCGCCGCCTCCTACTGCAACATCCACGGCCTGTGGGAGAGCGCCAGGGAGATCAAGGTCGAAGGGTAGACGCAAAAAGTTGCGGGGGACTGAACCGGATTCAGTCCCCCGTTTCATTTTGCCGTTGAAAACTTGGTGTTCAGCTGATATATTATTGGCGGTCACAAAAACTTAAGAAGGGGGTCAAAGGTACATGAGAAAAGCATCACTGCTGCTCGCTGCATTCGCGCTCCTGGCTCTCATGGCCGGTACCGCCCTGGCTGCGGCGCCGTTCCACATCGGCGTCGTCACCGGGACCGTGTCCCAGTCTGAGGATGACCTTCGCGGTGCCGAAGCCCTGATCAAGAATTACGGGGACGTCGCGAAGGGCGGAATGATCAAGCACATCACCTATCCCGACAACTTCATGTCCGAGATGGAGACGACCATCAGCCAGATCGTCGGCCTTGCCGACGACCCGAAGATGAAGGTCATCGTGGTCAACCAGGCCATCCCGGGAACCACCGAGGCCTTCCGCCGCGTCAAGGAGAAGAGGCCCGACATCCTTCTCCTGGCCGGTGAGCCGCACGAAGACCCGAACGTCATCGGCTCCGTGGCGCACATCGCCGTCAACGCCGACAACGTGGCCCGCGGCTACCTCATCATCGCCGCCGCCAAGAAGATGGGCGCCGATACCTTCGTCCACATCTCCTTCCCCCGCCACATGAGCTACGAGCTGCTTTCCCGCCGCCGCGCCATCATGGAGCAGGCGTGCAAGGACCTCGGCCTGAAGTTCGCCTTCGAGACCGCCCCGGACCCGACCAGCGACGTCGGTGTTGCCGGTGCGCAGCAGTTCATCCTCGAAAAGGTTCCCGCCTGGCTGGCCAAGTACGGCAAGAAGACCGCGTTCTTCTGCACCAACGACGCCCAGACGGAACCCCTCCTGAAGCAGGTTGCCAAGCTGGGAGGCTTCTTCGTGGAAGCTGACCTGCCCTCCCCGCTGATGGGCTATCCCGGAGCGCTGGGCATCGACCTCTCCAAGGAGCAGGGCAACTGGCCCGCCATCCTGAAAAAGGTTGAGCAGGCGGTCATCAAGGCCGGCGGAAAGGGCCGCATGGGCACCTGGGCCTACTCCTACGGCTACACCACCACGGCCGGGCTCGGCGAGTACGGAAAGCGCATCGTCGAGAAGAAGGCGAAGCTGGGCGACATGAAGGCCCTGCTTGCCGCCTACGAGAAGTACACCCCGGGCGCCAGCTGGAACGCCAGCAACTACACCGACGTGGGCACCGGCGTCAAGAAGAAGAACTACTTCCTCGTCTACCAGGACACCTACGTCTTCGGCAAGGGCTACCTGGGCATGACGAAGGTCGTCGTCCCCGAGAAGTACTTCAAGATCAAGAAGTAGCGAAAGCCGGGCAAAAACAAGGGGGGTCGGGATTTCCCGGCCTCCCTTGTTTTTGCCCCGAAGCGATCTTTTCCTCTTCTACTTGTTTTTGCCGCCCTTGCCTTCTCCCTTGCCCTCTCCCTTTCCTCCGCCGCTTCCCTTTCCTTCTCCCTTGCCTTTGCCCTTCCCGGTGCCGGCCGAGGCCGCGGAGGAAACTTCTTCCTCTCCCGACGCGCCTTTCTTTGCTTTCTCAAGCTTCCCTGGGGGAGTCTCCTTCAGGCTTTCCAGGGTCCCGAGCTGTTCTTCCGTGAGCCCGGCCTGAACCGCCGCCATCGCTTCCTGGACCGTGACCCCCGCCGCAACCTGCTCTTTCACGCTGCCCCAGACGGTTCCCCAGAGTTCCTGGTTCTGGATGTTGCGGCTGGCCGGAAGACCGTTCATCTTTGCCCAGCCGATGAAGGCATGCCGCTCCGCGACCATCGCGGCGATTTCCTGGGGCATGGTTTCCTCCACGCTTTCCTCTTCGGCCGCCGGATCCTCTGTCGGTTCCTCGGCCGGTTCGGCGGCGGGCTCTTCCTCTGGAGCCGGTTCTTCCGCCGGGGGGGTTCCCACCAGCCCGGCGCGTTCCATGAACTTCTGGGCCAGGTTGAACTGGGTTTCGACGCTGCTGCCTGTCGCCTCGGCAAAAGCGCTTCCTGCAATCATCAAAAGCGAGAGGATGAGTCCGGAAACCAGCATTCGTTTCATTTCGCAATCCCTCCTTTTTTCTTTCTGTGGAATTTCACGGGAATTCCCTGGTTCAAAATATTATCACTGATTTCGCCACAACAGCAACAGGAACAAGGGCCAAGTCAGCAATCACCTAAGAACCAACGGATAATAAAATCATTTCGAAAATAAACAGAATGGCAACCGGGTGCTTTTCCTGTTCGAACCTTTCTCCTTCCCATGCGTTTCCCCGAAGAAACGCTTCGGGTTGAGCGGTAGAAATTTCTTTGGTATATTACTCCTCGCGCCTTTGTTCCTTTGCGCGCGAGCGATCGGGGCCGTTCGTTCCGACTCGGCCGTACCGCTGCCAGCGCTGGCTTGCCGGCCCGATTGCCGGTGAATCCGGCGGTTTGTGGTATTGTGGATTGGGCCGTTTCGGAATGAAACCGGAAAAGGCCGCCGTCTCCAACCAAGAGAGGTGATCCGAAGGCAATGGAAACAACGCCGCTTCTGAGAATGGAGCATATCGGGAAAGAGTACTTCGGCAACCGGGTTCTTTCCGACGTTTCGTTCTCGCTCGAAAAGGGTCAGATCCTGGGCCTGGTGGGTGAAAACGGCGCGGGAAAGAGCACCCTCATGAACATCCTTTTCGGGATGCCGGTCATCAGCCAGACCGGCGGTTTCGAGGGGAAAATCCTCCTGGATGGCAAGGAGGTCCGTTTCCAGGACCCGCTGGACGCGCTGGATGCGGGGATCGGGTACGTCCACCAGGAGTTCTCCCTCATCCCGGGGTTCACCGCGACTGAAAACATCCTTCTGAACCGCGAATCCACCAAGTACAACCTCCTCGTCGAAGTGTTCGGCAACCGCCTCGAAACCCTCGACCGCCCCCACCTGCGCGAACGGGCGAAGAAGGCCATTTCCGCTCTCGGCGTGGACCTCGACCCGGAGATGGTCGTCACCGAAATGCCGGTCGGCCAC